>NZ_JBJKOD010000008.1:76438-182206 GCF_045765065.1 Winogradskyella sp. 4-2091
GGTTCCTTCATTAAGCGCGCATTTTATTTGAGCCAGCCAAACTCCTAAAGCTCTATTATTTCCGCGTTGTTTAGGTATTCTATTTTTATTTCCATTTTGGAACTCTTTGAATTCCATAACTTTTTTATAGAAATTTCTTTTGTGCGTATTTTTTTGGTAATCCTTATCAACGTACATTGAAAGAATGGCTACTTTTTCATCAGTTAGTTTATCTTTTTTCCAGTAATACATGTAGTCATTTAGTTTATTTCCTAACCAACTAATTTTCTCGTCTTTTGATACTTGTGATGGGATTGTGATAAACTTTTCGTTTTTTGAATAAAATTTTATCAACTCAATGCAAAATTCATCCCAGATATCATCATTTGAATTGGTATGTAGAGCAATTCCATTTTTAACTAATAAATCATATCTGTATTTAGGGTAATTCTCAGGATTTTTTCTGAAACTATTTCGTTGTAATCTCAACCATGCTAACTCGACGTTATATTGTTTTCTTAAGTGTGATGGGACATAATTATATCCAGTTTCATGCATGAATGCCATAAATTTTCCAAAACCAGAGTAGAATTTTTTAATGTACGGGTTAAAAACAAATCCTGCATCAATGAGTCTTTTTTCACGTTCAACACTAAGTTTTTTTGTTCTTTTAAAATTGCGTTGGTCAGAGCACCACCTACCTAATGATTTTGTTTTTGGATTATATTGCGAAATATGTGGCCATTCCTTGATTGTTTCCTTAGAATTACAGAATTCCTCAAATTTTGCTTCCCATCCTATTCTACTTTTTCCTTTATTAGGGTCATATTTAAAAACTAACTGTCCACCTTCATGATTATAGAATGATAGAGGAGAACAAACTGGTTGTTGATTGGTTCTTGAACTTGTTTCTTTTGTTATATAATTTGCTATATCTAATAAAGAAAAAAAAGGTTCTCTATTGTTATTAAGATATTCATAAAATGAAATAGCGAAAGGGCTTCCTTTTAAAGGTTCTCCATCAGACACACTTTCAACTCTTCCTGATGTTAAAATCCATCTTGACGATTTTTCATTCAGCTTTTTAAAAGACATTGGAAATTCAACCGATCGATGACTCGTTATGAAAGATCCTGAAAAACACGAATCAGATATTAATAACAGATGTTTACAGTCAATTGCCTTGATTGAATCAATTACAGTTGAATTGTTAATGCAGGTTGCGATAGAGCTGTATTTTGCATCATATGGAACCCAATAGCCTAACCGACTTTTCTTATTAATTATACCATGACCAGCAAAGTAGATGATTATATTATCGTTCGGCAATAGAGAATTAGATAATGAAGCCAACGTATTTATAATTCGTTCTCTTGTCGCACATTCGTCACTTATTGAATCCTCGATTAAGTCGAACCCATAGTTATCTAATAATATATTTTGAATATTATCTGTATCTAATTTTGCATTATTTAAGTTGTTAAACTTGGAGTCTGAATAATTATCTATTGCTATAGTTAGAATAAAGTTTTTGCCTTTCATTTCGATTTTACTGTAAATAAATATTATCTATAAGAATAGTAATTTTTTTAAATAATCAATCAGTAAAATGTGTTTTTATCTAGAAAAGAGTGTGTTAAGTGCTATTCATGAGTATTACTCATTCTCAATCTTCTCAATCATTTCTCTAAATAAATTGAGTAGATAAATTAATTTACTCGCATCACCTGCAGCTCTAAAACGTTGGTTCTGAATTTTAACACCATACCAATCTTGTTTACCATTTTCATTAAGAACCCATTTTATTTCAAGATTTGCAATTGAAGTTTTTGAGATATCTATTTCAACATCCCAACCTGGATTGTCTAAGGTGATAATCTGAATTGCATCTCCATGCTCCCAGTCTCCATCACAATTAGATTGAAACCAATCTTGTATCCATTCTAAAATTTCCATTCTGTATTAAGCTTTAAATAAGGTTAACAATCTTGCTTCAAAAAATTAAGTGTTTCCGATGTTTTACTTGGTATAAATTCTATGAGTTCATAATCTGCTAATTCATTAATTTTAAATGGATCTTCTGAGATTATGTTCTCCAATTTAGATGTACTTGTCATAGGAGATAATATAATACCTCCTGTTCTCGGTTCTTTGCGACCAGAAGCTATAAAGTGTCCTAATTCGTAATGTTTGTTCAAAAACTTTATATGTGCATCTATAAATTGATCAATTACGGTCAATTCGGTTTTGTAAGTTATATTAATGATAAACATGCGTTAGTTTCAGGTTTAATATATTATAAATTTAAATCCCTTGTACAAATTCTAAAAACACACTTTTATGAAGTTCTAAATCCATATCAGGAGAAAGTGCTACTCTGGCAATATAATCTTTGTCTCCTTCTTTAGTTGTGCCTTGTGTTGAGGTTGCAGGTATCGTCCAATACACACCTTTTAGTTGGCCGTAACTCACACAATATTTACTCTCGTCAGGAATTTTAGTAATCATTAAATCAATTAATTTATGATTCAGTGCTCTTTTGTATGTTTCCTTTTCTTCTGGAGTATCGCCTTTAGTTGGCAAGTCTAGTGAAAACACAGATGGCGTAAATCCTTGTGAAGCTAATTCTTCTGATACAAAATTGATTTTGGCATCTGGTAAGTTGGCATGTATAAAATTAACAAATGCTCTTGTATTGGTGTAAGCATCTGCAATTCTTTGATTCATCGATGGCATTTGCTTTGCTAATAACTCATACTGTAGTGCAGTGGCTTCATTATCGCAAAGGTCTAAATGTAAACCTATGTTGGCCATTAGGTCTTCGGCTTTTTTGTTAGCAACACAATAACCAGCCGTACATTTTCCACCACTCGGAAATTTAGAACCACTCACATAAGAAATTGTTCTTACCACAGAAAGCGTATCGTTTTCACCTAAAAAGTGAAAATTAGGACAAAATGTTTGGTCTAATATAAAAACGGGATCTATGGCTGTTTCTCCATTTGCTGTTTTACGTACTTTACTTAGCACGTTTTTAAGAGCTTCCAAATCCGGAACTTCAACACGTGGATTGGTTGGGATTTCTGCAATGATGTATGGAATAGCGTCTTCTGCTGCTACTTTAGCTAAAACGGCATCAATACTTTTAACCATATCATTATCGCCATCAACTTCTAAATCTACAACATCTACATGGTCTAAACATGCTGCAACTCGTCTGGCTTGGTCATTAGTACCACCATAACAATTAGTTGGTACAATAAATTTAATCGCTTTGCCTTTGTGATTCTCTAATGCCGTATGAATTAAACCCATCATTATAGCATACTGAATAGATAAACCACTAGAACCAACAACAGCTTGTGTTGCCGAATTTGTAATGGTGTTGATCTCGCTTAAAACACTTGCCTTGTCTGCAGGATTAGTTTGTTTTACTTTGAAAGACGTTTGCTCAGTAAGCGCTTTTAAAGCCAACAGAGAATCAGAAGGCGTCATAGCAATGGTTTCTCGACGTCTTACATGCTGAATATCTGAAATGTAATTATTGTTTTTCTCTCCATTAACAATTAAAATGCTACCTAATTCTTGATAAAGATTTACATAGAAATCGACATTAGGATTAAGTTTAAAGGCATCAATTTCGTTGTGTTCCGAAATAAAAATAGTGCTTCCATCGTAGTCTGAAACATCTTCTAATCGTTCCACTTTTACAAGTTCAAAATTATAACCGTAAATACGTTTTATGAGGTCTGCATTAAAAGATGTTGGCAATGCATTGGTATAAATAATTTGAGTGTTTTTATTCGTGAATAGATTAGCTCTTAATACAGATAAAACAGGAACTGTTTGTGATGAAAAACTAATAACACTTTCTGATTCTAAGCTATATTGTTTTGCGATTGTCCATTCTAATACAGAAGATAATGGATGACCTAATCTAATATAATCGTATGCTGTTGGTAAATCGTAGAGTGCTGATTTTTCAGAATTATTGTTAGTGTATAATGCTTCAAACTCATCTAAAAATTGAGTTTTAGCTAAACTTTCATTGTAAATATCTAAACGATGCGTAGTTAAATTTAACCAATCGTTTGGCATATTTTTTAATACGGCTTTTATGTAATCTAATAGCTTTGGTGCTTTCATAATTTCCACTAATTAATGGGATGCAAAGATACGTTAGTTGGGTTTTTGATGAAAGCCTTACATGGTGTTTGTTTAGACTAAGATTAATATTTATAATACCAAAAGTCCAAAACCACGCAGTATATCCATAGGTTTAGAATACCAAAACAATTCAAAATTTTCAAATTGGTTTTCAAAATTGGTTTTTAACTGTTTAAATGTTTGAGGTTGCTGTTGCGGTGTAAGGCCTGCTAAAGTATCTAAAAGCCAAAGTCCTTTTTGTTTTTCGAGAGTAATTTGATAGCTTTCTATAGCATCATGAAACGTAACTTCTAAATAGTTTATGATTTTTCCTTTTTTTGATTTAGAAAATTCAGAAATTAAAGGTAAACCACCTAACCACGTGACTTTAGCACTTGGCTTAATAATAGGTTCTACTTCTTCTGCTAAACAGTTATAGATGAAATCTGGAGAAATTGTAGTTTCAGGTACTGTGAAATCAAACCAATCATGTAATGGTAAATCAAAGCCAATACCATGCATGAAATTAAACAGTGATTTCTTTAAACCATAACTAAATTGCGAATGATCTATACCTGTAGAATCTGAAAAGTCCACATCATTGTTAGCAAAACTTATGGTTTTATAATTTGGAGTAATCCCATAATCTTCAGGATGCAAACCTATAGGACTATGCGCTGTTAAGGCAAATTGGTGCCAAAAACCAGATTGCAAAATTCCGATTTCAAAAAGTTGGCGAACCATTTCTAAACTATCTACTGTTTCTTGCATAGTTTGTGTGGGATACCCATACATTAAATACGAATGTACCATAATATTGGCTTCCGTAAAATTGCGCGTAACTTGAGCTACTTGTGCAACAGTTACACCTTTGTCTATTAATTTTAATAAGCGATCAGAAGCTACTTCTAAACCACCAGAAACAGCAATGCAGCCAGAGGCTTTTAGTAAAAGACAGAGGTCTTGTGTAAAGTTTTTTTCAAACCTAATATTTGTCCACCAGGTAACGCTCAGGTCTCGTTTTGTAATTTCGAGCGCTAAAGCTTTCATTAAAGAAGGAGGAGCAGCTTCATCTACAAAATGAAATCCGGTTTCTCCTGTTTGTGCAATTAGCGTTTCCATTCGGTCAACTAAAAGACTAGCAGCAACGGGTTCGTAAATTTTAATATAATCTAAAGAAATATCGCAAAACGTACATTTTCCCCAATAACAACCATGAGCCATGGTAAGTTTGTTCCATCTGCCATCACTCCATAAGCTGTGCATTGGGTTGGCAATTTCTATGACAGAAATATATTGGTCTAACAACAAATCTGAATAATCTGGTGTACCAACTTCGGCTTGTTTATAATCTGGTGCTGTGCTGTTATTTTTGTAAGTAACAACGCCATCTAATAGTAAATAGGTGCGTTTAAATTCTTGTACTGAGATGCTTAGCTTTGACTCTGACTGACAAACATTTTTATAAAGAAATTCAATTGGTAATTCGCCATCATCTAAGGTAATAAAATCAAAAAACTCAAAAACTCTAACATCATTGACAGAACGTAATTCGGTATTAGGGAAACCACCACCCATTGCAATTTTAATGTCAGGATAATTTGTTTTTATGAACTGTGCGCAACGAAAAGCACTATATAAATTACCAGGAAAAGGCACCGAAAAACAGATTAGTTTTGGTTGAGTTTCTTTAATCTGATCATTTAAAATTTTTAAAGTAACTTGATCAATATATGTGGCATCATCTTGCAAGTGCGTATAAAGCGCATTGAAAGAATTGGCGCTTTGGCCTAAACGTTCTGCGTAACGACTAAAACCAAAATCTGGATCAATACATTCTACAATAAAATCGGACAAATCTTCAATATACAAGGTAGCTAAATGCTTGGCTTTATCTTGCATTCCCATAGAGCCAAAAGCAAAATCCATGTCGTCTAATTGTTCAAAACGAGAGGCTTGTGGTAAAAATCCATCACTACAAATTTGCCTAGCAAAGGTTTGGTTTTTCCCTTGAAGAAATAAAATAATGTCATCTAAAGACTTTAAATAAAGTTCCTTCAGTGCATAAATACGTTGACAGTTTTCAGATTGAATACGGTCATTCTCAAGAGCAAGATTAAATAAGTCCTGAAACGTAGATTTAGAAAATAATTCTAAAATAACCTCTATACCCAAATCCATTTGAAAAGACTCAATTCCTTTTGTGTTTAAAAACCCTTTTAGATACGCTGTGCCAGGATATGGCGTGTTGAGTTGTGTAAATGGGGGTGTTATGAGTAAAAGGTCTTTCAATATTTGAATATAAATCTGATACTACAAATATAGACCTAAAAATGTTCAGTATATTGAAATAATAGCATAGAGAACTGTAAAAGTTAATACTGATTCTCGATGTCTTAATTCCGTTTTATGCTAACTAATTAAAGTTATAGTAATGTTTTTAGTCTTTTTTGTCAATAGGACACGTGCGTACACCAAATATGGTGTATAATGGACAGAAATTTACTAAGCTCGTTATAACAAAAATGACTGCTGCAGTGAGAAGAACAATCCCTAAAGTACCCGAAATGATATTAGTAAAGAATAATACACCAATAACTATAGCAACTATTATTCTAATTGTTTTATCTGTGTTACCCATGTTTTTTTTCATCTTATGTAAATTTTAAAATTTGTTGCATCATTGCGAGACAAAAATAATGGGTATTTTTAAGCTGTGCAGTGACTGTAGTCACCACGCGTTTATAATTTTTATTTCTCCTGAATTTTGAACCACTTTTTCTTCCGTTTCAAGCTTTTTTAAAACTCTTGTTATAACTTCCCTAGCTGTGCCTAACTCATTTGCAATTTGACTATGACTCATTTTTATAGAATTACTATTCGTTAATTCCGTTTTCTTTTTAATGTGGTCATAAAGTCTTTTGTCCATTTTGTCTAGTAATAAATGACCAATGGTATCTAATAATTCAGAATATCTTAAATTAAATTGATTGAAAAAGAGCTCATTAAAATCTGGGTACTTTTTTAGCCATAAAGGTAGGTGGTCAACAGGAACAAGTAATATTTTTGAATCTTCTTCAGTTGTAGCAAATACTTTGCTTGGCGTATTTTTTAAAGCGGCATAGAAGGTCATTACACAACTTTGAGCAGGTTCTATGTAGTAGAGTAGTAACTCTTTTTCGTCAAATCTAGAGTATACTTTAACAAGACCATTGAGCACAATAGGAATAACTTTTACATATTGTGCTTCTCTTAAAATTTCAGTGCCTTTTGAAAATTCTTTTAGTAAAGATTTATTTTTTAATTCCTCTATTAATTTAGGCTTTAAAAAGGATAAGATGTTTTTATCAAATTCCATTTTTTTATTATTTGAATTCGAATGCGACCGTTTTATAATTAATATACGGAAGAAATATAGCTAAATTTTTAAAGACTATACGCTTATCCATTCTTTAAAATCTCAGCAACAGCTTGTTGGTAAGCTCTTGGATTATTCGCTTTTTTAATTTTCTTAAACGTCTTTTGTGGATTAGAAAACGACTGCGCAAAGTATTCCCAGAAGCCTTGCATTTTCATTTTTATTGGTGTTGGTCCTGATAAGGCTTCATCGTATTGATGGTAAATGGTGTCATGAAATTCTTTAAAGATTTCCCATCGGTTTTTAGGGTATTCTGTGGTATCATTTTTAATCATACTTGGTAAAAACGGATCTGCTATGAGTCCTCTACCAATCATAAAATGATCTATACTAGGAAATCTAGTTTGCATCGCTTTAAGTTTAGCCACAGAAGTAATATCGCCATTATAATACAATTTGTGTTTGGTGCTCTCTATACATTTTTGAAATGCCTCTAAATTAACACCGCCTTTGTATAGTTGTTTACCAATACGAGCATGTATGGCAATGTTTTTTAAGGGATAAGCATCTAGAATAGGAAAGGCGTGTAAGATTTCTTCAGGATTTTCATAACCCATGCGCATTTTCATAGATACTAAAATATCAGTTTCAGAATGTACACGATCTAGAATGTGATTGATTTTTTCGGGATCACAAATTAAACCGGAACCCATTCCTCGGTTAGTGACCATTGGGTAAGGACAACCTAAATTCCAATTCAATTCTTTATAACCCAATTCTTGAATATAGTCTACGACAAACAGAAACTCATCTGCACTGTTCGTCATAATTTGAGGAATAACCTCAAGTTCGGTATTGTGCTCTAGTTTTAAATCGCGTTGATAAGAGTTTTTTATTATTAGCTTTTTATTGAATCGTATGTATGGTGCATAGAAAGTGTCAATACCACCAAAATAATGGTTAAATGCATTTCTAAATCTAAAATCAGTAAACCCTTGTAATGGCGATGATAAAAGTGTAATTGACATTTTAGGTGCTGATTTTTATGGAAGTTAAGAAACGAATGTCGTTGAATTATTTCAGAAAGTCAAATCTTGATGCCGTAATAATAAATTTAATTTTTTTACGTTGGTAAAAGTAACAATCCTTAACCAATCGCGCATAAAGCAGTTCTACGTTTCAACCAATAATCAATCACTAAAGTTATGAAACGAATTGTTTATGCCTTTGTTTTCGCCTTTTTAGTATCGTCTTGTGCTACTGATACTGATGAGAATTTCCAAAATCCTGATTCTAATTTTTACGCACTTACCGTTGGTAATCAATGGGTCTATAAAAACTACAAGTATAATAATAGCACCCAAGAATATGATGAGATAAACGTCATAGATTCTGTGAGTATAGTAGGTACAGAGTTAGTTAACGGAAATACGTATTATAAATTTAGACAATTAACTACAGGCAATGAAAACGGCGTAGCATTTTGTAATCCTAATGGTGAACATTTTGAATTATTAAGAGATTCTGTAGGTTATCTGATTTGGGAAACCGGAAAAGTTAAATATGCCAATAATGATTTCTCTGCCAGAACAAGCGCAGAACTCGGTTTTGCGACAATTTACGATCAATTAGTTGCTGTAGATAACGAAATTACAGTAGAAGCAGGTACGTTTGAAAGTACATATTCTCAACGCTATGCCATACAATCAAATGGCGAACAAGCTAATGCTTTAGATCACTTTTTTTATGTCGATGGTATCGGTTTAATTTATGATACATCTTCTCTGATGAGTGAAGAAATACCAAAAATAAAAAGACGTTTGGTGTCTTATGTGGTTCAATAAATATGGGTTTGACTTAGAAATTGGATAAGTTGAGTTCTTTAAGAAATTGCCACATTTTTGTTCTAAATAGTTTTTTATCTTCGTTTTTAAATTTACCATGTTTACCATTCGGAATGGATAAAAATTCTGTAACGACGTTGTTGTTAACTAAAGCTTCATAAAGTTTCACGGATTGTGAATAAGGAACAATGGGATCTGCATCGCCATGCACAATAAATATTGGAGGACTGTCTTCGGTAACATAATACAATGGAGACACGGATTGTGTGAACTCTGCATCGAGATAGTTCTTTCCCAACCATCGTTTGGCAGACTTCCATTTTGCAAGTGGTACTAAATCGGTAACACCATATTTGTTTATAATAGCTGCTATCTTTATTTCGCCTTTGTATGTGCAATCTTCATCGTAGATTGAATTGTTGCCAAGTAGTCCTGCCATAAGTGCCAAGTGTCCTCCAGCAGATCCACCCATTATGACTATTTTATTAGTGTCTATATTTAATTCTTTCGCATTATTGTAGATATAGATTAATGCACATCTCACGTCCTCAATCGCTGCAGGTGCAGGAGCAACATCTACTAATCGATATTCTGCATTAGCGACGGCATATCCATTTTTAAAAAAGGAACCAAAACCAGATTGAGATTCTTTTTCGCCATGATTCCAACCACCACCATGAATATTTAGTAAAATTGGTGTTGGCTCTTTTGCATTTTGCTCAGTGTACAAGTCTATGCGACCTTCCCATTCATTAACGGTTTTGTAAACTACATCAAGTTGAGAGGTGTAACCTTTAGGGAATTTTACTGGTTTATATTCTTTTTCTTGCGCAGAAATTATACAGCAAAATGCTAAAATAAAACTGGTAATCAATGCATGGAACTTCATGTTTATTTTAAATGTTTTTTAAAAAATGCAATGGTTCTTTGCCAAGATAATGTTGCCGCTTCCTTATCATACCTTGGTGTTGTGTTATTATGAAAGCCATGATTAACATTAGGGTAAATATAAGCTGTGTGTTCAATTTTGTTTTCTTTTAAAATGGCTTCGTAAGCTGGCCAACCAGCATTTACTCTAGTGTCTAATTCGCCATATTGAAGTAAAAGTGGAGCTGTGACTTTTGCAGCGTCCTCTGCTTCGGGCTGTCTACCATAATAAGGGACTGCCGCTGCTAAATCTGGTATACGGACAGCCATCATATTAGAAATCCAACCACCAAAACAAAACCCAACTACACCAACGTTACCATCACAGTTTTCGTGGTTTTTTAAGTAGTTATATGCTGCGATAAAATCTTCAAGCATTTCTTGCTGGTTTCTCTTTTTTTGCATCGCTCTACCATCATCATCATTTCCAGGATATCCACCAAGTGGAGATAAGGCATCTGGTGCTAATGAAATAAAACCTTCTTTTGCGGTACGTCTGCCAACATCTTCAATATATGGGTTTAAACCTCTGTTTTCATGTACAACAATAACACCTGGTAATTTTGTTTTGTTATCCTTTGGTTGAGATAGTAGTCCTTTAATAGTTCCTCCTCCTTTAGGAGAATCGTAGTTAATAAAATCAGATTCTAAGGTAGGATCATCTGGTTTTACTAATAGCGTATTTATATAGTCTGGAGACATAAAATTCATTAGCGAAGAAAGCGTAACTCCACCGACAGCGTATAACGATAGCTTTTCTACAAATTGCCTTCTGTTCAATTTATTGTGTGCGTAATCATCGTATAGATCAAAAACTTCTTGCTTTATATCTTCTTTTTTTAAGTCTTTCATAATGTTATTTTTTTTTCTTTTAAGATAAGATTTTTTATTGGCCTGTCAAAAAACGATTAATGTCCAAATTAGATACCCAAGCAAAAGTGTTCTTGCTGTCCAATTTAATGTTCTTATCCAATTTGTTCTAATCACTTTCGTGATTAATTCAGGGGAACCTTCTTGCATTAATTTTAAATGGATAGGAACTTGAAAAATGAAAGTGCTTAACCAAATAAAGGTTAATAATACCATATTTAATAAGTGTAAGCTATCTCGAAAATGATATAATAGAATGAGACCTGTAATTAACTCAATAACCATAACAGGAACTGTAATAAAGCCTGTAATAACATTTTTACGTTCATAACTAGGGAATTCGTTTCTTTCAATAGCTCTAAAAAGTGGGTAGTGTACAATTTGTACAAACCAGCATAACCCAGTCATGAATACCGTAGCAACTAAATGTATTATTAGAATGATCTTCATTTAAAAACACGATCTAGAAATTGTTTAATACTCTCTTGGTTTGCTTTAATTAATTCTGCTTTGGCCGTTTCTTTGTCTTTTGGTTTTTTATCTTGAGAAAGTTTGAATTTTCCTTCCCAATCGGTAATGGAAATTTTAAACATTTCTATGTATTTTAAATTTTTGTCTAATCTAGGATTTTCAGATTCTAAAACATAGTTGTGTTCGGGCGCTTCTAAAAATTCTGTCATTGTGATTAACGATTTTTTTAAAGCCATTTTGTCTTCTATAGCTTCAACTTTTCCTTTTATATGTACTTTAATATAGTTCCATGTCGGTAATTGAGTAGTAGAAAAAATACTAGGAGAGATATAACATTCTGGACCTCCAAAAATAATAGTAACGTCTTTATTATCTCTCAATAATTGTGCATGAGGATTATAAATATCTATATGGCCAATGAGTGTTTCATTATCATAAATTAAAGGTAAATGTGTTATAAACGGTTGGTTTTCCTTAACTGAAATAACAGTGGCTAAAGGATAGTTTTTTATAACCTCTATTAAATGATCACGGTTGTCGTCTTGATGGTGTTTTGGTGGATAGTTCATTTGCTATTATCCTGATATTGTTTCAAGATATTGATTTATGTCATTATAATGTTTGTAATATTATTGAAAATAATGATACTTGAAATTTACAATTTTTTATCTTTAAAGCATGGCAGGGAATCCAAATTCATTTTCAATTAAAAATTGGTCGCTAGATGATCAGCCAAGGGAAAAGCTAAGAGACAAAGGAAAAGCAACTCTAAGTGATGCAGAGTTGATTGCTATTTTAATTGGGTCTGGTAATAGAGATGAAAGTGCTGTGGCTCTTTGTAAACGGATATTTGCTAGCGTAGATAATAATCTAAATGCTTTAGGGAAATTATCACTCGCTCAGTTAATGGAGTTTAAGGGTATTGGCGAAGCTAAAGCCATAACTATTGCTGCAGCTTTAGAATTAGGAAAGCGAAGACGGTTAGAAGAGGCACTTCAATTAGATAAAATTACCTCAAGCCGTTCGGTATTTAATGTTATGCAACCCATTATTGGCGAATTACCACATGAAGAATTCTGGATTCTATATCTCAATAACTCTAATAAAGTCATTAAAAAAAATCAACTAAGTAAAGGAGGTATTACAGGTACTTTAGTAGATGTAAGGTTAGTACTTAAAAATGCACTCGAAGTAGGAGCAGTGGCACTAATCCTTGCACATAACCATCCCTCTGGGACGCTGATACCAAGTAAAGCAGATAAGGATATTACCAGCAAACTAAAATTGGCATCACAAAGTTTAGATATTTCTGTATTAGATCATTTAATTATTACTGAGAGCGCCTACTATAGTTTTGCAGATGAAAGTATTCTTTAGAACGTCTGTTTTTATTAAACGAAAACATAACCAACCAAATTAGTTATTTCAACTTTGGAATTTGTTATTTTTATCTTTTTGGAATTCGCAAAGCCATATGCTATTAGTTTATACACATAAAATTACACCGAGAGTTACCTATACGTTTAAGCATATTTGTAAACGTATCTTAGGAATTGAAGTGCGGTTTACATCTAAAGTAGAAGATTTTATAGCACATGACAGTCTTAAAATGTCTTATGCAAAACAACCACTAAGTAATGAGTTGTTTATTAGGAGCAATGAATTATTGTTTGAGACTGGCTTGTCTGATATTGAAGTTAACTCACAACAATGGGGCAATACAAAAGGTTTTTTTGCCACTGGAGAGCGTAGTGATTTACCATTTGATATTTTTGCGGCTTCGTTTTATTTATTAAGTAGATACGAAGAATATTTACCACATGTAAAAGATGATTACGGTCGGTTTTTAGCTACGGAAAGTGTAGCTTATAAATCTAATTTTCTGCATCAACCGGTCATTGATATTTGGGCATATAAATTAAAGGATGTTTTGAAGGAACGATTTCCAGATTATAAGTTTCCAAATCGTACATACCAAGTAAAACCAGTAATTGATGTGCCAGTGGCATATTATTTTAAAAACAAAGGATTGTTGCGTACCATTGGAGGTACTTTAAACGATTTAAGACGTTTTAAATTAAAACAATTGTATCTTAGATATTCCGTTTTAATGGGTTTTAAACGCGATCCTTACGATACCTTTAAGTGGATCATTAGAAAACAAAAGCAATATAAATTTAAATTCATTGTTCTATTTTTAATAGGCGAATATTCTACATATGACAAAAATATAAATACTAACAAAAAGCAATTTGTTTCATTAATAAAATCGGTTGCAGATTACTGTGATGTTGGGATAAAGGCATCTTATTTTGCTCTTGATGATGTAGAAGTTATGAAAAAAGAAAAACTTAAAATGGAAGCCATAACCCATAACGGTTTGAAGGCCGTACGTCACTCGTTTTCTAAATTAAATTTACCTACATCGTACCGTAACTTGGTAGAGTTAGAAATTAACGAAGATTTTACCATGGGCTATATTAACACTTTGGGTTTTAGGGCAGGTACATGTACACCTTTTCAATTTTACGATTTAGATTACGAAGTGCAAACACCATTGAGAATTAACCCTTACCAATGTTTAGATTTTAGCTTATTGAAGTACAATTCAAAATTAGATAAAACGGAACATTTACAAAAAATTATAAACGAAATAAAAGCAGTAAATGGTACTTTTGTTCCCATATTTCACAACTATGCTTTTAGCGATTTAGAACGTTGGAAAGGTTTTAGGTCATTATTCAATTTAGTATTAGATTCAGCCGAATGAAAAATAGAATAAAACATGTCTTTTTTGATTTAGATCATACACTTTGGGATTTTGATAAAAATTCTGGTTTAACTTTTGATAAAATTTTTAAACTGAATAAAATTGAAATTGATACCAAAGATTTTTTATCAGTCTATGAACCTATAAATTTGAAATTTTGGAAACTTTATCGAGAAGAAAAAGTAACCAAGTCAGCATTGCGATATGGAAGGTTGAAAGAAGCTTTTGATGGTGTTAATATGTCTGTTGAAGATGATTTAATCAATCTCTTGTCTGATGCCTATATTGATCACTTGTCTTCGTTTAATCATCTATTTGAAGGCACTTTTGAGACTCTAAATTATTTAAAGGAAAAGTATGTACTCCATATTATTACCAATGGATTCCATGAAGCTCAAGAAAAGAAAATGGCAACCTCAAATATAAAACAATACTTTAAAACCATTACTGATTCTGAAATGGTAGGTGTAAAAAAACCTAATCCAAAAATTTTTAATTTTGCATTAGAGTTAGCTCAAGCGAAACCATCAGAAAGTATAATGATTGGTGATAGTCTGGAAGCCGATATTGAAGGTGCACATAATATAGGAATGGATACCATACATTTTGATTATAAAAACCTTAGTAACTCAGGGAACTTTAAAAGCGTTACAGAATTAAAAGCATTAATAAATCATTTATAAAAGACATACTATGTTCAAGAAACTAATTTTTACGCTATCGTTTATTCTCATCAGTGTATATGGAATAGCTCAAAAAGACATCAATAATTACAAGTATATCATTGTTCCAAAAAAATATGAATTTTCAAAGTCAGATGATCAGTATCAATTAAATTCATTGACTAAATTTTTATTTAATAAGCATGGATATCAAGTTTATTTTACTGATGAAATTCCGGAGAATTTAAAAAGTGAATTATGTAATGGACTAAAAGTAGAATTGTCTAATACTAAGAGTGGAATGTTTAAAACAAAGTTAGAAATGACACTCAAGGATTGTTATGATGCTGTGGTAATGACTTCAAAAGTTGGTGAATCGCGCTTAAAAACATATGATAAAGCCTACGTTGAGGCATTAAGAGATGCTTTTGAAACATTTCAAAATATAGAATATAAGTATTCAGGAGATGAGAAAGATAAAGAAGCGGAAGTTGTGATGACAGAAACTAAAGTAGTGGTTGCTAAGACGAAAGATCTTGAATTAGAAAAAAAAGAACCTACTTTAGAAGGCACCTTCAAACCTGAAAATAAAAAGGAAGAGAAGGCAGTGGTTTCAAATATATCAACTACTTTTAAAAATGAAAAATACTATGCACAGGAGATTTCTAATGGGTTTCAATTGGTAAACTCTGAGCCCAGAGTAGTGATGATTCTATTTAATACAGCTGCAGAGAATGTCTATCTAGTAAAAGGAAAAAGTGCAATTGTATTTAAGCAAGATGGATTTTGGTACTATTCTGAAAATAATGGTGAGCTAAAAGAGCAAGAGTCTATCAATATTAAATTCTAAAACTTAGTAACCATATTTTTCTTTCCACAGTTGTTTTAAATAATTTCGCTGTGCTTGCTCACGTGCATTATTTCCTGGACTATACAATTGGGTGTTTGCAATTTCACTAGGTAAAAATTCTTGAGCAGCAAAATTGTTCTCGTAACTGTGAGAGTACTTGTAATCATCGCCATATCCCAATTCTTTCATTAGTTTTGTTGGCGCATTTCTCATGGCTAACGGCACCGATAAATCGCCAGTTTCTTTCACTAATTGTTGAGCTCTATTAATGGCTTCATAAGCAGCATTACTTTTAGCAGAACTCGCTAAATATGTTGCACACTGACTTAATATAATACGAGATTCAGGATGACCTATTACAGAAACAGCTTGAAATGTATTATTAGCAATTACTAGCGCAGTTGGGTTGGCGTTACCAATATCTTCACTAGCGAGAATTAGCAATCGTCGCGCTATAAACTTAACATCTTCTCCGCCTTCAATCATTCTTGCTAAATAATAAACTGCAGCATTAGGATCACTACCACGAATAGATTTAATAAATGCAGAAATAATGTCGTAATGTTGTTCACCAGTTTTGTCATATCGTGCAGCTTTGTTCTGCACTTGTTTGGTCACTAGTTCATTAGTGATAATAATATTATTGTCTTCAAATGAAGCAATTAATAACTCAAAAATGTTCAATAACTTTCGGGCATCACCACCAGAGATCCTCAATAAGGCTTCTGTTTCTTTTAATTCAATGTTTAATTTAGAAAGTTTTGTGTCTTGCTTTAAAGCACGTTGTAAAAGAGCTTCTAAATCTGCTTTGCTAAAAGCATTCAACGTATAAACTTGACATCTTGATAG
The DNA here is from genome assembly GCF_045765065.1 of Winogradskyella sp. 4-2091. NCBI lineage: Bacteria > Pseudomonadati > Bacteroidota > Flavobacteriia > Flavobacteriales > Flavobacteriaceae > Winogradskyella > Winogradskyella sp. 4-2091. The sequence continues at coordinate 93,165 of NZ_JBJKOD010000008.1, forward strand.
AAGTGCAGAGATAACCTCAAAACTTGGGTTTTCAGTAGTTGCGCCAATAAGTGTAACCCATCCTTTTTCTACAGCCTCTAAAAGTGAATCTTGTTGAGATTTACTAAACCTATGAATTTCATCAATAAATAAAATAGGATTTTTAGCTGTGAACAAGCCACCGCTTTTCTTCGCTTTGTCAATAACCTCCCGAATATCTTTTACTCCAGAATTAATGGCGCTTAGTTTAAAAAATGGACGTTCAGATTCATTGGCAATTATATTAGCCAATGTAGTTTTTCCAATTCCAGGAGGTCCCCAAAATATCATAGATGGAATAACGCCACTTTTAATTTGCTGGTATAACATACCATCTTTGCCAACTAAATGCTGTTGACTTAGGTAGTCATCTAATGTGTTTGGTCTAAGACGTTCTGCTAAAGGTGTATTCATGGTTTCAAAATTACAAAATGCTTTTGTTATGAATTCAATTAATTCGTTAATTCCACATTATAAGCAAATGGTTTTATCTTTTTGCTCTGCCAATTTTGCAGACATTTCCATTTTGGATATAAAATTGAAATAGAAATTTAACATGAGCAACAACCAACACTTTAAATATTCTAATAGCATCATTGTTTACCCGTTGATAATACTATTTGCTGTTTGGCTAGTATTTTGGTATCAGGTTAGAATTGATGGAAGCATAAATAATTTTGGTATTAGACCACAAGAGCTTGAAGGTTTATTTGGTATAGTAACAAGCCCATTTTTGCATGGTGATATTAACCATATTTATAATAACTCAGTGCCACTTTTTGTACTTAGTTTGTCGTTATTTTATTTTTATAATAAAATAGCATGGAAAGTCATTGGCTTCGGCATTCTCTTATCAGGAGCATTAACTTGGTTAATTGCTAATCACGGTAACCATATCGGAGCAAGTGGTTTAGTTTATGTTTTGGTTAGTTTTATATTTTTTAAAGGCATTTTTGCCAAGCATTACAGATTAATTGCATTATCCTTATTGGTTATATTTTTATACGGAAGTATGATTTGGTATGTGTTCCCGATAAAAGCAGGCATGTCTTGGGAAGGCCATTTGTCTGGGTTAATAACGGGTTTATTATTTGCCTTAATTTTTAGAAAACAAATAGCAAAGCCAGAACGTTACAAATGGGAAGAACCTCATTATAATGAAGATGATGATCCATTTATGAAACACTTTGATGAGAATGGTAATTTTATTGAATTGAAGCCGGAAATTGAAAATGATCTTGAAATTGAAGATAATTCTGAGGGCACGAAAGAATTAAAAATTAGATATATTTTTAAAAAGGATGATAATGAATGACGGAAGGATTAAAAAAGTTTAACCTAAGATATAAAAAAAACAAAAGGAGATTATCTTACGATAACCTCCTTTTTTTAGACTAACCTCTAAATAATAGATACTACTTAGTTTAGTTAGATGGAAAAACCCACATATCATCATCTAGCAAATGACCGCCTTGAGATGAAATTGCAGCATCATAGTTTGCACTATTAGTTGTTCTTTCCGTAATAGGATATAAGAATCTTCTTGGAATTACTCCTGATGGATTAAAACTAGGAACAGCATCTGGATTAGGAGTTAAATCAGGATAACCTGTTCTTCTATAATCAGCCCATGCTTCTAATGGTCCATTTCCGTATAAAGACTTATACTTTTCAGTTATGATAGTTTCAATTTTATCTTCAGAAGTACCAGTTAAAGTTAATGTATTTACATAAAGATCTGCATCAGTTGTAGATACACCTACATATAACATGTTAGATCTAACAGCTTCTTGCAATGCTGTTAAGGCATCAAGATCTGCACCACTAGTTCTTACAATAGCTTCAGCTTCAATGAACTTAACTTCCCAATAAGAAATTAAAGGCGTTGGCGATGTTGCCTTTCCCCAGAATAAATCATCTGATGCAAAAGTTTCTCCGTCTGTAGTATATAAAGCTAATCTAGGATCACTTGTCATCATTGTATTTAAAGTTGCACCGAATCCCATTGTACTAGGTCTGTCGTTATCAAATAAATATAGTGGGTTAGCATTTTGAGCAGGTAAACTGTAAACAAAATCAGGTTGATCTGCTGTACTAGTAAATGCCATTTGTGCTTCACTTAAAGCATTTTGAGCAGCAGTTGGATCAACTGAAGTTAAATGCAAATAATATCTAGCTTTTAAGGCGTGAGCAGTTCCTTCCCAATCTGCGCTTCCACCAGCTCCGAAAAATTCACCAACACCACTAGCAACACCTTCATTAATCGATTCAGTTAATAATGTTTGAATATCAGCATATATACTGCTTTGGGAGTCATATGATGGCGTAACATTTCCTTCATCACCTAAAAATGCATCACTGTAAGGGATATCTCCCCAAGTACTTGTTGTCATTCCTAAATTCGCTGCCATATATAACTTTGCTAAAGCACTTACTTCACCAGTATTATTTTGAGTAATTACAAAACAATCTGTCATTGAACCTCCACCATAGAGACCAAAGCCCCAACTGTTGTCAATATCACTTTCTCCAATGTTATATTGTCCGTATGCAATCTGCTGTGCATCTAAACCATCAAACTGTTGCATTACAATTCCTGCAATTCTACCGTTTAAAGCAACAATGTTTCTGTGAGTTTGAGTTATCATTCCTGGATAAATCGCACCTGCATTTACTACGTCTGCAGACGGATTATCAGGATCCACATTTGTGTCTGTTATTTCACATGAGATTAATCCCATAGAAAGAATCCCAATTAATATTATTTTTATCTTTTTCATCTTTATTAAAAATTAAATTTTATATCAAATCCATAACTCTTAGTATTAGGTTGGTTAAAATAATCCAAACCTAGACCATTACTATCTCCAGTTAAATTTGTTTCTGGATCAATTCCTGGATAATCAGTATTTAACCATAAGTTTCTACCATAGGCTGCAATACTAATTCCATCAATAAACATACCTTCTAAATATTTACTAGGCACTTGGTAAGCTAAAGTGATTTCTCTTAAACGTACCCAAGAAGCATCGTATACATTAGATTCTGATAAACCACCAAATCCGTAACGTCTCCAAACATTATTATTTTCACTTACCGTGTTATCATAATAAGGAACTGATTGCGCATTTTGTTGTCCAGTTGACTGTACAACACCATTAAATACTAATGATTCCTCTCTTACTAAAGTAGCAGCAGATGTACCAAAGTAATCTAGTATACCACATGTACCACACCAAACATCACCACCTTGTCTAATATCAAAAAGTACTGATAAGCTTAAGTCTTTATAAGTGAAAGTATTACTAATACCAGCTACCCAGTCTGGGATAGGATCACCAACAACACCATCTGTAGGATCTTGTAATGGGTAACCATTATCGTCAATCAATACTTCACCAGAATCGTTTCTTAAAAATCTAGAACCGTAAATAGAACCATAAGATTCACCAACAATTGCAACAGAAGATGTACTTGTAAATCCATTTAATGTAATAAATTCTACACCTTCAGTAAGTTCTTCAACTACGTTTTCATATGTTGTCCAGTTCATGCTTATGTCCCAAGAAAAATCATCTGTTTGTACTGGTGTACCTCCTAAAGAAATTTCAACACCCGTATTCGATATTAATCCAACATTGTCAAAACGATCAATAAATCCAGAAGAAGGAGCAACATCAACAGGTATGATTTGATCTTTAGTTTCTTTATTATAGTATGCTATATCAAAATTTAAACGGTTTGAAAACATTTTAAATTCTAATCCAATTTCAAATTCAGTAGTAATTTCTGGTGTTAAATCAGGATTACCAGCTCTTGAAGATCTTTCAAACGAAACTTGATCATATGCTGGAAACGCTACACTTTGAATGAATCCATCTCCTGAAGCAGAATACCCAGAAAAGTTTGTTGTTGTAGCGTAAATTGGTGCATCGTTACCAGTTTTACCGTACGATAACCTTAATTTACTGTAATCCACAGCATCACTATTTTCAAAAAGTAATTCATTAAAGATAAAACTAGCACCAATAGAATAAGATTGGAAAGTGTTATTACCTTCAGGTAAAGTTGAAGACCAGTCATTTCTAAACGATGGTGTAATGAATAAAATGTCATCGTAACCAATTGTAGTAGTAGCGAAAGTACCAATTAATTTTTTGGCAGATGTGCTTTCTTGTGCCTGTGTTGTTTCAACATTAATTAAGTTAAAATAACCAGGAATAGTCATTCCATCACCAATTACACTTCTACGATTAGATTTAGTATAGTAACCGTCATACCCAAGGTTAAATGTTAAATTCATCTTATCACTTAAGTCCTTTCTACCACTTACAAGCATGTTCCAGTTTACATCTTGGTTAGAAATGTTATCGTTAATCATTCTACCATTACCGTAACTTGCATCTAAAACATCAAAACCAATTTTTCTAACATCGGTATAACGGTCAACAGATGCAGCACCTTTAATGTTAATCCAATCATTTAAGTCATACGATAGACCCATTCTTCCAATGATACGGTTAACGTCATCTTGGTTAATGTTTCTAGCGACTGTAAAATAAGGGTTGTTATAGATTCCATCTCTATAACTTCTGTGACCAGGTAATTCTGATCCTTCAATATCATAAAAGTAAGAAGAAGCGCTATCAGCTGCTTCTTGGCCAGTAAGACCATTTCCATTATCAAAAGTTGGTGCAGTTCTTAATAAACCTAACATAATACCTGAGATGTTAGATCCTCTTTGTACTCTGTTTCCACCTGAATTAGTATATTGAGCAGAAGCTTCAAGCTTTAATTTTTCAGACATTTGCGCATCTACGTCAACTCTAAATGTTTTTCTGTTGAAATCTTCATTTGGTGAAATACCTTTTTGAGTTAATTTTCCAATAGAAGCACGATATCTCACTTTTTCATTTCCACCACTAGCAGAAAGATTTGTGTCATATATTTCTCCAGTTTTGAAAAAATCGTAATGATCATAAGATCTTGCAGCGATTCCGTTTCCTGAACCAGCAGCTACTAATCTTCCACCTCTATCAAATGGGTAAGCTGAATCACCATCATATTCTAAAGTAGAAATATTTGGTCCCCAAGAATCTCCTTCAAAGGTTTCAGGACCTCTCCAGATCTGAACACCACCAACAACACCACCTTGCGCATATTTACGTTGTAAATCTGGACCTTGATTGTATTGTGAAAACCCTATAGAATTGGATAAAGTAACTTTTGTTTTTCCTGATTTTCCTTTTTTCGTTGTGATGATAACGACTCCATTTGCAGCACGCAATCCGTATAATGTTTGAGCTGCAACACCTTTTAGTATGTTAACTGACTCTATATCAGCAGAGTTGATGTCTATGGCTCTATTAGAAAAATCTGAACCACCTGTACTAGAGTTATTGTTAGATTGAGTAGCATCTTCTGTAAATGAAGAGTTGTCAATTGGAACTCCATCTACAATAAATAGAGGTGAATTAGATCTTGTAATAGAAGTATTACCTCTAATTCTAATGTTAGCAGATGCTCCCACTGATCCAGAAGATGTGGTAACCTGGACACCAGCTGCTTTTGCGTTTAACCCTGAAACTAAATTTGTTTCTTTTGATTTGTTAATCGCATCTGAACCAACAGATTGAACTGAGTAAGCTAATTCTCTTGGTTTAGCTTGAATTCCTTGCGCTACAATTACAACTTCTGAAAGTTCAGAAGCATCTTCAATAAGTTGTACATCTATTACATTAGAATCGCCTACCACCATTTCTTTGGTAACGAAACCTATGTAGCTAAAAATTAATGTACTACCAGAATCTACATCAATAGAATACTTACCATCAAAGTCTGTTACGACTCCGGTTGAAGTTCCTTTGACTATAACACTAGCTCCAGAAAGTGGCATTCCCGAATCTTCTGTTACAGTACCAGAAACTGTTTTTTCTTGTGCAAACGTGAGTTGCACCACAAACGCCATGAAAAGCGTTAAAATTGTTTTTAGTTGTGATCTCATAAATTGTTAAAATTTTAACAAAAATGGGAAAAATATATTGTTTACACAATAGTTTTTTTTGCTTTTTTTAACATTATTCATAGCTATTTGTTGATTATTTTAGGAATATTCTAAAAAAAAATCAATAAATGATTTAAATTTATTGATTCTCTATAGCGTTTTTAACGCTCTGTTAATTTATGTTAATTGCGATTTTCATTGTCTCTGTCTAACTGCTTCATATAAAAAAGCACCGCAAGCTACAGATACATTTAGGGATTCAATATCACCTAAAATAGGAAGTTTAGCTTGCTCGTTAACCACTTTTAAAACAGAGGGATTTATTCCTCTGCCTTCAGATCCCATTATAATTGCGCATGGTTCTTTGAAGGATACATCATACAAATAATTTTTTGCTTTCTCAGTTGCAGCTATAACTTTTATTCCAGACGATTGCATGTGAAATACAGCATCTTTTATATGGTCAACTTTGCAAATAGGAATTTTAAAAATAGCGCCAGCACTCGTTTTTATGGTGTCTCCATTTATTGGAGCTCCCCCTTTTTTCTGTATAATTATTCCGTCTACACCTGTGCATTCGGCAGTTCTAACAATGGCACCAAAGTTTCTAACATCACTAAGCTGATCTAATAATAAAAACAAAGGTGTTTTATTAGATTCTAAAACCTCCATCACCATTTCGTCAATATCATGAAATGCGATTGGTGATATTTGAGCAACAGCACCTTGGTGATTACCGCGAGTTAAACGATTTATTTTTTCTACAGGCACATAAGATGAGTTGATACCCTCAGCACGTATTATATTTTCTAACTCTTTAAAAAGTTCTCCTTGCAAACCCTTTTGCATAAAAACTTTGTCAATGGTTTTTCCTGATTTTATGGCTTCAATAATCGCTCTAATACCAAAAATTGTGGTTTCGTCTTTCATGTATATAAAATATCCTAAAATTAAATGGGTATAAGGTGCAAATGTATTGAAACAGAATTAAAAAGTTGCAGTTAAACTCACATGAACTTTAGAGTCCGATAATTTAAATGCTCTATTTTCTGTTTTACCGCTAGAATAATTAAAACGAAATAATCCTGTATTGGTCAACAATCCAAATCCGAGTCCAAACCCAAACAGTTTCTCTTTTGTGTTACTAATCTTGTTTTCAAAATAGGCGGCATCAAACACAGAATTAACATAGATATTAGAGCTTAATCGGTACCTGTATTCCGTGCTCAGCACACCATATAAATTTGCAACCAAACTATTTTCTTCAAAACCTCTAATTGAATTAATGCCACCAAAACGGAATAATTCGTTATCAAGATAGTTATTAGAGGTTAAGGTTGCGCCACTAATTTTTGCATAAATGCTATTAGTTCTGTTAAGATTGAAAATCTTGTAGGTTTCTAAATTGAATGCAGTTTGTTTTTCAGTATTTAAATCAGTTTTTCTATCTCCAAAGCCAGAAGAAAAATTAAACCAAAATTTAATTGGGAATAGAGGGTCACTCGTTTGAGGTTTTATATAGTTGTATTGTAATGTGTAATAATTGGAGGTGTAGTCATTGAGTGTATTAGTGTCATCATCTTGAAGATTGGTGGAGTTTGTAGATGTGATTCCTATACCTATACTGTGTTGACTGTTAATTTTGTAATTTATTTTAGCGTATTGATTGGCGTTTAAAAAAGTTGAATCCTTCCTGAAAATATTGAGCCCAACCTGAAGACCAATAGGCGTAGAAAATATATAAGGAAGGTCAGCATCTACCTTAAATGTCTGCTGATCTATTTCGTCACTTTTGTAAAGTAGGTTTAAAGTTTCGCCGTAGTTGAGATTATTTACTAATCTAAGATCTAAATAGCCGTCAAATTCTAACCTGTTGGTGTCTTCATTTGTACCAAATCCTAAAAATCCATCAAAGTTATTTGTTTTAGTTTTTTCTACATATATATATAAGGTAGTGGAATCTTTAGTAAATAAGACTTCAGGATCTTTAATTTTTGATGCGAATCTTAAGTCGTTTAAAAGTTCAATTTTGTTTTTAATGGTATTGAGGTTGAATAATTTTTCCGTTTTTAATTTTAGAAAATGTTTCACATATGACTTTGGGAAATTATCGTAGCCTTTAATGACAATTTTATCTATACGTCGTTTTTTATTTGATACAATCTTGAGGTCAGCTGTTATTAATTGTAAATTAAATTTAGTGATATTAATCAATTGTACTGTTGCAAAAGGATCGCCTTCTTCCGCAATAAGAGAATTTAAGTTCTTAAGGTAAGTTTGAAGATTAAGTATGCTGAGATCAACATGCTCTTTACTGTTGCTCAAATTAGGGAGTTGTTTTGTTAGGTTGGGGTGAATACGTATTCTTATGTTCTTAATCTTATTACCCAAGTATAATGTGGCCTGATAAACAGAGTCATTCTTCTTTGTTATAGCATCAATAGATGAATCAATAAATCCATGTTGCGTTAAATCGTGTTGAATTTTTTTTACTTCAAGATTTAAATTAGTGTAATTTTTGAAGTTTTTTCTGTAACCCAAAGAGTCAATTACCTTTGTTTTTTCGTTATTCTCTCCTAAAATTATCAATTTCATTGATTGACCAGCACAGTGATTTGAAAAAATCACGAGAAAAATTATTAAAAAAAATCGTTTGTAAAAGGTCATCAATACTAAATATAATAACACACATAGTAACGTAAAAATAGAATATAAAATATACGTAGAAACGTAAAGTTTATAATTCTTTTAAAAATTAATTCGCAACTGTTTGAAAAATAGATATTAATTCCTACCTTTGCAGCCCTCAAAAGTGAGGGTTAATAAAATTTTATATAGAAATATATGCCAACAATTTCACAATTAGTACGAAAAGGAAGAGCCAAAATAACCAAGAAGAGTAAATCGGCTGCTTTAGATTCGTGTCCTCAGAGACGTGGTGTATGTACTCGTGTTTATACAACGACACCTAAAAAACCTAACTCAGCAATGCGTAAGGTGGCAAGGGTTCGTTTAACAAACGGAAACGAAGTAAATGCATACATCGGTGGAGAAGGTCACAATTTACAAGAGCACTCGATAGTATTGGTTAGAGGTGGAAGGGTAAAAGATTTGCCAGGAGTTAGATATCACATTGTTCGTGGTGCTTTAGATACAGCAGGTGTATCAGGAAGAACACAACGTAGATCTAAGTATGGTGCAAAACGCCCTAAGAAGTAATTTAAAACTTTAAGAAGAAGACATGAGAAAAAGAGCAGCAAAAAAGAGACCGCTTTTACCAGATCCTAAATTTAATGATCAGTTAGTAACACGTTTTGTTAACATGATGATGTGGGACGGTAAGAAGTCTGTGGCTTTTAAAGTATTCTATGATGCAATTGATATTGTTGAAGAGAAAAAAAATGATGACGAAAAAACAGCTTTAGAAATTTGGAAGGAAGCTTTATCTAACGTAATGCCTCACGTAGAAGTACGTAGTCGTCGTGTTGGTGGTGCTACATTTCAGATTCCAATGCAAATTCGTCCAGACCGTAAGGTTTCAACTGCGATGAAATGGTTAATTAGCTTTTCACGTAAAAGAAACGAAAAATCTATGGCACAACGTTTAGCATCAGAAGTATTAGCTGCTGCTAAAGAAGAAGGTGCTGCTGTTAAGAAAAGAATGGATACTCACAAGATGGCAGAAGCTAACAAAGCATTCTCTCACTTTAGATTTTAAGAAATGGCAAGAGATTTAAAATTTACTAGAAATATAGGTATTGCAGCACATATTGATGCTGGAAAAACTACTACTACAGAACGTATTCTTTACTATACAGGTGTTTCACATAAAATTGGTGAAGTACATGATGGTGCTGCTACTATGGACTGGATGGAGCAAGAGCAAGAAAGAGGTATTACAATTACTTCTGCTGCTACAACTTGTGAATGGAAATTCCCTATTGAAAATGGTGAACCAACACCTGAGACAAAAGGATACCATTTTAATATTATTGATACTCCTGGTCACGTAGATTTTACTGTAGAGGTAAATCGTTCATTGCGTGTATTAGATGGGTTAGTTTTCTTGTTTAGTGCAGTTGATGGTGTTGAGCCACAATCTGAAACTAACTGGAGATTAGCTGATAATTATAAAGTACCTCGTATTGGTTTCGTTAATAAAATGGACCGTCAAGGATCTAACTTTTTAGGTGTTTGTCAGCAGGTAAAAGATATGTTGAAGTCTAACGCAGTGCCAATTGTTTTAAACATTGGTGATGAGATGGACTTTAAAGGTATCATAGATTTAGTTAAGAACAGAGCTATTGTATGGCATGACGAAACTCAAGGGTCTACTTTTGATGTTATTGAAATACCAGAAGAGCTTAAAGCTGAAGCTAAAAAATATAGAGCTTTATTAATTGAAGAAGTAGCAAGCTACGATGAGAACTTATTAGAGAAGTTCATGGAAGATGAAGATTCTATTACAGAAGATGAAGTGCATGCTGCACTTAGAGCTGCTGTGATGGATATGGCTATTATTCCAATGATTTGTGGTTCTGCATTTAAAAATAAAGGTGTACAATTTTTATTAGATGCTGTATGTCGTTATTTGCCTTCTCCTACAGATAAAGAAGGTATTGTGGGTGTAAATCCAGATACTGAAGAAGAAGAAATTCGTAAACCAGACGTAAAGGAGCCATTCGCTGCTTTAGCATTTAAAATTGCTACAGATCCTTTCGTAGGACGTTTAGCATTCTTTAGAGCATATTCTGGTCGTTTAGATGCTGGTTCTTATGTGTTGAACAATCGTTCTGGTAAAAAAGAACGTATTTCACGTATTTACCAAATGCATGCTAATAAACAAAATGCAATTGATTTTATTGAGGCTGGTGATATTGGAGCTGCTGTTGGATTTAAATCTATTAAAACAGGAGATACTTTAACGGCTGAGAAACATCCAATTGTTTTAGAATCAATGGACTTCCCTGATCCAGTAATTGGTATTGCGGTAGAGCCTAAGACTAAGGCAGATGTTGATAAGTTAGGAATGGGCTTGGCTAAATTAGCTGAGGAGGATCCTACATTTACAGTACGTTCAGATGAAGCTTCTGGTCAGACTATTATTTCTGGTATGGGAGAGTTACACTTAGATGTAATTGTAGATCGTTTAAAGCGTGAATTTAAAGTTGAGGTTAACCAAGGTCAACCACAAGTTGAATATAAAGAAGCTATTACTGCTGCTGCAGATCACAGAGAGGTTTATAAAAAGCAATCTGGTGGACGTGGTAAATTCGCAGATATCGTATTTACAATTGAGCCTGCAGACGAAGGTCAAGTAGGACTTCAGTTTGAGTCTGTAATTAAAGGTGGTAACGTTCCTAAGGAATTTATCCCTTCAATTGAAAAAGGATTCAAAATGGCGATGGTAAATGGACCGTTAGCTGGTTTCGAAGTTGATGCAATGAAGATTACATTAAAAGATGGATCTTATCACGATGTCGATTCAGATCAATTATCTTTCGAATTAGCTGCTAAATTAGGGTTTAAGAATGTAGCTAAAGCTGCTAAAGCCGTGATTATGGAGCCTATCATGAAACTTGAGGTTATAACACCTGAAGAAAACATGGGTGATATAGTTGGTGATTTAAATAGAAGAAGAGGTCAAGTAAGTGATATGGGTGATAGAAATGGTGCTAAAACTGTAAAAGCAACTGTACCATTATCAGAAATGTTTGGATATGTAACAACTTTAAGAACATTATCTTCTGGTCGTGCAACATCAACAATGGAATTTTCACACTATGCTCAAACACCTTCAAATATATCTGAAGAAGTAATTAAAGCAGCTAAAGGCGTAGAAGCTTAAAACTAAAAGAAAATGAGTCAAAAAATTAGAATAAAATTAAAGTCTTACGATCATAATTTAGTTGATAAGTCTGCTGATAAGATTGTAAAAACAGTTAAGAGTACAGGTGCAGTAGTAACAGGTCCAATCCCATTACCAACACACAAGAAAATTTTCACTGTATTACGTTCACCACACGTAAATAAGAAGTCTAGAGAACAATTTCAATTAAGCTCTTATAAGAGATTATTAGATATTTACTCTTCATCTTCTAAAACAATTGATGCTTTAATGAAACTTGAATTACCAAGTGGAGTAGAAGTTGAGATTAAAGTGTAATTACACAGTAACATGTCCTAAGCTGCGAGCGAAGGAAAAACGGTAAAAAATACAATTCAAGGCTGAAACGTATTTTTCAGCCTTGAGTTTTGAATAACAAATAGTAATAATTAATAAATAATAAATATGTCTGGGTTAATTGGAAAAAAAATCGGTATGACCAGCATTTTCGATGAAAATGGAAAGAATATTCCATGTACAGTAATCGAAGCTGGACCATGTATCGTTACCCAAGTCAGAACTGAAGAAGTGGATGGTTATTCAGCCCTTCAATTAGGTTTCGATGACGCGACAGAAAAAAGCGCTACTAAAGCAGACTTAGGTCATGCTAAAAAAGCGGGTACTTCTGTAAAACGCAAAGTTGTTGAATTCAAAGGTTTTGGTGAGGAGTACAAGTTAGGTGATGCAATCACTGTGGAGCAATTTACTGAAGGAGAATTTGTGGATATCGCAGGTACTTCTAAAGGTAAAGGTTTTCAAGGTGTTGTTAAACGTCACGGATTTGGTGGTGTAGGTCAAGCAACGCATGGTCAACATAATCGTTTAAGAGCTCCTGGTTCTATTGGTGCAGCTTCTTATCCTGCGAGAGTATTCAAAGGAATGAAGATGGCCGGAAGAATGGGTGGTGAAACAGTAAAAGTTCAAAATTTAAGAGTTTATAAAGTAGTTGCTGAAAAGAACTTACTTGTTGTAAAAGGATGTGTTCCTGGTCACAAGAATTCTTATGTAATCATTGAGAAGTAATGAAGGTAGCAGTTTTAGATATAAACGGAAAAGATACGGGAAGGAAAGCAGAGCTTTCTAAAGACGTATTCGCTATAGAGCCTAATAATCATGCTGTCTATTTAGATGTTAAGCAATACTTAGCAAATCAAAGACAGGGAACGCATAAGGCAAAAGAAAGAGCAGAGATTGCTGGTAGTACACGTAAGATTAAAAAACAAAAAGGAACTGGTACAGCACGTGCAGGTTCTATTAAATCTGGTGTATTTAAAGGTGGTGGACGTATGTTTGGTCCTAGACCAAGAAACTATGGTTTTAAATTAAATAAAAATTTAAAGCGATTAGCACGTAAATCTGCATTAAGTATTAAAGCAAATGATAAGTCAATTTTAGTTATGGAAGACTTCAATTTTGAAGCTCCAAAAACTAAAAACTTTATCAATGTTTTGAAGGCATTAGAGGTTGAAAACAAAAAATCTCTTATTGTGTTGGGTGGCTCAAATAATAATGTATATTTGTCATCACGTAATTTTAAAGGTTCAGAAGTGGTAACTGCTTCAGAATTAAGTACTTATAAAATAATGAATGCTAATAAAGTTATTCTTATTGAAAGTGCATTAGAAGGAATTGAATCGAATTTAAGTAAATAGAACAGATGAGTATCTTAATAAAACCTATAATCACAGAAAAAGCAACCATGCAAAGTGAGTTGTTAAATGCTTATGCATTTGAAGTGAAGACAAAGGCGAACAAGGTAGAAATCAAAAAGGCGGTTGAGGCTGCTTATGGAGTTTCTGTTGAAAAGGTTCGTACAATAAATGTCCGTCCAGAGAGAAGAACACGTCATACAAAGACTGGTATTCAACATGGTAAAACAAATGCTGTTAAAAAAGCAATTGTACAACTGGCGGAAGGTGAAGTAATAGATTTATACACTAACATGTAATTTTAGACATTAATGTCAGTAAGAAAATTAAAACCGATCACATCAGCTCAGCGATTTAGAGTAGTAAATGGATTTGACGCCATAACTACTGATAAGCCGGAGAAAAGCTTGCTTGCTCCGAAAAAAAGATCTGGTGGTAGAAACAGTCAAGGAAAGATGACCATGCGCCAATTAGGTGGAGGTCACAAGAAACGTTATCGTATTATCGATTTCAAACGTAACAAAGTAGGAATTCCTGCAGAAGTTAAGTCAATTGAATACGATCCAAACAGAACAGCATTTATTGCTTTACTTAATTACCAAGATGGTGAGAAACGTTATGTTATCGCTCAAAATGGTTTGCAAGTAGGACAAAATATAGTGTCTGGTGAAAAAGGTATCGCTCCAGAAATTGGAAACGCAATGCCTTTAAGTGAAATACCTTTAGGTACAATTATTTCTTGTATAGAGTTACGTCCTGGACAAGGAGCTGTTATGGCTCGTAGTGCAGGTGCTTTTGCTCAGTTAATGGCAAGAGGTGATAAGTTTGCTACAGTTAAATTACCGTCTGGTGAAACTAGAATGATCTTAATCACTTGTATGGCTACAATAGGAGTTGTTTCGAACTCTGACCACCAATTATTAGTATCTGGTAAAGCAGGTAGAAGTAGATGGTTAGGTAGACGTCCAAGAGTAAGACCAGTAGTGATGAATCCAGTAGATCACCCAATGGGTGGTGGTGAAGGTAAATCTTCAGGTGGACATCCAAGAAATAGAAACGGTGTTCCTGCTAAAGGATTTAGAACACGTTCTAAGACGAAGTCGAGTAATAAGTATATTGTAGAACGTAGAAAGAAATAATTAAGATAGTATGGCACGTTCATTAAAAAAAGGACCTTATATCCACTATAAATTGGAAAAGAAAGTTGCAGATAATGTAGCTTCAAACAAAAAGACAGTAATTAAGACTTGGTCAAGAGCATCAATGATTTCTCCAGATTTCGTTGGTCAGACTATAGCAGTTCATAATGGTCGTCAGTTTGTTCCAGTATATGTTACTGAAAATATGGTAGGTCACAAATTAGGAGAATTTTCACCAACAAGATCTTTTAGAGGTCATGCAGGTGCTAAGAATAAAGGTAAAAAATAAGAATCATGGGAAGTCGTAAAAAACAAATGGCGGAAGCTATTAAGGCTGAAAAAAAGCAGGTTGCTTTTGCTAAGCTAAATAACTGTCCTACGTCACCTAGAAAAATGCGTTTAGTTGCGGATTTAGTAAGAGGTGAAAAGGCAGAGAAAGCTCTTCAGATTCTTAGATTTAGCCAAAAAGAAGCGTCTCGTCGTTTAGAGAAACTTGTTATGTCTGCAATTGCTAACTGGCAAGCTAAAAACGAAGATGCTGATGTTGAAGAAGCTAAACTTTATATCAAAGAGATTAGAGTTGATGGTGGAGCAATGCTTAAGCGCTTAAGACCAGCACCACAAGGTAGAGCACATAGAATTAGAAAGAGATCTAACCACGTAACTGTGGTAGTAGATGCAATAAATAAAACACAAAGCTAAGATAGAGATATGGGACAAAAGACAAATCCAATCGGAAATCGCTTAGGAATTATCAGAGGATGGGAATCTAACTGGTACGGAGGAAACGATTATGGTGATAAACTTGCCGAAGACGATAAGATTAGAAAATACGTTCACGCGCGTTTATCTAAAGCTAGTGTAAGTAGAGTAATTATTGAGCGTACGCTTAAACTTGTAACCGTTACTATCACTACTGCTAGACCTGGTATTATTATCGGAAAAGGTGGACAAGAGGTAGATAAGTTAAAAGAAGAGCTTAAGAAAATTACTGGTAAAGAAGTTCAATTGAACATCTTTGAGATTAAAAGACCTGAACTAGATGCATACTTAGTAGCAGCAAGTGTAGCTCGTCAAATTGAAAGTAGAATTTCGTACAGACGTGCTATAAAGATGGCTATCGCAGCTGCCATGCGAATGAATGCAGAAGGAATTAAAATTCAGATTAGTGGTCGTTTGAATGGTGCTGAAATGGCACGTTCTGAACACTATAAAGAAGGACGTATTCCTTTATCTACATTTAGAGCTGATATTGATTATGCTCTTGTAGAAGCACATACTACTTATGGTAGATTGGGCATCAAAGTTTGGATAATGAAAGGCGAAGTATATGGTAAAAGAGAACTTTCTCCATTAGTTGGCTTATCTAAGCAAAAAGGTAAAGGTGGACGTGGTGGAAACAAGAACCAATCTCGTCGTAGAAAGTAATTTTTTAAAGAAAAGAAAAAATGTTACAGCCTAAAAGAACAAAATTTCGTAAGCAGCAAAAAGGACGTATGAAAGGAAATGCGGGAAGAGGTCATTTGTTATCAAATGGTACTTTCGGTATTAAGTCACTAGAGTCGACTTTTATTACTGCACGTCAAATAGAAGCAGCACGTATTGCAGCAACTCGTTACATGAAGAGAGAAGGATCGTTATGGATTAAAATATTTCCAGACAAGCCTATTACAAAGAAACCTCTTGAAGTACGTATGGGTAAAGGTAAAGGTGGTGTTGAGTATTGGGCAGCAGTTGTGAAACCAGGACGTATGTTATTTGAAATAAGTGGTGTGCCATTAGACGTAGCTCAAGAAGCATTACGTTTAGCAGCACAGAAACTTCCGGTAAAAACTAAGTTTATCATAGCTAGAGATTACGAAGCTTAATAAAAAGATATTATGAAGCAATCAGAAATTAAACAGCTTTCAACAGCTGAGTTACAAGAGAAACTTAGTGAGACTAAAAAGAGTTATACAGACCTAAAAATGGCTCATACTATTTCTCCTTTAGACAACCCAATTCAGTTACGTGTCGCTCGTCGTGCAGTAGCTAGAGTGGCAACCGAATTAACTAAAAGAGACGTACAATAATTGTATTCTGCTGAAAGATGGAAAAAAGAAACTTAAGAAAAGAACGTATAGGGATCGTAACAAGTAACAAAATGGAGAAATCTATTGTAGTTGCAGAGGTTAAGAAAGTAAAACACCCTATGTATGGAAAATTCGTGTTAAAGACTAAGAAATATGTCGCACACGATGAGACAAACGACTGCAACGAAGGCGATACTGTAAAGATCATGGAAACACGACCTTTAAGTAAGTCTAAGTGTTGGAGATTAGTAGAAATAATTGAAAGAGCGAAGTAATTATGGTACAACAAGAATCAAGATTAAAAGTAGCTGATAACACTGGTGCAAAGGAGGTTTTAACTATCCGTGTATTAGGAGGAACTAAAAGAAGGTACGCTTCTGTTGGAGATAAAATTGTAGTATCTGTCAAAGATGCAACACCAAATGGAAGTATCAAGAAAGGTGCTGTTTCTACAGCAGTTGTTGTGCGTACGGCTAAGGAAGTAAGACGTCCTGACGGATCTTATATTAGATTTGATGACAATGCATGTGTACTTTTAAATCCTCAAGGGGAAATGAGAGGAACTCGTGTTTTTGGTCCTGTAGCTAGAGAACTTCGTGATAAACAATTCATGAAAATTGTATCATTGGCACCAGAAGTGCTTTAATTGATAAATAAAATGACAAAGCTTAAAATAAAATCAGGAGATACTGTAAAAGTTGTTGCTGGAGACCACAAAGGTTCAGAAGGTAAAGTACTTAAAGTATTAATAGAGAAAAACAAAGCCATCGTAGAAGGCGTGAACATGGTAAAGAAACATACTAAACCAAGTGCACAAAATCCTCAAGGTGGAATTGTAGAGAAGGAAGCATCTATACATATTTCTAACTTATCATTGTTAACTTCAAAAGGAGAAACAACTAGAGTTGGATTTAAAATGGATGGTGATAATAAAGTGAGATTTTCTAAAAAATCTAATGAAGTAATTTAATTATGGCTTACGTTGCAAGATTAAAACAAGAGTATAAGGACAAAGTTGTTGCTGCTCTTACCGAAGAATTTGGATATAAAAATGTAATGCAAGTACCTAAACTTACTAAGATAGTAATATCTAAAGGTGTTGGTGCTGCTGTTGCGGATAAGAAATTAATCGATCACGCAGTAGAAGAACTTACAAAAATATCTGGACAGAAAGCTATACATACAATGTCTAAGAAAGATGTTGCTTCATTTAAGTTACGTAAAGGTATGCCAATTGGTGCTAAGGTAACTTTAAGAGGTGAGCAAATGTATGAGTTCTTAGATCGTTTAGTAACTTCAGCTTTACCACGAGTTAGAGATTTTAACGGTATTAAAGCAACTGGCTTTGATGGACGTGGAAATTATAACTTAGGTGTTGTAGAACAAATTATTTTTCCAGAAATTGACATTGATAAAATTAACAAAATTTCAGGAATGGATATAACATTCGTAACCACTGCAGAGACAGACAAGGAAGCGAAGTCTTTATTAACAGAACTAGGATTACCTTTTAAAAAGAATTAATTATGGCTAAAGAATCAATGAAAGCCCGTGAGGTTAAGCGTTCTAAAACGGTAGCTAAATATGCAGAAAAACGTAAAGCTTTAAAAGAAGCTGGAGATTATGAAGCATTACAGAAATTACCAAAAAATGCTTCTCCAATACGTCAGCACAACCGTTGTAAACTTACAGGAAGACCAAAAGGTTATATGAGACAATTCGGAATTTCTCGTGTAATGTTTAGAGAGATGGCTAACCAAGGATTAATTCCTGGTGTTAAAAAGGCAAGTTGGTAAAATTATAAATTGGTTTCAGGTTTGACAATAATGTCGAAAACCGCTACCGCAAATTAATACATATGTATACAGATCCAATAGCGGATTATTTAACGCGAGTTAGAAATGCAGTGAAAGCAAACCACAGAGTGGTTGAGATACCTGCATCTAATTTAAAGAAAGAAATAACTAAGATTTTATTCGATCAAGGATTTATCTTAAGTTATAAGTTTGACGACTCAACAGTACAAGGTACTATCAAAATTGCTTTGAAGTACAGTAAAGAGACAAAAGAGTCTGTCATCAAAAAAATTCAAAGAATCAGTAAACCAGGTTTACGTAAATATGCTTCTTCTAACGAAATGCCAAGAATCCTTAACGGATTAGGTATTGCAATTGTTTCTACTTCTCATGGAGTTATGACAGGTAAACAAGCGCAAAGAGAAAATGTTGGTGGTGAAGTTTTATGTTACGTATACTAAAAACAGGATATTATGTCAAGAATAGGTAAAAACCCAATAACAGTTCCTGAAGGTGTAACACTTGAAATTAAAGATAACGTAATTACTGCAAAAGGTAAATTAGGTGAATTATCTCAAGAGTATTCAGATATTACTATAAAACAAGAAGACGGTACTATTACATTAGAGCGTGCTTCTGATAAGAAAGATTTAAGAGCAAAACATGGTCTTTATAGAGCATTAATTGCTAACATGATAGAAGGTGTTTCTAAAGGTTGGACCAAAGAACTAGAGTTAGTTGGTGTAGGTTATAGAGCTTCAAATCAAGGACAAAAATTAGATTTAGCTGTAGGATTTTCTCATAATATTGTTTTAGATATTGCTCCAGAAGTAAAAGTTGAAACAATTTCAGAAAAAGGTAAAAATCCAATAGTAAAATTAACGTCTTTTGACAAACAATTAGTTGGTCAAGTTGCTGCTAAAATTCGTGGCTTCAGAAAACCAGAACCTTACAAAGGAAAAGGTATCAAGTTTGTTGGTGAAGAAATTAGAAGAAAAGCAGGTAAATCAGCGTAATAATTAAGTTATGGCATTGACAAAGAACGAAAGAAGATTAAGAATTAAAAACAGAATCCGTAAGGTAGTATCTGGTACTGAAACAAAACCAAGATTAGCTGTTTTTAGAAGTAATAAAGAGATTTATGCTCAAGTCGTAGATGATGTATCTGGTAACACTTTAGCTGCTGCATCTTCAAGAGATAAAGATATAGCTAAGTCTAAAGGAAACAAATCAGAAATTGCTACTTTAGTAGGAAAGTCTGTTGCAGAAAAAGCTATGAAGGCTGGTGTTGAAACTATTTCTTTTGATAGAGGTGGTTATTTATATCATGGAAGAGTAAAATCATTAGCAGAAGGTGCTAGAGAAGCAGGACTTAAATTTTAAGACATTATGTATCAAAAATATAAAAACGCAGAGCTTGTAAAACCAGGCGGATTAGAATTAAAAGACCGCTTAGTAGGTGTACAACGTGTAACTAAAGTAACAAAAGGTGGTAGAGCATTTGGTTTTTCTGCAATTGTTGTTGTAGGTGACGAAACAAATGTTGTAGGACATGGATTAGGTAAATCTAAGGATGTGGCAACAGCAATTGCAAAGGCAGTTGAAGATGCTAAGAAAAACTTAGTAAGAATTCCTATCATCAAAGGTACATTACCACATGAGCAAAAAGGTAAATTTGGTGGTGCAAGAGTTAACATCATTCCTGCTGCTCCTGGTACAGGTGTAATTGCAGGTGGTGCGGTAAGAGTTGTTCTTGAAGCAGTTGGTGTACATGATGTATTATCTAAGTCTCAAGGATCTTCAAATCCTCATAATGTTGTAAAAGCTACTTTTGATGCTTTATTACAATTAAGAGATGCAAAGTCTGTAGCTAAAGAACGCGGAATTTCACTTGAAAAAGTATTTAACGGATAATCGATAGGATAAGATGGCAAAGATTAAAGTAAAGAAAGTAAAAAGTGCAATCAATCGTACTAAAAGACAAAAGTTGACGTTGTTAGCTTTAGGTTTAAAAAAGATTGGACAAGTAGTAGAGCACGATGCCACACCAAACATCCTTGGTATGGTGAAGAAAGTTGAACACTTAGTTTCTGTAGAGGAAGCTTAATAATATAACTTAACAATGGATTTAAGTAATTTAAAACCTGCAGAAGGTTCAGTAAAAAATCAAGGGAAGCGTATTGGACGTGGACAAGGTTCTGGTAAAGGTGGTACTGCAACACGTGGTCACAAAGGAGCAAAGTCTCGTTCAGGTTATTCTAAGAAATTAGGATTTGAAGGTGGTCAAATGCCATTACAAAGACGTGTGCCTAAATTTGGTTTTACAAATATTAACAGAGTAGAATATCAAGGTGTAAATTTAGATACATTACAAAAGTTAGTAGACGAAAAGAAAGTTAAAGATAGTGTTGATTTTGAATCTTTAGTATCTATGGGATTAGCTGGTAAAAATGAGCTAGTAAAAATCTTAGGTAGAGGAGAATTGAAGACAAAATTAAAGGTAACTGCTCATAAATTTACTGCTACGGCAAAAGCTGCTATTGAAGCTGCTGGTGGTGAAGCTGTAACTTTATAAGATTATAGGATGAAAATAATAGAAACATTAAAAAACGTTTGGAAAATCACAGAACTTAAGGATAGGATTATCTTAACCTTAGGTTTGTTGTTGGTATATCGTTTTGGTGCTCAGGTTGTATTACCTGGTATCAATATAGATGCGCTAGGTGGTTTACAAGATGGAACAACAGGTGGTCTTTTAGGCTTACTAAATGCGTTTACAGGTGGAGCATTTGCTAATGCATCTGTATTTGCTTTAGGTATTATGCCTTATATTTCTGCATCTATTGTAGTTCAGTTAATGGGTATTGCGATTCCTTATCTACAAAAACTTCAGAAAGAAGGGGCAAGTGGCCAGAAGAAAATTACACAAATTACACGTTGGTTAACAATAGTAATCTGTTTAGTTCAGGCTCCAGGTTATTTAGCTAGTATTCCTGGCTTATCTGGTTCTTCTTCAATGGGAGCTATGCTTGTACCAGGATTTAGTGAAAGTATATTTTATGTTTCTTCAGTTATTATTTTGGTTACAGGTTGTGTATTCGCAATGTGGTTAGGTGAAAAAATTACTGATAAAGGAATAGGAAATGGTATTTCATTATTAATTATGGTAGGTATTATAGCAACATTACCAGCGTCATTTATTCAAAATGCAGCTTCTAGATTAGAAGGTGGAAATGGAGGATTTATGATGATATTAATAGAAATGGTAATTTGGTTCTTAATCATATTAGCTTCAGTATTCTTAGTTATGGCGGTTAGAAAAATTGCAGTTCAATATGCAAGAAGAACAGCATCTGGTGGATACGAAAAGAATGCATTTGGATCGCGTCAGTTTTTACCATTGAAGTTAAATGCTTCTGGTGTAATGCCGATTATATTTGCTCAAGCAATTATGTTTGTGCCAGGATTAATAGGTAGCTCATCTTGGTTAAAAGATACTTCAGCTGGTTTATGGATGCAAACTAATTTTGCTGATATGTTCGGGTTTTGGTATAACCTAATGTTTGCTATTTTAATAATCATTTTTACATACTTTTATACCGCTATTACGGTACCAACAAATAAAATGGCTGATGATTTAAAACGAAGCGGAGGTTTTATACCAGGTATTCGTCCAGGATCAGAAACATCTGAGTATTTAGATAAAATTATGTCTCAGATTACGTTACCAGGTTCTATATTTTTAGCCTTGGTAGCTATTTTCCCTGCATTTGTAATGAATTTATTGAAAGTTCAGGCAGGTTGGGCATTGTTTTTCGGTGGTACATCATTATTAATTATGGTTGGTGTAGCAATAGATACCATGCAACAGATTAATTCTTATTTATTAAATAAGCATTATGATGGTTTAATGAAAACGGGTAAGAATAGAAAAGCGGTTGCGCAATAAGATATAATATTATGGCAAAACAAGCGGCAATAGAACAAGACGGAACAATTATAGAAGCATTATCTAATGCTATGTTTCGTGTAGAATTAGAAAATGGTCATATAGTGACTGCACATATCTCTGGTAAAATGCGTATGCATTATATTAAGTTATTACCAGGTGATAAAGTGAAATTAGAAATGAGTCCTTACGATTTAACGAAGGCTCGTATAACTTATAGATACTAATACGATGAAAGTTAGAGCATCAGTAAAGAAAAGAAGCGCAGACTGTAAATTAGTGCGCAGAAAAGGTAGACTTTACGTCATTAACAAAAAGAATCCTAGATTCAAACAAAGACAAGGGTAATTATGGCAAGAATTGCAGGTGTAGACATACCAAAACAGAAAAGAGGAGTGATCTCTTTAACTTATATCTACGGAGTAGGTAGAAGTAGAGCAAAGGAAATTTTAGCTGCTGCTAAAGTTGACGAAAGCACAAAAGTACAAGATTGGTCTGACGACGAAATAGGAGCAATCCGTGACGCAGTTGGAACTTTTAAAATCGAAGGTGAATTACGTTCTGAAACTCAAATGAACATTAAGCGATTAATGGATATTGGATGTTACAGAGGTATTCGTCATAGAGTTGGTCTTCCTTTAAGAGGACAACGTACTAAGAATAACTCTCGTACAAGAAAAGGTAGAAGAAAAACGGTTGCTAACAAAAAGAAAGTAACTAAATAATAAATGGTCTTTAGTCTATTAGACGTTGGAAAGAATCTGTTTGAAATTTAACGGTTTAGGATTCTAGCGACTATAAACTAATACTAAAAACTAAAAGTAAACATGGCAAAGGCAAGTACTAAAAAACGTAAAGTTATAGTTGATGCAATTGGTGAAGCACACATAACAGCTTCATTTAATAACATCATTATTTCTTTAACAAATAAAAAAGGTGACGTTATTTCTTGGTCATCAGCAGGTAAAATGGGGTTTAGAGGTTCTAAAAAGAACACGCCTTACGCTGCACAATTAGCTGCAGAAGATGCTGCAGGTGTAGCTAAAGAAGCTGGATTAAAGAAAGTAAAGGCATATGTTAAAGGTCCTGGAAATGGTAGAGAATCTGCTATTAGATCTATACACAATGCAGGAATTGAAGTATCAGAAATTATTGATGTTACTCCAATGCCACATAACGGTTGTCGTCCTCCAAAAAGACGTAGAGTTTAATCTGAATTAATTTCAGTTTCTAACCTTTTTGGGTTAGAATTATTCTCAAAAATTATATGTAAACTAATATCATTCATGAAAATGTATTGATATTAGTTTATTTTGCATAAATTTGCAAACTGAAAAAATTAATACAAGTATCAATCGAGAGGTTAACGGTTATAGAAGGATAAGATTAAGACCTTAATTCTAAAATCACTCTCAAAACAAATTTAAAATGGCAAGATATACTGGTCCTAAAACTAAAATCGCCCGTAAATTCGGACAAGCGATCTTCGGAGATGACAAAGCCTTCGAAAAAAGAAATTACCCTCCAGGGCAACACGGAAATAACCGTCGTCGTGGAAAGAAATCTGAATATGCAATCCAATTAATGGAGAAGCAAAAAGCTAAATATACTTACGGTATATTAGAAAAGCAATTCAGAAACATGTTCAAAAGAGCAACGGCATCTAAAGGTATTACTGGTGAAGTTTTACTTCAATTATGTGAGTCTCGTTTAGATAATGTTGTTTACAGAATGGGTATCTCTCCAACAAGAAGTGGTGCAAGACAATTAGTTTCGCACAGACATATCACAGTAAACGGTGAAAAGGTAAACATTCCTTCTTACCAACTAAAAGCTGGAGATGTAGTAGGTGTTAGAGAGAAATCAAAATCTTTAGAAGCTATTCAAAATTCATTAGCTAATTCTAGCAATGTTTTTGAGTGGATTACTTGGAATACAGGATCAATGGAAGGAACATATGTTACTGTACCAGCTAGAATCCAAATCCCAGAACAAATCAACGAACAATTTATCGTTGAACTTTACTCTAAATAATAATTAATCATATTGGTATTTGGCCAAAGGATTTATTTGACTTCTTCAAACTTATAAATCGCGCAACCAAGTCACAATTAAAACGAAGAAAACTATGGCAATATTAAATTTTCAAAAACCAGACAAAGTAATCATGATTGATTCTACTGACTTCGAAGGTAAATTCGAATTCAGACCATTAGAACCAGGATACGGATTAACAGTAGGTAATGCTCTTAGAAGAGTATTATTATCTTCTTTAGAAGGTTTTGCAATCACTTCACTAAGAATAGAAGGTGTAGATCATGAATTTTCTACAATTTCTGGTGTAGTTGAAGATGTAACTGAAATGATTTTGAACTTAAAGCAAGTTAACTTTAAGCGTCAAATCGATGAAATAGATAACGAAACAGTTACTATTTCTATCTCAGGACAAAATCAAATTACAGCTGGTGATTTCCAGAAGTTTATTTCAGGTTTCCAAGTATTAAATACAGATTTAGTAATCTGTAACTTAGATCCTAAAGTAAACATTAATATGGAATTGACTATTGAAAAAGGAAGAGGTTACGTACCCGCAGAAGAAAATAAGAAAGCTTCAGCACCAATCGGAACTATCTTTACAGATTCAATCTTCACACCAATTAAGAATGTAAAGTATGCAATTGAAAATTACCGTGTAGAGCAAAAAACGGATTACGAAAAATTAGTTTTCGAAATTCAAACTGACGGTTCAATTAACCCAAAAGATGCTTTAACAGAAGCAGCTAAGATATTAATTCACCACTTCATGTTATTCTCTGATGAGCGTATCACTTTAGAGGCTGATGAAATCGCACAGACCGAAACTTATGATGAAGAGTCACTTCACATGAGACAACTATTGAAAACTAAATTAGTTGATATGGATCTTTCTGTACGTGCACTTAACTGTTTAAAAGCAGCAGAAGTTGATACTTTAGGAGACTTAGTGTCATTCAATAAAAATGATTTAATGAAATTCAGAAACTTCGGTAAGAAGTCTTTAACAGAGCTAGAAGAACTAGTAAATGTAAAAGGATTAAATTTCGGAATGGATTTAACCAAATATAAATTAGACAAAGACTAATATTAATTAATACTAATCATATTTTGCTCCTCGCTAAAGAGTATAGTAGCAAGATGATAAAACAAAGGTCATGAGACACGGAAAAAAATTCAACCACTTAGGTAGACAAACAGCACACAGAAAAGCAATGTTAGCTAATATGGCTTGTTCATTAATTGAGCACAAGCGTATTAATACAACGGTAGCTAAAGCAAAAGCTTTAAAGCAGTTTGTAGAGCCAATGATAACAAAATCTAAGACAGATACTACACACAACAGACGTATTGTAATGTCAAAACTTAGACAAAAAGAGGCAGTTTCTGAATTATTCAGAGATGTAGCAGCAAAAATTGGTGATCGTCCAGGTGGATATACACGTATCATTAAATTAGGAAACAGATTAGGTGATAACGCTGATATGGCAATGATAGAATTAGTTGATTACAACGAAATCTATAATGCTGGTAAAGCACCTAAGAAAACGACTCGTAGAAGTAGAAGAGGTGGTAGCAAAGCTACTACAACTCCACCAGTGGAGACTAACGCTTCAAACGAAGAAGAATAAATGTTAATAAGCATTAATAAATATAAAGGATAGACTGTTTCAGTTTATCCTTTTTTTTTGGATTTTTGCAAAGCATTGTCACGATTTGGGCGTTACCCAACAAGTTTAAAAGAAAACTTATTCGGTCGCGCTTTCACTACTCGCTCTCTGCGAGGAGCTCAAACAAACCGTTCAATCGCTAACGCAAAAGAAGGTTGCCAGTCAGCCAATAGGAATAAAATATAATTTTGAGTTAATAGCAATAAACGATTCAACACAACAACAATGAAATATAAACAAAGAAAAAAAGCCCTTATTCTTTTAGCAGACGGAACAATTTTTCATGGTAAATCTATTGGTAAAGAAGGTTCTGCTTTTGGTGAAGTGTGTTTTAACACTGGTACAACTGGTTATCAAGAAATTTTCACAGACCCTTCATATTACGGTCAGCTTATGGTAACCACTAATGCTCATATAGGAAACTATGGTACAAAAGCAGATGAAGTAGAATCTGAAGATATTAAAATAGCAGGTTTAATTTGTAAAAATTTCAGTTTCAATTATTCTAGACCAGCAGCTGATGCATCTTTGCAAGATTTTTTTGAAAAACATAATACCTTAGCAATTGCAGATGTTGACACGAGAGCGTTGGTGAGTTACATTAGAGATAATGGTGCAATGAATGCCGTTATTACAACTGAAGTTGATAACATAGAAGGTTTAAAAAAACAGCTAGCGGATTTACCTTCTATGAAAGGTTTAGAGTTAGCATCTAAGGTATCAACTAAAGAACCTTACTTTGTAGGAGATGAAAATGCTAAATATAAAATTGCTGCTTTAGATATAGGAATTAAGAAAAACATTCTTAGAAATTTAACGAGTAGAGACGCTTATGTAAAGGTATTTCCGTACAACGCAACGTTTGAAGAGTTAGAAGCTTTTAATCCGGATGGTTATTTTTTATCTAATGGACCTGGAGATCCAGAACCATTAGTGGCTGCTCAAGAAGTGGCTAAAGAAATAATAGCAAAAAACAAACCTTTATTTGGCATTTGTTTAGGGCACCAAGTCATAGCCTTGGCTAACGGAATATCTACTTACAAGATGCATAACGGTCATAGAGGTATTAATCACCCTGTGAAGAACTTAATGACGGGTAAAGGAGAGATAACATCTCAAAATCATGGTTTTGCTATTAATAGAGACGAAACAGAAGCTAATGATAACGTAGAAATAACTCATGTTCATTTAAATGATAATACTGTTGCTGGTATTAAAGTTAAAGACAAAAACTGTTTTTCGGTACAATATCATCCAGAGGCGAGTCCTGGACCTAACGATTCATTGTATCTCTTTGATCAATTTATTGAGAATATTAAGAACAACTAGTATTAAAAACGCAAAAAAAACCATTTTTTTTTGCGTTTTTTTAGTTTCGAAAACATTATAGTAAACATTAAATGGAAATATGATTTTTGTTATGTTTTAAGCTATATTATTTCGTAAATTTGATAAGAAATCAACATTAAAAATAATAGAAAAATGAGCATTATAATCAATGTACACGCAAGACAAATATTAGACTCTAGAGGTAATCCAACTGTAGAAGTTGATGTAACTACAGAAAATGGAGTAATGGGAAGGGCAGCAGTTCCTTCTGGAGCATCTACAGGAGAGCATGAAGCGGTTGAGTTAAGAGATGGTGGAGACACTTACATGGGAAAAGGCGTTTTAAAGGCTGTAGAAAATGTTAACGCTACAATTGCTCAAGAGTTATTAGGTGTTTCCGTATTTGAACAAAATGCAATTGATCAAATGATGATAGATTTAGACGGTACACCTAACAAATCTAAATTGGGAGCTAATGCAATTTTAGGTGTTTCTTTAGCAGTTGCTAAGGCAGCAGCTAACGAATTAGGAATGCCATTGTACAGATATGTTGGAGGTGTTTCTGCAAATACGTTGCCATTACCAATGATGAATATTATTAATGGTGGTTCTCATAGTGATGCACCTATTGCGTTTCAAGAATTTATGGTGATGCCTGTAAAAGCTAAGAACTTTACACATGCAATGCAAATGGGAACTGAGATTTTCCATAATCTTAAAAAAGTATTACACGATAGAGATTTAAGTACTGCGGTAGGTGATGAGGGTGGTTTTGCACCAAACTTACCAGGTGGTACAGAAGATGCTCTAGATACTATTAAAAATGCTGTTGAAAAAGCAGGTTATAAATTTGGAGAAGATATAATGATCGCTTTAGATTGTGCTGCAGCAGAATTTTATAAAGATGGTAAATATGATTACACACTTTTTGAAGGTGATAAAGGTGAAGTTCGAACAAGTAAAGAGCAAGCTAAGTATTTAGCAGACTTAGCAGCTAAATATCCTATTATTTCTATAGAAGATGGTATGGATGAGAATGATTGGGATGGTTGGAAAGATCTTACCGAACAAATTGGAGATAAAGTTCAATTAGTAGGTGATGATTTATATGTAACTAATGTAGAGCGTTTATCTCGTGGTATTGAAAATGGAATTGCAAATTCAATATTAATTAAAGTTAACCAAATCGGTACTTTAACAGAAACTATAGCTGCAGTAAATATGGCACATAATTCAGGTTATACTTCTGTAATGTCTCATCGATCAGGTGAAACGGAAGATAATACAATTGCAGATTTAGCTGTTGCATTAAACTGTGGACAAATTAAAACAGGTTCAGCGTCTCGTAGTGATCGTATGGCTAAATACAACCAGTTATTACGTATTGAAGAAGAATTAGGAGATGTTGCTTATTTCCCTGGAGCTAATGCTTTTAAATTGAAGTAAGCATTTTTAATACTCAATTTTAAATTTAAAAATCCTGCAAATCTTATTTTGCAGTTTTTTTTGGTTAAGAGGGTAACGATATAAGTATCAATCTAAATTCAGTTAAAGGCATATGCAGAGGACTCAAATAAAAAATGAACACTAAAATTCAATATTTATTCTCAATTTCAATCAAAAAATTAAACTATTCGCAAAACATTTTTGAAATGTTAAAACGGTTCTAATTCTACTTTCGAAATCGTTTGAGTTTTCGTAAATTTACGACTCTAATAATATATAAAAATCCGAAAAGAAGATATGTCAGATAAAGCTACATTAGAAATTAATGGTGAGAAATACGATTTCCCTTTAATAGTTGGAACCGAGAACGAGGTTGCTATTGATGTTAAAAGTTTAAGAAGTGCAACAGGTGGAGCTATTACTTTAGATCCTGGTTATAAAAATACTGGTAGTTGCGAGAGTGCTATCACATTTTTAGACGGAGAAAAAGGAATATTAAGATATAGAGGTTACTCAATTGAAGAGTTAGCAGAAAAAGCGGATTTTCTTGAGGTAGTATATTTATTAATATTTGGAGAGCTGCCAAATCAAGATGAACTTGACAAATTTCATAGTGATATAAAATCTCACTCTGTTGTAGATGACGACCTTAAAAAGATTTTAGATGCTTTTCCAAAGTCTGCTCATCCAATGGGTGTTTTATCTTCTTTAACTAGTGCTTTAACGGCATTTTACCCAACGTCTGTAGACGTAGCTTCTGAGCAAGCGATGTATAATTCAATCGTTACTATTCTAGGGAAATTTCCGGTTATTGTAGCTTGGACTATGCGTAAAAAGCAAGGTTTACCTTTAGAGTATGGAGATGACAATTTAGGCTATGTTGAGAATATTTTAAAGATGATGTTCAAAAGTCCAAACAGTGAATACGAGCAGAATCCAATTCTTGTTAATGCTTTAGATAAACTTTTAATCTTACATGCAGATCATGAGCAAAATTGTTCAACATCTACAGTAAGAATTACCGGTTCTTCTCATGCAGGATTATTTGTGTCATTAGCATCTGGTATATCTGCACTTTGGGGACCATTGCATGGTGGAGCAAATCAGGCTGTTTTAGAAATGCTTGAAGCCATTAAGGAAGATGGAGGAGATACTAAAAAATACATGGCTAAAGCTAAGGACAAAAGTGATCCTTTCCGTTTAATGGGCTTTGGTCACAGAGTATATAAAAACTTTGACCCAAGAGCAAAGATAATTAAGGTAGCTGCTGATGAAGTATTATCAGATTTAGGTGTTGAAGATCCAATATTAGATATCGCAAAAGGTTTAGAGAAAGAAGCTTTAGAAGATCCTTATTTTGTAGATAGAAAATTATATCCAAATGTAGATTTCTATTCTGGTATTATTTATAGAGCAATGGGAATACCTGTAGAAATGTTTACTGTAATGTTTGCCTTAGGTCGTTTACCAGGTTGGATAGCGCAGTGGAAAGAAATGCGTATGCGTAAGGAGCCTATAGGACGTCCTAGACAACTTTATATAGGAGAAACGTTTAGACCGTTTAAGGAGATTGAAAAGAGATAATTAATAAAAAATATATCATAAAAGCTTCATATTTATTATGAAGCTTTTTTATTTTTAGACCTATGATATTGAACATCCAAAACGAAACATCACGCCTCAGAGCTGTTATTCTTGGTACAGCAGAAAGTGTAGGTCCAATTCCATCAATAGAGGACGCTTACGACCCTAAATCTATTCAGCATATAAAAGCTGGTACTTATCCTTTAGAAAGTGATATGGTAAAGGAAATGGAGGCTGTAGCTAAAGTGTTTAAAAAGTATAATGTTGACGTTTACAGACCAAAAGTTATAAAAGATTATAACCAGATATTTTCTAGAGATATTGCTTTTGTTATTGAAGATAAATTAATCAAAGCTAACATTTTACCAGATCGTGAGCGAGAGTACGAGGCAATTCAGCATGTATTAGATCATATTGATGATGACAATATCATAGTATTACCAGAAGAGTGTCATGTTGAAGGAGGTGATGTAATGCCTTGGAATGATTATATTTTCATAGGAACATATTCTGGAGATGATTATCCGGAATATATTACTGCCAGGACAAATATGGATGCTGTAATAGCGATACAAGAATTGTTTCCGCATAAAACCGTAAAATCGTTTGAACTAAGGAAATCTAATACAGATCCTAAAGAAAATGCGCTACATTTAGACTGTTGCTTTCAACCCATAGGAGCAGATAAAGCTATACTTCATAAAAATGGTTTCTTAGTTGAAAAGGAATATGAATGGCTTTTAGATTTCTTTGGAAAAAACAATGTCTTCGAAATAACAAAAGAAGAAATGTATAATATGAATAGTAATGTGTTTTCTATTTCTGAAGATGTTATAATTTCTGAAAAGAACTTTACAAGATTAAATGGGTGGTTAAGAGCACAAGGGTTTACAGTGGAGGAAGTTCCTTATGCTGAAATAGCAAAGCAAGAAGGTTTACTTCGCTGTTCTACAATGCCGTTAATTAGAATGTAATCTTATTTTCTGTAAAGAAAATAATTATTTACAAGATTAATATATTCTTGTTTAGCTTCATCCTCTGTAATATCTTTAACTTGGAACAAAGCATTGGTCTTAAATGCATTTATAATAGGTTTACGGCTACTAGGACGTGTGTAATTGTTAGTCGCTTTTTTATAGTAGGCATATAGACGTAATAGAAAATCAGCAGGAAAAGGTTCTGTATGATCATTTACACGATCCACAGCAGTGTTAAATTCTATGTCTAATTCTTTAGAAACCATATTCTTTAGAAATTATTTCATTTCTGCAATCACACTTTCCCCTCCACGAACTTTCTGATTAAGTTCCACCTTGATATCTGCATCTAAAGGTAAGAATAAATCTACTCGAGAGCCAAACTTAATAAAACCTGAATCTGTACCTTGGTCTACAATTGTATCTACCTTCGCGTAGTTAACAATTCGTTTCGCTAAAGCACCGGCGATTTGCCTGTGTAATACTTTACCAAAACTTTCATTTTCTACAACCACTGTAGTACGCTCATTTTCTTCACTCGCTTTTGGATGCCAAGCCACTAAAAATTTACCTGGATGATATTTACTGAAAGTAACTTTACCTGCAATAGGATAACGTGTAACATGCACATTTATTGGAGACATAAATACTGATACCTGAATACGTTTGTCTTTAAAAACCTCATTTTCTTCAACCTCTTCAATAACAACAACTTTACCATCAACTGGAGATAAAGCTTGTTTACTATTTATATGAGTATTTCGTTTAGGGTTTCTAAAAAATTGTAGTATAAGAACAAAAAACACTAGAATAGCTAGCATTAAACCTTTTCTTAACCACTCGTTAGTAATGAATTCATCAATTAAAAAAAATGAACCGACTACCATAACCAATGTTATGAATATAATTTTATGACCTTCTTTATGAAACATGACTTGAAATTCTTAGAAATAAATAAATAAATGGTGCAGCAAATATAATACTATCTAACCGATCTAATAATCCTCCATGACCAGGCATTATAACTCCACTATCTTTAACGCCTGCTTGACGTTTAAATTTTGATTCTATAAGATCACCAATAGTGCCTAAGACACTCACTATAATCGCCAAAATAAGCCAGATATTAAAGTTGAGTGTTTCTGTGAACTTGGCAATGAAATAACTTGAAATACAGGCAAAGAACAAACCACCCAAAAAGCCTTCTACCGTTTTTTTAGGAGAGATACTAGGAAACAGTTTTTGCTTTCCAAAGTTTTTACCAACGATATAGGCTGCGCTATCATTAACCCAAATAAGAATAAATGAACCTAATAATAAAAGTGGAGTAAACTCATTATTAAAATTAGCGATAAGAAGCATAAATAAAAAACCGCTAGTTAAATAAAAGGTAGTCACGATATATCTTTTGGACTCAAACAGTGGGATTTTTTTAGATGCAAATAAGTCTTTTATTAATATCAGATTAACAAAAATGGTAATCACTAATATGATTTGAATAACTTCTTTACTTTCTGTTTTATTAGAGTTGTGAATACAGAAATACCAATAGCTGAAATACAAAATAAAGAAGATAACATACTGAATAACTGACTTGAGCTTTATCAGTTTACTAAACTCTGCTAAACTTAAAAAACCAAAAACACCAATCAGAATAACTGAAGTTTCTTTTACAAATAGAGATCCTATGAGTAGTAAAACATATATAGCACCAGAAAGTGCTCTAATTAATAGCTCTTTCATTATAAATCTTCTAATAGAAGTAAATACAAGTTCTTAGAACTACTTCCATACGTTAGAAAATCTTTATCATCAGCAGTTTTAAAGTGCTTTATAGTGGTAATGTTTGTTGGTATTGTTGCTTTGCTTTTAGCTTTAATTCCTTTTAATCCTTCTCCTATGGTTTCAACAAACTGACTTGTTGTAGCATAGATGATAAAGTGATCTGGTAATTCAACAAGTTTCTTTTCAGCAATTTGATTTGAAGATATTAATAACGAACCATCGTCTGAAATGAGATATTCACAAGTGGATAAAAAATAAGCGCTTTCAGAAAGCTTTTTTGTGCTGTTTAAATTAAAATCTTTAAACAGTTCTGTTAATCGCTGATCTATTAAGAAGACCATATCGTTATGCCAATTGTTTTCGTCTAATATAGAATTAAAACAATCCTTAACTTCTTCTAGATTTTCGCAATACAGAAATTTACCACCATTTGCCTTGAAGTTTATGGTAAAACGTTCATCTGCAGGTAGCTTCACTTCAGGCATATATTTGCCTCGCTCTTGATTAGGTATGTCTTCTTCAGTCTGTTCCGACTTTTTTCCGAAGAGTTTACGAAATAAGCTCATTCAATAGTTGCGATTATTACTAGTAATTCTGTTAATTTCAAATATAAAAAAACTTAAATTAACATTAGGTTAATTTAAGTTTTTTATGTGACTGTGTTAAAAGTAGACTATTCCTCTTCTTCTGTAATAACGGCATTTTCAAATGCACGCTTACCGAATATTTTTTCAAGATTGTCTTTAAATATTACTTCTTTATCTAACAGCACTTCTGCTAGTTCAGTTAGTTTGTCTTTATTGTTTTCTAATAAGTTAATAGCTCTTTGATATTGCTCTTCTATAATATTAGAAATTTCTTTATCAATAAGCTCAGCTGTTTTTTCACTATATGGCTTAGAAAATCCATATTCAGATTGTCCTGAAGAATCGTAATAGGTAAGGTTACCTACTTTATCACTTAAGCCATAAACAGTGACCATAGCTCTAGCTTGTTTTGTTACCTTTTCTAAATCGCTTAATGCTCCTGTAGATATTTTATCAAAAATCACCTTTTCTGCAGCACGTCCTCCCAAAGCAGCACACATTTCGTCTAGCATTTGTTCCGGTCTAACTATTAAGCGTTCTTCAGGTAAATACCAAGCTGCACCTAGTGATCGTCCTCTTGGTACAATAGTTACTTTTACTAAAGGCGCTGCATGCTCTAACATCCAGCTTACAGTTGCATGACCAGCTTCATGGAAAGCAACGGCTCTTTTCTCAGATGGTGTAATGATTTTGTTTTTCTTTTCTAATCCACCAATTATTCTATCTACAGCATCTAAAAAATCTTGCTTATTTACTGCTTTTTTACCCTTTCTAGCTGCAATTAATGCTGCTTCGTTACAAACGTTAGCAATATCTGCACCAGAGAAACCAGGAGTTTGTTTAGATAAGAAATCTATATCTAATGTTTCTTCCTTTTTAAGTGGACGTAAATGAACTTCAAAAATTTCTTTACGCTCTCTTACATCTGGAAGGTCTACATATATCTGTCTATCAAAACGACCTGCTCTCATTAATGCACTATCTAAAACATCAGCTCTGTTGGTTGCGGCTAATACAATTACATTTGTATTAGTCCCAAAACCATCCATTTCAGTTAAGAGTTGGTTTAAAGTGTTTTCGCGTTCATCATTAGAACCAGACATATTGTTTTTTCCTCTCGCTCGACCAATAGCATCGATCTCATCAATAAAAATAATTGAAGGCGATTTCTCTTTCGCTTGCTTAAATAAATCTCTTACTCTAGATGCTCCGACACCCACAAACATTTCCACAAAATCAGAACCCGATAATGAGAAGAAAGGTACCTTAGCTTCACCAGCAACGGCTTTAGCTAATAAGGTTTTACCAGTTCCTGGAGGTCCTACTAATAAAGCACCTTTAGGAATTTTACCACCTAAAGCTGTATATTTTTCAGGGAATTTTAAGAAATCAACAATTTCCTGAACTTCTTCTTTTGCGCCTTCTAAACCAGCAACATCTTTAAATGATGTTTTAGTATCAGTTTTTTCGTCAAAAAGTTTTGCTTTAGATTTACCAATGTTGAATATTTGGCCACCAGCTCCACCACCTCCTCCAGAGGACATACGTCGCATTATAAAAATCCAAACACCAATAATTAAAACAAATGGTAAAAGAGATATTAAAATGTCTCCCCAAGCATTGTTTTCTATATCAGCATCACGTGTTGTTGATAATCCTTTTTCAGTTATAATAGTATCAATTCTGTTCTCGAAATTTTGAAGATCACCAAACTTTAAGGTATAATTTGCTTCATTTCCTGTTGGAGGAAAGCTTTTTGATTTCGATTTTTTATGAACTTCTTTTTCTAAAGCCGCTTTTGTAAGGTAAACTTTAGCCGTTTTTGTATTACTTACAACAATAACTTCTTTTACATCACCATCTTCTAGATAGTTTATAAATTCCGAAGTTTTTATTTCTTTAGTATTTTGAAAAGCACTTCCTCCAAATAATTGAATTCCTAAGAATATAGCGATTACTATTCCGTAAATCCAATAAGGACTTATTTTAGGTTTTTTGCTTGTATTTTTATTGTCTTTAGCCATTAGTAGCGTGTATCGTTTTAGTAACTTGTTTCTATTTGCGTAGTTTTAGCGTCTCCCCAAAGACTTTCAATGTCGTAGTATTCTCTAATCTGTTTTTGAAAAACATGTACTACTACATTAACATAATCCATTAAAATCCACTCAGAGTTTTCTGTACCCTCTATGTGCCACGGCTTGTCTTTTAGTGTTTTACTAACTTGTTTTTGAATGGAATTAACGATGGCATTTACTTGTGTATTAGAAGTTCCTTCGCAGATTATAAAGTAATCACAAACTGTATTTTCAATTTCTGTTAAATCTAATAAAGTAATCTCTTTTCCTTTAACCTCTTCTATACCGCCAATAATCGTTGTGATGAGTTGATCTACAGGGATTTTATCTTTCGTCATTAAATTGTGTTAATTTTGTGCAAAGTTATTATTTTTTTAGTTCTTGCGAGCGCTATTTGTCATAAGAAAACCATAAAATAAAATTGCATTTTCAATGTACATAATCAAACTTAATGCCATTGACTCCACAAATTCCTATTTAAAGGGCTTGGCATCAGTTGCTATACCTAAGGATTTTACAGTTGTGGTTACTGAATCACAGACAAATGGTAGAGGTCAAATGGGCTCAGTTTGGCAGACGCAAAGTGGTAAGAATCTTACTGCTAGTGTGTTTAAGCGTCTTACAAGTTATAGAGTACAAGATCAATTTTATATTAGCATGGCTGTTTCAATTTCAATTTATAAGGCATTATTAACTTATAAAATTCCGAAATTAAGTGTAAAATGGCCTAACGACATTTTGTCAGCAGATACTAAACTTTGTGGCGTTTTAATTGAAAATGTCATAAAAAACAACAATTTACAAGGTTCAATTATAGGATTTGGGCTTAACGTCAACCAAAAAGTTTTTACTAATCTACCAAAGGCATCATCCATGTGCCAAATAACAGGTGTTGTCTATAGTAAAGATGAAATATTATCTGAAGTAATAAAACAACTCAAATATTATTTTGAGATTTTAGAGTCAAAGAATTTTGATAAAATCAAATTAGAATACGAAGATTTACTTTTCAGAAGAAACAAACCATCGACCTTCCAAACACCAAATAATGAAAAATTTTCTGGAATTTTAAAAGGGATTACCAATGATGGTCACTTAAAAGTATGGACTGAAGATGATATTATAAAAACCTTTGACTTAAAAGAAATAAAACTGCTGTATTAAATAGCCGTTTTCATATTAGTAACTAAAGTTTCAATAAATTTTCCAATTGGGCCTTTTATCATCATTGCCATCATTGCATTAAATTCGCCTTCAAAATTTAACTTAACATCTGTTTTGTTAGCTTCTACTTCTATAATATCTGCTATTAATGCAAAATCTAATTTTCCGCCTGCTGCACCTAAAACAATTTTATTGTTAGGTACCGCTTCTTTCTTTTTTAATACTATTTCTGGCATTCCCTTTAAAGCAAAAAGAAATTTGTCGTTTTCTAAAACTTCAAATTTGCTGATGTTTTCTGGCATTAAGCTTTCAAAATTTTTAACGTCAGATAGGAAAGTAAATGTTTCTTCTGCTGATTTATCTAGGGTAACTTTTGGTGATTCTAATTTCATTTTAAAAATGTTTATTCGTTTTTATTAGTTGTACAGTTGAAGTATTTCAAATTATAAAACCATATTCTAAAACACGGTTCAACTAAACGATTTAATAATAATATATCATTTAGCGTTCCATTTACTTGGGTCAGCATTCCATTGTGCTAAAATGTCTTGTTGTTCTTTAGTAATGTAAAAGGTGTCTAAGGCTTGTTCTAATAGATTCTCATAATTACCGAGGGTATGTAATTCAACATTGGCTTCTTCAAAATTCTTTGTAGCAATATCAAACCCATAAGAGAATATAGCAACCATACCTTTTACATTTACTTCAGCTTCATTTAATGCTTTTACGGCATTAAGGCTACTCATACCTGTACTAATTAAATCTTCTACCACAACTACAGTTTGCCCTTTTTCTATATAGCCTTCTATTTGGTTTTGACGACCATGTTTTTTTGCTTCTGGTCTTACATAAACAAAGGGTAAATTAAGATACTCTGCGACTAAGGCTCCAATACCTATTGCGCCTGTTGCTACACCAGCAATAACGTCTGGTTTTCCGTAGAGTTCTTCAATATTTTTGGCAATTGACTCTCTAATAAAATTTCTTATTTGAGGAAATGATAATACAATTCTATTGTCGCAATAGATTGGTGATTTCCAGCCAGAGGCCCAAGTAAAAGGATCATTGGGTTGTAATTTTATAGCGTTAATTTGCAATAAAACTTCAGCTGTTTTTTTAGCGGTATCTTTGTTAAAAATCATGATACAAAAATAATGAATTATAAAGGTTATAAAATTTTTAAATGAAAATAAATTTCATTTCAAATGGTTTCTCAGAAAAAATAATAAATTTACATTACCATAGTAAAACAAACCTAGCAATGTACACTATTTATGTAGGTGATAAGCCTATTATTTTAACTTCTGAAATACAAAAAGAAACGGATTTTAAATCTTATCTTTTAAAATCTGTAAATATTGGAAAGGTTATAAAAACCTTGAACAAGACAGATTTCCAAGCTGTACATTTAATTCATAAAAACCCAGACAAGCTACTCAAAAAATTTCTTAAACTTTTGCCTAATGTGGTTGCAGGAGGCGGCAAAGTTTATAATACAAATAATGAAATTCTTTTTATCTACAGAAATGATAAGTGGGATTTGCCAAAAGGAAAAATAGAACATAAAGAAACTATTGAGGAAACTGCGATTAGAGAGGTTGAAGAAGAAACAGGTGTAAAAGGCTTAGAAATTACAAAACCTTTACCAACAACATATCATATTTTTAAGCGTAACGGAAAGCATAAAATAAAAGTGACCTACTGGTTTGAAATGAAAACCGAATTTGAGGGGAAACTTTATCCACAAATAAAGGAAGGGATTACCAAAGTGGAATGGTTAGATGAAAAGGCTTCTAAAAAGGCTTTAGAAAATAGTTACGCTAACATAAAGATTCTGGTTTAAGATCGCTTTTCGTTTTTTAATAGTTGATCAATACTGAGATTGTAAGCTTTAAGCGTGTTATTGTAATAACGTTTTTCAGCTTTGAGTGCTTTCAATGTTCTTTTGTATTTACTCAGTTTCCAAAATGCCAAAGATATAGCTGTAGTTCCTAGAAAATAGAAGGAGTAACTAATACTAAAATATTTATAGCCTAAGTAACTAAATTCTACAACAGAACTGTCCCTTAATTCAAAATAGGCGCCTAAAATTATTAATAAACCCAGTGTACTTAATAGAATAAAGTTTAAATAAACATATGTTTTACTGTCTAAAATGTTTTCTATTTCATCTAAAAGATCAGTAAAATCTTGTTTGATAGAGTTATCAAATTCAAAATCTGTACATTTTGATTTAAAGATTGGTTTTGTGTTGGTTAGACTACAGGTTAAGCCAATTTTTAAATCTCTATTAGGAAATTTACACAAATCACAGTGTTTCGCTTGAATCATTTTAGTCTCATCTAAATCTTATTGTTATTTAATACGATAAACAGGATATTGTAAATGTGCTTTTTCATAATGCTTACTTTGCTTATGTAGCCAATCTAATTGCGCATACCAACTGTTTGCAAAATCTTCATCATAACTAATTTTTACGTTATATTCTATTTGGAGTTTAGGATTGTTTTTTAAAAGTTGTTCAGCTCTATCTTCCCACACATAAGGTGAGAATCCTTCTTTTTGTTGTAAAATGGTATCAAAAAAATTCCAGTTAAAAAATGAATCTGTTGCAGAAGGTTCTAATGTTTCTAATAAATAACGTAGTGCTTTTTGGTTGGTAGATATTAGATAATCTCCTTTTCTAAATTGTACGTTTTGGTCAGAAACATTTACAGTGGTATTGTAGTGAGGGTAATGACCCTCGTAAGGCGATTTCCTGGTTTCAAAAGCCCCAATTTTATAAGACTCTACCATTATTATAGTGTCTTTTTCAAATTGCGTGAATTTAACTTCATTCAATTTTAATAGGTCCAGAACATTATACCAACCTCTAGGAATGATATAAGCGCTTGGTATGGTGATGTCATTAATTGATTTAAAATAGTTTTGGTAATCGACATCTTTTGTAAACGGTTTTGATCTATTATATTTTAATCGTTTGGCTCCTGTTAATTCGCTTGAGATCAATTCGCCTTCATAACCTTTAAATTTAAGCGTTGAGGATTTTGAAGTATCAATTTCCCATGATAAAGGATAAGTTTTTCCTGCGGTCCATAATTTGTTCTGTGCTTTCCTCAATTGAGCGATTTTTTCGCCTTCTTCTTCCGTAATTTCTAACATGCTTTTCATTAATTCGTATGTACCTTCAACACGTTGTTTATAGGGTTTAAGCATGTGAGTTTCTACCATCATTCCTAAAGTGTTAAAAAGTGTTGTGTAGCCAGTTGAATATCTCGGAGAATCTAAAAACTGCGTAAATCCTGAATCTGGTGTTCGGTTAAAAACATTGACGTACGGTGTAATGTCCCAAGATTTAGCCTGAAGCTTTTGTTCTAATTTGGGCATCATTTCCGTATTTATAAACTCGCCTAACTGACCACCTAATTTATTATGCTGCGTAAATAAATGGGTTAACGTATATTGATAATCTGCGCCATTGCTTACGTGGTTATCAATAAAAACATCTGGCTGGATTTTATGAAAAATCTGAGGAAATGTTTTTGCGTTTTTAGTGTCAGCTTTTATGAAATCTCGGTTTAAATCGTAATTTCTAGCATTACCTCTAAAACCATATTCTATAGGACCATTTTGATTAGTTCTAGATGTTGAGTTTCTATTTAAACTTCCACCAATATTATAAATTGGTATAGTTACTAATATGGTATGTTGTGGGGCTTCAATTTTACCTTGAACAATATCTCTAAATAACAACATTGTGGCATCGATTCCGTCAGACTCTCCAGGATGAATACCATTATTAATTAATAGAATTCTATTACTTTTTCTTAGGGTTTCAAAATTACCCTCAGAAGTATTATAATTTAAAGTTACTACATGTAATGGTTCTCCAGAATCTGTTTCTCCTATGGTTTGGATAGTAACTTCAGAATACTGCTTGGCTAAATCCTCGTAAAATTTAATCGTCTCTGAATATGTAGCTGTTTCTAGTCCTTTGCTTTTCTCAAAAACGGTAGTGAAATCTATTTGAACATTTGCAGGTTTAGCACTTTCATTTTCGGTTGTATCTCCACAAGAACAAAAAATTAAAAATAGAATACAGAGTTTTTTCATCATAGTAATTTTTTTATAAATTTAATTATATTTATCGATATGAAAACACATCAATTAAGCTTTGGCCAAATCACGATACTCAAGTCTAATTTGGCAGAAGTGATTATTAACAGTGGTATGTTAATGGATATGGAAATGATTGAAGAGTATCATAGCTTTTTATTAACTCATTTAGAAGCGCCATTCTCTTTATTAATTAACAAAGTTCACGCCTACACATATACCTTTGAGGCTCAAAAAAAAATTGCTAATTTAAAAGAAATACAAGCCATGGCAGTAGTTGTTAAAGGTTATGTTGGTAAAAAATCTACGGAGTTTTTAATAGCTTTTAATGACAGTAATGATTGGAATATTAGCACTTTTAGAACAAGAGAAGAGGCTCTAATATGGTTAGAAAATCAAGACTGATTTTATAGTTAATTTCGGATTAAAAAAACATAACTTTGCAAAATCCCTTAACTATAATAATATGCAACAAACTACAAATACAATTCTAATGATTCGTCCGGTAAACTTCAGGATGAACGAGCAGACTGCTGTAAATAATTATTTTCAAGAAGACTTAGATTTAAAGAATTCTGAGATCAATCTAAAAGCACAAAATGAATTTGATGTTTTTGTAGAAAAGTTACGTTCTGCAGGTATAAATGTAGTTGTAGAAAATGACGATATCTTGTTAGACACACCAGATTCTATATTCCCGAACAATTGGGTTAGTTTTCATAGTAATGGTGATGTTGCCAAATATCCTATGTTCGCTGAGAATAGACGTAAAGAACGACGAGATGAGGTGTTTATTAGGTTAGAAGAAGACGGATTTAAAATAGAAAACATTGTTGATTATACCTCTGCAGAACTCGAAGGTGTATTTTTAGAAGGTACAGGAAGTATTGCATTAGACAGGGTAAATAGAAAAGCCTATTGTGCATTATCGCCAAGAGCAGATGAAGAATTATTTATAGAGTTTTGCGAAGACTTTGAGTTTTCTCCCGTTGTATTTACGGCGAATCAAACAGTTAATGATGAGCGTTTAGCAATTTATCATACCAATGTAATGATGTGTTTAGCAGAGAATTTTGCTGTAATATGTTTAGATACAATTGATGATAAAAAAGAACGTAAAAATGTTGTAAAACATTTAAAACAAGATGGAAAAGAAATTATTTCTATCACAGAAGAACAGATGCATCAATTTGCAGGTAATATGTTACAGTTACGCGGTAAGAATAACCAGTTATATTTGGTAATGAGTGAAGCAGCTCACAAGAGTTTAACAGCTAATCAAATTAAGGCAATAGAGAAATATTGCCCAATTTTATCGAGTTCTTTAGATACTATAGAAACCTGTGGCGGCGGAAGTGCTCGCTGTATGATGGCTGAGGTGTTTTTGCCAAAGGCTTAAGCTTTAATCAATTTTATTAAAAATATAGCCGCCGTTTTCGGCTCCCCAAACATAGTTTCCATCGGCATCAAATCCGCGGTCCCAAGAAATAACTTTATCTTCTAAGATTTCTACTTC
Organism: Winogradskyella sp. 4-2091; assembly: GCF_045765065.1. NCBI lineage: Bacteria > Pseudomonadati > Bacteroidota > Flavobacteriia > Flavobacteriales > Flavobacteriaceae > Winogradskyella > Winogradskyella sp. 4-2091. The sequence continues at coordinate 135,962 of NZ_JBJKOD010000008.1, forward strand.
GCTACGAGCATAGGAGGAACCACGCATAGTACTTATACAAGTGTTATCAGCTGTTTTTCCTCTGAATTGTTTTGGACCATAACGTTTAAGGATAACTTCACAACCATCTTTTAGAGCAATGTCATTTATGGAAATAGAGTCGAATGCTTTTGGGTTTTTCCATTGACCAACCCAAAGCGAATCTGTATCTAATTTATAAATAACAGAACTAAACAAACTGTCAGTAGTTTTTGTGATTTCATAAATTCTTTGGCGATACGGTTTGTTTGGTGTACTAGTAAGAGCTTGCTCTACATATAAAAAATTCCCTTTATCCTCCCAAATAGGGTACATGTGTAATGTAATATTGTAGTAAGTAGAATCTACTTCAGCTTGTATAGCAGAATTAAAGGAACCTTGCATTAAAGTAAATAACTCTTTCAGCTCTGCGTCTTCTTTTATCTCAGGTTCTATGTTGTTTTTACAATTTAATACAGAGATTAAAAGTATTAAAATAGGAATAATGCGCTTCATTTATAATTTGATTTGAAGCTAAATATAACAAAAAAGGATTGCAACTATTTAATTACACTTGGTAATTCTATAAAGAATTTACTACCAACGTTTTCTGTGCTTTCTACCCAAATTTTACCATTATTTAGTTCTACTAAATCCTTAGCAATGGTTAAGCCTAAACCAGTCCCTTTTTCGTTTTTAGTACCAGCAGTAGTAAAGTTTTTATGAGATGCAAAAAGCTTATCTAAATTTTCTTTAGCAATACCAACACCTGTATCTTCAACACAGATTGTAGTTTTTCCATTTTTCTGCTGATTAGAAATCGTTATGACATCGCCAACTCTACTAAATTTAACAGCATTAGTAATTAAATTCTGAATTACTATTTCCACCATGCTACGATCTGCGTAGACAGATCCTTTTTGAGATTCATCAATAAGTACTATGCGTTTGTCTTCAACTTTCTGTTCTACTAATGCTATCTTAGTATGAAAAACATCTTGAATATTAAATAACTCAGGTTTTGGCTCTAAATTTTGTAGTTGCGATTTAGACCAGTTTAATAAATTGTATAAAAGTGAATTTGCGTTGTTAGCGTTTTCACTCAATTCAGGGATTAACTCATAGAACTCATCTTTAGTTATACTGTCTTCTTTCAACAAATCTAAAAATGCTTTAATTGATGAGATAGAATCTTTTAAATCATGAGATACAATAGAAAAAAGCTTGTCCTTTACTTGGTTTACTTCTTCTAAATGGTGAGTTTGCTCTAAAATAGCATCTGTTCTTTCTTGTTCTTGCGCTAATTTATCCTTTTGCTTTTCTAAAGCCTCTTTATGTGATTTTGTTTTTAATAAACTGTACACAACAAGAGCAGCTAATATGGCGAGTAAAGTTATTAGACCATAAAAAAGCCCTGAGTTATTACTCCAAGTTTTTTTATCTGTAATTTGTGGTTCAACTTCTTTCTCAGGATTTGTTACGGAGTTCTGAGTATTTTGCTCTGGATTTAAATCTAAAGGATCTACCGTTGTTGGGAAAACAGGTTGGTCTATTTTGGCAAGTGAGTCTTTTAATTGATAGAATTTATTCTGCCAAAAGAATGCATTTTGAAACTGACCTTGAGTGGAATCTAAAGCGACATGAAGTCTGTAATTCTCTAAAAGCTCTTTCTTGTTATTTGTTTTTTGAGCAATAGCGTAAGCTTCATTAAGTTGTTTTTCAGCTAGTTTAACCTTTTTATTCTGAAGGTTTAAATTTCCAACAGCATTTAAAGCTCTTAAAAGCCCTTCTTTATTATCTTGTTTTCGGTTGTATTTTAAGCCTTCAACTAAATATTCAGATGCTTTTTCAAATTCCTTAAAACGTACATATTCACTTCCAAGTTTAGGTAAAATTTCGCCTCTTAAATCTTGGTCTGTTTTAGGATTTAAAATATCTAAAGCTTTTTCGTAATATTCAATCGCTTTTCTATGTTCTTTAAGTATTGAGTATAATTCAGCAATATTCTTAGTAGAGTTTTTAATACCGTCTTTGTCCTTAATTTTTTTTCTTACCTCTAAAGCTTTAAAATTAAATTCAATTGCTTTATCAACTTGGTTGGTTTTAAAATAAGCTTCCGCTAAATTGTTATAAGCAGCGCTTAATTCTGTGGATAAATTTTGCTTTTCAAATATAGAAATAGCAGATAAAGAATTTTGTAAACCAACAGCATAGTTACCGCGTTCAATTTCTATAAGTCCAATACTATTACTTACTTTGGCAACACCTAAGGAATCATTAATTTGAAGATATAATTCTCTAGATTTATTAAAGTTATCTATGGCATTAAAGTAGTCATTACGTTCGGTATAAATTAATGCTCTGTAATACGTACTCTCAGCAAGACCTTTAATATAGTTGAGTTCTTTAGATAATTTTGAAGTTTGATTAACAAATAACAACGCATTGTCAAACTTGTCTATAGCATATAGTTCACTTATAAGCACAAGAGATTTGTCTACTTTTGTAGAGTCTGCGTTCATGTATGCTATTTGAACCGTTAGTTCTTCTATTTTTTCATTTTGAGAAAAAACGACAAACGAGATCAGACAAACAGCTAAAGTAAATAACTGTTTCATCTTATAATAGCGTTAAAACGAATTGTGCTGTTTTGGTGAGAAAAACTTTTAGAGAGGGATAGAAAAAGTAAGTTAACACTAAACAATAACAACTTGGTTAAAGTTTCATTATCAAGCTTCATTAATGTTTGGGACATTAGATTAATAGCAATTCAAAAATGCTATTATCGATACAAATATGCTAATAATTAAGTTTTAATACGAATAAATTAGATAAACGGTTCGAAAAATTTTTATCTAAAAACCGCATTTCGATTAACGGTAAAAATCATAGGAGTAATACTGTTTCATCGACGAAATACATGAATTGTTTAATTGTTTGATAATCAGTTGTTTGTGTATATTTTTGTATTGTTGCAAAAAATTTAATTGAGTAATATTTATGTATATGCAACTGCGTAAAACTCAATAAAACTGCTATCTTTGCACACGTTTTCAAATGCCAAAATAGAACAGAATTATGACTCTTCAAGAGACTTTAGAATTACACGTAAAAGCTGGGATAAAAGCTTTATTTCAATCGGAATTAGAATCAGTAGAATTTCAAGCCACTCGCAAAGAGTTTGCTGGAGATATTACGGTAGTCGTTTTCCCTATGCTGCGTGTTGTAAAAGGAAATCCTGCTGTGATAGGTGAGCAAGTTGGTCAGTATTTATTAGACCAAGTAGAATTGGTAAAAGGATTTAATGTTGTAAAAGGGTTTTTAAATATTGAGATAAGTGATTCTTATTACCTAGAATTCTTTCAGTCTATAAAAGATAAAACCAATTATGGTTATGTAGATCAAAAGGATGATAAAGCGGTTATGGTAGAATATTCTTCGCCTAACACTAATAAACCTTTGCATTTAGGGCACGTAAGAAATGTGCTTTTAGGTTATAGTGTTGCGGAAATATTGAAAGCCTCAGGTAAGAAAGTCTACAAAACGCAGATTATTAATGATAGAGGAATTCATATTTGTAAGAGTATGTTGGCGTATCAGAAGTTTGGAAATAATGAAACACCGACTCAAGAATTTAAAGGCGATAAACTAGTTGGTAATTATTATGTAAAGTTTGATCAGGAATATAAGGCTGAAATTGCAGATTTAATAGCAAGCGGACAAACTGAAGAAGAAGCTAAAAAGAATGCACCTATTTTACTAGAAGCACAAGAGATGCTTAGAAATTGGGAAGCAGGTGATAACGACGTAGTGGCACTTTGGAAAAAAATGAACCAATGGGTTTATGACGGTTTTGAAGTTACTTACAAAAATATTGGTGTTGATTTTGATACCTATTATTATGAAAGCGATACCTACTTACTAGGAAAGGAATTTGTTGCAGAAGGTTTAAAAACAGGTGTTTTTTTTAAGAAAGAAGATGGTTCTGTTTGGTGCGATTTAACCGAAGATGGACTGGACGAAAAAATCGTATTGCGTAGCGATGGAACAGCGGTTTACATGACCCAAGATATTGGTACGGCAATTCAGCGAATTAAAGATTATCCAGATGTTGGCGGAATGGTTTACACTGTAGGTAACGAACAAGATTACCATTTTAAAGTCTTATTCTTAATCTTAAAGAAATTAGGATTTGATTGGGCTAAAAATTTATTCCATTTAAGTTATGGAATGGTGGATCTACCAAGCGGAAAAATGAAGAGTAGAGAAGGAACCGTTGTAGATGCTGATGATTTAATTAAAGAAATGGCAGATACAGCTGAAGATATTTCTAAGGATTTAGGTAAGCTTGATGATTATGATGAGGCGGAAAAACAAGAGCTTTATAAAACTATAGGCTTAGGAGCCTTAAAATACTACATCTTGAAAGTAGATCCTAAAAAACGAATTTTATTCGACCCAAAAGAATCTATAGATTTTCAGGGGAATACTGGACCATTTATTCAATATACCTATGCAAGAATTCAGTCTATTTTAAGAAAAGCTGATTCTAATAGTTATCAGTTTGATACTAAAGATGTAATGCTACATGATAAAGAAAAGCAACTTATTAAGCAGTTGGAGTTATTTCCAGAAATTATACAAAATGCAGCAGAACAGCACAGTCCTGCTTTAATTGCAAATTACACTTACGATTTGGTTAAGGAATTTAACTCATTCTATCAAAATGTATCTATTCTAGGAGCAGATACCGAAATAGAAAAAAGCTTTAGAGTTGAATTGTCTAAATTAGTAAGTCAAACTATAAAAAATGCATTTCAAGTGTTAGGAATTCAGGTTCCTGAGCGTATGTAATTTTGTAGTTTCATTTTGGTTTTTTAGTATGCATTTTTCCGATAGCGAAAAATAAGCCTTAAATTGTAGTTTCTCAATTTAGGTTGCTTTTTGGAAATTGTTCGTTACATATTACTAACTCAAGTTTTTGCCGCATTTTTTGTTGCAGGAGGTGTCTTTTTTAAAAATAGACAGCTTAGAAACAATACCTTGTCCTTGCTGATAGCTTTAGTTGGCTTTCATATTCTAATTTTTTTATACGGTTCTAGCAGGTTAGGAATGCTGTATACGGATTTAATAGATTGGTTTTATTTTGAAGTCGCTTTTCTATTCGGTCCATTAGTCTTCATTCACTTGCAGTGCCTTATTTTAAATAAGCAAAAACTAAGACCAACAGATGCCTTACATTTATTGCCAATTTTGGTATATTGGATTGGTTATGGCGATGTTTTGCTAATGGATGGTGATACACGTATAAAATATGTAAGAGAGCATTTCTATTCTCGTACAATGATTTGGAACTATCTTTTAGCGTTTCAAATGCTGGTTTATGCAATTGGATGTTCAATTTTTCTTTTCCGTAATAGCATTAAATTATCTGCAAAACGACTGCAATATGCTGTATTCCTTGTAGTCGCTTATGTATGTTCTTCATTGTTAATTGCCTACTTAACGCATTACGCCAATAATTGGAGAGACTTTGCTTGGTTTTATGTTATTCTAACCTTTTTAATTTTTGGAGTTGGTTACTTTTTAGTTAATAATCCGGATTTTTTACTTCAGATTAAAAAGAAATATTTCGGATCTAATCTTAGTGAGAATGACATGAAGAGAATTCAATCTAAAATAGAATTAGCGTTTAAAAATGACAACGTATTTTTAGATGGTAGTTTTAATATTTCGGGTTTAAGTTTATTATTAAATGAAAAACAACATCATGTATCTCAAACATTTTCTGAACTCATTTCTGAGAATTTTAATGACTACGTAAATAAGCATAGAATAGAAATTGCGAAACAATACCTGCACGATGCTAAATACAAGCATTATAAAATTGAAGCCATAGCCTTAGAAAGTGGTTTTAATAATAAAGTGACGTTTTATAAGGCATTCACTAAGTTTACGGCACATACACCATCTGCTTTTAGAAAATTAAAAAGTGAAGAATAATAATTGTTTACGGCTTTGCAAGGGCATTTTTAATCAAAAAATATGATTTGTTGTATTTTAGTAAGAACAAATTATCTAACTAAAAACTAATGTTATGGAAAAATCTCAATCTCTGAAAATTTATGTCACTTCTCTCTTTTCAATTTTATTTTTAACCTTTTCTTTAAATGCACAAACGGATTTTAAAGAATTTAATGGGAAGATTGTGGACGGTAAAACCAATAAAGTATTAGAAGCGGCAAGCTTAAATATAAATGGCACAAATATTAGTACTATTTCAAATTCTGATGGCGAATTTACATTAAAAGTTCCTGTAGATTATTCAGACTCTAAAGTGATGATTTCACTTCTCGGTTATAATACTTATGTAATTCCGTTATCTGAATTATCAAAAAATAAAACAGTAAAACTTTATTCGGCTGTTACTAAATTATCAGCGGTTAGTATTTCGGCTTTTAAAGATGCTAAGAGTTTAATTAAAAAAGTGTTTAACGATAATAACAATAATTTTGAAAATGAGTCTGTTTACATGACAGCCTTTTACCGCGAAACTATTAAGCGTAGAAGTAGAAATGTATCACTTACTGAAGCTGTTGTTAATATATTAAAACAACCAAATGAATCTAAAAGTCGTGATGCTATTCAACTTGGTAAGGCTAGGAAAAGTACTGATTATAAGCGATTAGATACGGTTTCGGTTAAATTACAAGGTGGACCATTTTCTACAGTATATTTAGATATAATGAAATATCCTGAATATATTTTTACAGAAGAGAGCATAAGATCTTATGATTTTGCATTTAATGAACCGTCAACAATTAATAACAGAAACGTATATGTAATAGACTTTAAACCTAATAGTGATGATTTAGAGATAAATTACCTTGGTAAACTTTTCATTGACGTAGAAACTTTAGCGCTTGTTAGTGCCAATTATTCATTAGATGTGAGTGATATGAATAAAAGTAAAAACCTATTGGTTAAAAAGAAACCAAGTGACATAGTCGTTTATCCTTTAGAGGCCGTTTATAAAGTAGATTATAAGGCAAAAGGAAACAAATGGTATTATAGCTACTCTAACCTAAGTTTAAAATTTAAAGTAAATAAAAAACGTGAAATTTTTAATAAGGTTTATACCTTGTCTAGTGAAATGGCTGTAACCGATTGGGAAGTTAACACTACCGATAGAAAAATTAAAAGCAAAGATAGATTAAGACCTTCGGTAATAATTACAGATGCTATTTCAGGATTTACAGATCCTAATTTTTGGGGAGAATTTAATTTAATAGAACCAGATAAGTCCATAGAATCTGCTATCAATAAAATTAAGAAGAATATTGAAAAGCAAGAACAACGTGAAAAAGGAAAAATAATTAATGGTAGACCATAAGCTACTTATAAGTTAAGACATTAAAAAACCCTGAATAAAATTCAGGGTTTTTTAATTAAAATTGATCTTTAAACTTTAGTGCCTGTTTAATGTGTGCTAAATGATGATTACTATGCCAAGCATATATTCCTATGGTTTCCGCTAATGAAAAGCGTTTGCCATGTTCTGGATGAATAAACTCAAGCTTTAGCTCTTCCTTGCTTAGATTTTTTAACAGAATACCTAGTTTTTTGTGAACACCAATTAGTATCGAAATGGATGAATCAATAGGCTCATTGTAATCGATTAATTCTGCAAAACGATCTTCAAAATAAGGTCTTATCGTAGGAGAGTCCTCTGTCAGTGTCAGCTTAAATCTAAGTAAACTATTAATGTGGCTATCTGCGCAGTGATGCACCACTTGTTTTATGTTCCAACCACCTGGTCTATATATATAATTTAGTTCAGCTTCGCTGAGGTCTTCCGTTATAGAAATTATTGACTTTGGTAAGGTTTCAATTGAAGCAATCCAATGTTCTATTTCCTTAAAAGTAATTACATCTGGCTTACTAAATTCGCCAATAGGATACTTTAACTGGTGTAATTCTTTTTCCGTCATATTTTATTTTTTTTCTTTTAAATCAAAACGATACACATAGCCACAACTGAGTTCAGTAAAATCTGCTTGACCAAGATTGGCATTAATATGTGCAGCAATAAAGATATTGTGTTTTGGTCTATTATTAGTAGTCCACAAATAGTATTTTAATCCCATTCTAGATGAAATGGTTCGTTTTATTTCATAATACCAATCTAATTCTCCTAAGACTTCTATGGTTTCTCCGTTTCCGTTTTCATAGGAATAACCTTGGTTAAGCTGCCAATCAATTTTATAGAATGGTTTATAGATATTAAGACCGAGCTCAAACTCAAGACCAATGTGATCTATTAATAACTCTGAGGTTGCAAATAACCCAAAGTTTGTAGCATAGCCAAACGGGTTTTTAGTGTAATGCGGAAATTGCTCTTCAATCAGTGCCTCTTTGTTAATAATATAATCGTAATAGTGTTCGTAAAATCTATAATAAAAACCACCACCAAATTTAAAAGTGTTATTAAGAATTGTGCCCGCAGAAGCGGTTACGGAATAAACTTCTTTTCTGGTGTTCATTTCCTTAGATAATACATTTTGTCCTAAACCAAATCTAAATGCTAAATAGGTTTGAGATTTAGATTTGAATTTTGGCTTGTCTAGAGTTGAAATTTCATGTTGTTTGTAATCAATTTTTGCAGAAATACTTGCGGCCAAAGAGTTTAACCCTTGGTTGGGTAAACTGGTATGTCCATTAGAATGATGTATTAGGCCTAACCCTAAACGCCAATCTATTTTATTTGTTTTGAAAATATCGTAGTATAAAAAAGATCTAAAGGACCAATTTATTTTAGTTGTAATAGCCCTATTGAATTCATTTGTGATTTCATCATATTGTGTATCCATGTATGAGCCTCCAAAACTAACGAGGAGGTTTAAGCCTCTAATGCGTTTTTTTAAAACTGAAAATTCTATAAACGGTAATATGCTGTAAGCGTGTCCAACTTTTTCAGAATTCCCAAAATCAGTGTAGCCAAATGAAATTCCGGTTTTTGGGTAATTTAGTCGTGCAGCCCATTCTTTATTTTTATTAAAATTATAGTGTCCAAGGCTTAGAAATATGTTTTTTTGAAGTTTGGTTTTTGGGAAATGCGTGTTAGCTTCTAAAGTCTTTCCGACTAATATTTCTGGACTAAAAAAAAGAAAAGAGTTATTTGAAGCTGGAGTTGATTGACAAATACAATTTTGAAAAAAAATAACAAAAGCTATTCCTATAAAATACCTTAAATAGATTTTAGTTTGCATTAATTGTTATGATGATTGGTAGTACAATAAACAATTAAAATTTGACTCTAAAACTAATATTTGGAGTTAATTTTAAAGAACGATTATTGATTTCAGTGATGGAATCGTCAGCGTTAAGACTAAAATATCTATTAATTATATTGGTTTGGTTAAAGATATTCCAAATAGAAGCGCCAACTTCTGCCTTTACACCTTTTGAAAACTTAAAGTTATAAATTGCTGAGATATCAGTTCTTATATAAGCTGGTAATCGTTCACTATTTGGTGCATTATATTCAATAACAGAATTTCCATTATCCTGAGAGCTAGAAGGCGACGTAAATGGTCTGCCAGAATGCCAATTTATACCAAAACCTACTTTAAAATTGTTTTTGCTGTATGTAAATGATGCATTAGCGACATGCTTCAAATCTAAGGTGTTGGGAAATGCATTGCCATTATTTAAATTTTCAAAATGATAATCATTCTTACTATACGAGTAACTTAACCACGTACTTAAATTATTAAACCGTTTATTTATTAAAAAATCGATGCCTTTTATAGTGTACGAGCCTATGTCATTAATAAATTGAAACTGATTTTGAAACGCTTGACTTTGCGCTGTAATACTAGCAACGTTTTTGTAGTATGCCTCTAATGAAATAAGCAATTTATTTTGGTTATAACTTAGACCTGAGGAAATTTGTTGGCTTTTAATTAAAGGTATATTGCTATTATTGGCGAGCTGCCATCTTCGTTTTTCGATACCTAAAAAATCTTGTTGTAAATCTGTAATTTGGGTAATTGACTGACTTTTTAGTTCTCCCAATATTTCTAATCTAAAATAATCTGATATTTTTTGATTAAAAGCAAAACGAGGTTCAATTATCAATTCTTGTAGTTTGCCAAAGTAACTAATTCTCGCGCCTAATCTTAAATGTGTGTCTCTAGATTTAGAGTATCTTTCTACTTCTCCAAAAATGGCGTGTGTTCTAATTATTTCTTTCTTAAGACTTACAAAATTAGGGTTGGTAACGTCCTCAAAATTAGTAACACCAACCTCATTAAATTGATAGCCAAGATTGATGTTTAAATTTGAATTTAGGGCATTTAATAGGTCAATTCTTAAACCGTAATCTTCAACTATATTTTCTTGTTCTAAACTTTGGTTGCTGGTTACATTAGTGTTTTTTGCATCTAAGTCATAATTGGAATAATAGATTTGAGCAGATAAATTAAATCCTTTTTGTAATTGTTTAGAATAATTTGCACTTGCACCATAACTAACTTGATTCAGAATACTTTTAGATTCTTGGATACTGTTGTCTGAAGCAATGTAAACCTGATCATAGTCTAAATTATTATACATGTTTAAGAAATTGATTCTTAGTTTTGAGGTTGGATCAATATTGTATAAAAACTTGGCATTAAAGTCATAAAACAAAAAGCGTTCATCTAGTGCTAATAGTGTATTATTTGTGGTGTTTAATTCAGAATCTCTAAAGATGCGATCAAAGTAGGAATCGTACGTTTTTGATACGGCCAAATCTGTAAAGGAACGTCTGGCAGCTAACTGTAATTCTGTTTTATGGCTAAGGGAGATTTTAGCAAAACCATCTACACTTAACATATTTCCACCTAAACCTCCAGAACTGTTTCCATCGATCTCATCGTCATTTTTTATAGCAATTGTACTCGATACCGCATTACCAAATTTGGCGCTTGTGCCATTTTTTGATATGGTAATGTCTTCAGATAAATAAGGGTTGAATGCAGAGATTAATCCGAAAAAATGTCCAGATTGGTACATTCTTATACCTTCGTACAAAATTAAATTTTGGTCGTTAGTTCCACCTCTAACATTAATGTTAGAAATACGTTCATCCACACTAATAATACCTGGCAGATTTTGAACAATTTGTAAAACATCTGGTTCTATTAATCCAGGTAAAATATCAAAGGCTTTACTATTAGCTTCAATGGTTCCATTATTGGTTTTAGAAATACCTCTAGTTAAGTAATTTGTGACGACAACTTCCTCTAGTTTTTGTATGCTAGATAGTGACTCTGTTGATTTTAATGGTGTAATGGCAATAAACCGTTCACTTAATATTTCAAAATTAAGTGGTGTTCTTAATTTTAACTGATGTATAACCTGTTCTAGAGATAGCTCAGGATATAAAGGCGCTACAGTTATATTTTCAATGGTTTTGGTTTCGAAAGAAAATTTTACATTGTATTTTTCTTCAAGCGCTGTAATAATTTGAGCAAGCGGTTGTTTTTCCTGATCCTGACTATAAGAAAGGTTGCAGAAGGTAAAAGATAATATGAAGAAAATTAAACAGAGTAATTTTTTATTCACGCTTTAATAAAATAGATTTTCCTGATTTGCTATAGTTTAAATTTAATGGTATTGTAACAGATTTCAGGGCTAAATCTAAATTATTATGAGTAAAACTTCCTGTGAATAAACGCGAGGTATCAATTTTATCTGTATTGAACTTAAAGTCGTAATGATTTTCAAACTCAGTAATGACGTGTTTAAGAGCTACATTTTTAAAGCTGCTTTCGCCATGCAACCAATTGGGTTGCACAGCGTTTTCTTTCTCGTCAGCCAATAGTTTCCCATCAATAAGTTTAAAAGTATGTCCTGGATTTAATTTTACAGTTTTATTGTTGTGAGTTACACTTACTAAGCCTTCGTAACACGTAACTTCAAAGTAAGATTCGCGTTGTTTTACATTAAACTGTGTACCTAAAACACTTACAATTCCTTTTGAGGTAATGACATCAAATTTTTGACCTTTAGCAACCTTAAAAAAAGCTTCGCCTTGTAGTCTAACCTCTCTGTTATTTTCCCATTTGTTTTCATTGAAAGATAATAAAGAATTAGCATTTAATTCTACTGTTGAATTATCTGGTAATGCAATAGTTTGTTGCTCAGCAATGATGGTGTTAATTTGTGTATCTGTATTTGAGGTATAGAAATATACACTAAGAGCTATAGCCAAAACGGCAGCTAACCTTAGCAAAGGTTTTAACCATTGCCTAGTGCTAGAATTCTTAGTTTTAAGCTGAGGTAACAGCTTTTTGTAACTCTGATCTACAGAAAATTCTGGTGCCTTGAAACCTTTTAAGGTGGCATCTAATTTAGTTAATTCTGAATAATCCTCTAGCTGCTCAAAAGCATTTTGCTCTTCAGTATTTAGGTTATTATCTAACCATTTTTTTATGAGTTCTTCTCGTTTCATAATCGTAATTCAGGTATATAACAGCTTACGTTTAAAAATCCCTACCTGATATTAAAGGTTTCAAAGTTTTAAAATTTAAGGACTTTACGTTTTTTACAACCAACAACCAACAACCAACAACCAACTAAATCCCATCTATCTCCTCACGCAGCTTCTTCAGTGCGCCATAAATGCGTTTCTCTACACCTTTTACAGAGATATCTAATAGTGCTGCAATTTCTTTAAAACGTTTGCCTTCAACTCTATTCATTAAAAAAGCGACGCGTTGTGCTTCGGTTAAATTACCTATAGCTTTTTGTAATTTTATTTGGTATTCCTTTTCTTGTAAAATAAATTCGGGTGTCTCATTTGTTGCATGTTTTTGAGGTTGCTTTGTGTATTTTAAAACAACTTTTTTATGCGCAATGACATTAAGCATTAGATTATTTGCTGTGGTAAATAAATAACTCTTTGCTTTTTCGGGTTTTATTTTACCACAATTTTGCCATAATTTTATGTAAGCCTCTTGAACTTGATCTTGCGGATTTAAGTGCTCGCCAAACTTGTAATACAAAAAATCATGCAGGTTTTTGGCATGTTTTCTATACAAGCGTTCAAATAATTGAGATTCACAAATGTTGTTGTGTAAAGGTTTACTCATAGGTCTAATTAGGCGCTACAAATTATAAATAAATTTTTAATATTTAAGAGTAGGGTTTTTATCTTTTAATCTGTTATATAATAAATAGTTAAATCTACGTTGCTATGAAAACCAAAATCAATTATCTATTTTCGGTTATCCTTTTTGCCCTTTTAGCTTTTACATCTTGTCAGGATGAAGTTAATGATATTGAGAATCCAGACGATCAAGAAACTATTGTTCCTAATTCTTCATTGGCTAATCTTATGAGTAATGTTGTTACAAATAATGGCGCTATTGATGATTTTTTAGATAACTCAAGTTGTTTTTCTGTAGAATTGCCAGTTACCATTGTAGTAAGTGATATTACAATCATTATTGAAACAGAGGCAGATTTAGAAGATTTAGAAGATTTGCTTGATAATGTTTCTGTAGATGAAGACGCATTAGACTTTATATTCCCAATTACCATTGTTTATAATAATTACGAAGAGGTTGTTATTGCAAATACAGATCAGTTACAAGCATTTATTGATGAATGTATAAATGAAGATGATGATGATATTATTGAGTGCGCAGATTTTGTTTATCCTGTTTCGTTTTCTGTTTTTAATTCAGACTTTAATTTAGTTGAAACCATCGTTATTGAAAATGATGAAACCTTATATGATTTCTTAGATGAATTAGAAGACGATGAAAATGCTTTGATTGTGAGTTTAAATTTTCCTGTTTCAATAATCTACGCAAATGGCGAAATTATAGAGGTAAATTCAAATGAAGAATTGTCAGCAGCCATTGAAAATGCAGAGCAGTTTTGTGATAATGAAAATGATGAATGCTTAGAAGATGAACTAGCGTTTAGTTTAATAGAATGTCCTTGGGATGTTTATTTGTATACCAATAATGATTTAGAGAATTTAGATGGCCCATTGAGTTTTGCCTTTAGTGATGATGGTAATGTTATTGTATCCGGAATTTTTCCTGATCCTTACATCACAACTTGGGAATTAAATACTACAGACAACGGATTGGTGTTACATATTGAATCATTGTATTATTATGAAGCACAATTAGGAAATTGGTTAGTTGTAGAATGTGATGACGATAATATTAGTTTAGAATACCTTTCTATTGAAGGCACAGGTATGTTTTTAGAGCAGAATTGTGACGATGATTTGGATTGTTCAATCTCAGATATTAGTAATATTTTACAAGAATGTCCTTGGGATTTTTCGGATGGAACTGGGAATTTTCAGAATCATCAATTAATTTTTAACGACAATGGTGAATTATTAATTTCAGAAGGCATAGCAACCTCTGCAATTGGTGGTAATTGGAGTTTAGAATCTTCAGATAATGGTATTGTTTTAACCTTTTCTGAGCTCACAGCATTTCAAAACGTATTAGGAGGAGATTGGTTAATAACTGAGTGCGATGAGGATGACATAGTGATTAGTAGAGCGAATCAAACTATTGTTTTAGAGCAAGATTGTATTGGCGATTTAGATTGTTCTGAAGATGAAATATATATTAATTTATTAGAGTGTGCGTGGGAGTTGCAGTCCAATCTTTTTGATTCATTAGTACCTTTTTATCTTTATTTTATGCAAAATGGAGGCGTTTTCAATGCTAATAATGATATACCAGAAAGTCAAATAGGAACTTGGGAATTGATTACTGTTGGTTCCGATATTTATATGGAACTAAACCTTTATCAAGGATTTGAAAACTTAAGCGGACAATGGCAAATTGTTGAGTGTGTAGATGATATGCTGTATCTTGTTAATGACAATAACTTTATCAGTTTGTCGCAAGATTGTGATCTACAAAATGATGAAATTCTATTTAATTGTTTTGGAGATTTTGAGATTGTAGAATGTACACAACCGAACAATATTCCTATTTATAATTTAAGCGCAAACACCATTGGTTTAGTAGATTGTTCAGGATCCTTTTTACCTTCATTCCACGTAACATTAGCAGATGCAGAGAGCAATGTTAATCCTATTGCTAACACAGAAGCATATGCTACGTTAGAGTCTCAAGTTTATTTAAGAATTGAGGCAGAAAGTGGAAATTTTGAAGTTTATACAATTTATCTAAATACTGAAGATTGTAATTATTTTGAATGTTTTGAAAGTTTCGATGCCGTGATTGAAGTATGTGATAATGGAACCGATGGACCATATGAGTTTAATTTGCCTGTTGCTTTTTCAAACTGTACGCCAAGTGCAGATAATGTAACGTATTATGTAACATTGTCAGATGCAGATATTGGAGTCAATGCTATTGCCAACCCATCAAGTTTTAATACGGTTGATATTAATTCTACGGTATTTGTTAGGGTAGAAATTAATAATCAAACAGAAATATTTCCAATTCAATTAAACGTCATTAGCTGTAATATAGGAAGCTGTACAGAAGGCAATATAGATGGCATATTAACAGAATGCATTTGGAATGTTACCAATTACAACGGAAGTGATAATCTAAGCGATTATAATTTTCATTTTGAAGAAAGTACAGGAGTCGTTGTCATCTATAATGCCTCAAATACCATAGATGCTAATTGGTCTACATCACAACCAAATGACACCGTGATTATTGAATTCTCAAATGTAGCTGGTCCAAATATTCAGGCTGTAAATGGGAGTTGGTATGTAGTAGAATGTACTGCAAGTCAGTTGGTTTTGCATAATATAAATGATAGTAGTAATGAAATAGTTCTAGATAGTACCTGTGAATAAAGAAAAGTGCTAAAGGTTAGTAATTTTAGTAAGTTAAGTTGATTGAAAAGAGTCTCTCGTTATGAGTGGCTCTTTTCGTTTTTTACTAAGAAGGAAGCGTTTCGTTAGGCTGAATATTTAGCAATTGAAAGCTACAATTAAGG
Organism: Winogradskyella sp. 4-2091; assembly: GCF_045765065.1. Lineage (NCBI taxonomy): Bacteria > Pseudomonadati > Bacteroidota > Flavobacteriia > Flavobacteriales > Flavobacteriaceae > Winogradskyella > Winogradskyella sp. 4-2091. The sequence continues at coordinate 151,967 of NZ_JBJKOD010000008.1, forward strand.
CTAAAAACTTATTCATCAAACACATTAGTAATTCCCTCATAAATTCTTAAATTTGCAGCTTATTAAATAATTACAGACTGCTTCATTGCAGACTGAAAATAGAATACTAGAAACATGTTCAATAATTTAAGTGATAAGTTAGATAAAGCGTTACACGTATTAAAAGGTCATGGTAGCATAACAGAAGTTAATGTTGCTGAGACTCTCAAGGAAGTTAGACGTGCGCTTTTAGATGCCGATGTTAACTTTAAAATTGCGAAAGAATTTACCGTTAGAGTTAAAGAAAAAGCACTTGGTCAAAATGTATTAACAACATTACAACCAGGTCAATTAATGGTAAAACTCGTTAAAGATGAGTTAACTGAACTTATGGGAGGCGATGCAGAAGGTATTAATCTTTCTGGTAATCCTAGTGTTATTTTAATGTCTGGTTTACAAGGTTCTGGTAAAACAACCTTTTCTGGTAAATTGGCTAATTATTTAAAAAATAAAAAAACTAAGAAACCTTTATTAGTGGCATGTGATGTTTATCGTCCTGCAGCAATAGATCAATTACATGTTGTAGGCGATCAAATAGGTGTTGAGGTTTTTAGTGATAGAGGAAATACAGATCCTGTTGCAATTTCGCAAGCTGGTATTGCACATGCAAAAGCTAATGGTCATAATGTAGTGATTATTGATACAGCTGGTCGTTTGGCAGTAGATGAGGCCATGATGACAGAAATCTCTAATATTCATAAAGCTATTAAGCCACAAGAAACATTGTTTGTGGTAGATTCTATGACAGGTCAAGATGCTGTAAATACAGCAAAAGCCTTCAATGATATCTTAAATTTTGATGGTGTTATCTTAACTAAATTAGATGGTGATACTAGAGGTGGAGCAGCAATTTCTATTAAGTCTGTGGTAAACAAGCCAATTAAATTTATTGGTACAGGCGAAAAGATGGAGGCGATTGATGTCTTCTATCCTTCTCGTATGGCAGATCGTATTTTAGGAATGGGTGATGTTGTGTCTTTAGTTGAACGTGCACAAGAGCAGTTTGATGAAGAGGAGGCAAGAAAAATCCAAAAGAAAATAGCAAAAAACCAGTTTGGGTTTGATGATTTCTTAAAACAGATTCAACAAATCAAGAAAATGGGTAACATGAAGGATTTAGTAGGTATGATTCCTGGTGCAGGAAAAATGATGAAAGATATTGATATTGATGATGATGCCTTTAAAGGAATTGAAGCTATTATTCACTCTATGACACCAGAAGAACGTTCAAATCCATCAGTTATTAACGCAAGTCGTAAAAAGAGAATTGGTAAAGGTTCAGGTACATCTGTACAAGAAGTAAATCAACTCTTAAAGCAGTTTACTCAAATGAGTAAGATGATGAAGATGATGCAAGGTGGAGGCGGAAAACGCATGATGCAGATGATGAAGAATATGCCTAAGTAACTTAGTTTACAGTCTCAGTCTCAGTTTTACTTAAGAAGTGTTTGAATTTAAAATTTGAGGAAAAGAAATATATATGGATTTCAAGAAATTATTAGCATATCAAAAAGCATTTGACTTAGCTATGTTGATTTTTGAAATATCTAAATCATTTCCTAAAGAAGAGAGATATTCTTTAACTGATCAAATTAGGCGCAGTTCTCGTTCTGTTAATGCTAATATTGCAGAAGCATACAGAAAAAGAAGGTACCCAAAGCATTTTGTGAGCAAACTAACAGATTCTGATGCTGAAAATTCAGAAACAAATCCATGGCTAGATTTTGCTTTGGCTTGTAAATATATTTCGATTGAACAACACGAAAATTTATCAAATCAAGGAATTGAAATTGGTAAATTAATAAATTATATGATTAATAATCCAGGAAAATTCGGAGTAAAAGTAGAATGATTTTTTTATAGTTTAGTTAAAGCCGCAAGAGTAATTTCTGAACACTGCGACTGAAAACTTATATAATAAGATTGTTTTACTGAATACTGTGACTGTGACTGAAAACTTATAGAGATGACAATTCTAGACGGAAAAAAAGTAAGTAACGACATTAAAAACGAAATCAAAGCGGAAGTCGATAAGATGAAAGCGAATGATGAAAAAGTACCACACTTAGCAGCAGTGATTGTTGGTAATGATGGTGCAAGTTTAACTTATGTGGGTAGTAAGGTGAGAGCCTGTGAACGTGTAGGATTTGAATCTACAATGGTCCGTTTATCTAATACCACAAGTGAAGTTGAGTTGCTCGATAAAATTGATGAGCTTAACAATAATGACGATATTGATGGTTTTATAATTCAATTGCCATTACCACCTCAAATTAATACGCAGAAAGTATTAATGGCCGTTGATCCAAATAAAGATGTTGATGGATTTCATCCAATGAATTTTGGTAAAATGTCATTAGACATGTCAACTTTTATACCAGCAACACCATTCGGTATTTTAGAATTATTAGATAGATACGAAGTTGAAACTAAAGGGAAGCACACCGTTGTTATAGGTCGTTCTCATATTGTTGGTCGTCCAATGAGTATCTTAATGGGAAGAAAAGGTTTTCCAGGAAATTCTACAGTAACACTAACACACAGTCATACAAAGAATATAACACAGATAACATCTCAAGCAGATATCATTATTTCGGCATTGGGTATTCCTAAATTTTTAAAGGCTGAAATGGTAAAAGATGATGTTGTTATTATTGATGTAGGAATTACAAGAGTGCCAGACGATTCTGAAAAAGGTTACTACATTACAGGTGATGTAGATTTTGATGCTGTAAGTAAAAAAGCTAGTTTTATCACACCAGTTCCAGGAGGTGTTGGGCCAATGACTATTGCGATGTTATTAAAAAACACATTATTAGCAAGAGAGCAACATAGAAAGCATAACAGATAATATTTTATATGAATTTATTAGAACTACTTATTGTACCATCAAAAGTTACAATAGGTAGTTTTCAGCATATAACTCCTATTCTTTTTGGTGTTATATTTACTATGTTTCTTATTAATTATTCTAGAAAACGATTAACGAAAACTGAGCAAGGAAAAACCATTCATTATCTAGGTTGGTTTATTTCCATTACAGTTATTGGTTTTCACTTATATCGAATAGCCTCAGGTAATTATAACTTTAAAACCGATTTACCGTTATATCTCTGCAGTTTAATGGGGCTTTTAATTCCAGTTTTTACGAAATATCGTAAATTTTGGATGTTCGAAATTTTAGTGTTTTGGGTAATTGGAGGAACTTTACAAGGCATTATTACGCCAGATATTACTACAGGTTTTCCTAGCTTTGATTATTTTAGATATTGGGTTGTACACTTAGGTTTGTTTTCCGTTATCTTTTATTTCATATCCGTTTTTAACATGAGGCCTAATTTAAGAAGTGTATTTAAGTCATTTTCGGCACTACAAATTTATGTTGTTATAATGGTAGGTGTCAATTATATATTAGATGCTAATTATTTTTACTTAAATGAGAAGCCAAAATCAGCATCAATATTAGACTATTTCGGAGAATGGCCTTATTACATTTTGGTGGTTCAATTAATTGTTATTCCGTTATTTTTAATAATATATTTACCGTTCTATCTTTCAGGTAAAAAAAATAACTACTTAGCAAATAGCTGATCCGTATTCTTAAAAGCTTTGAACTCTAAAGCGTTTCCTGATGGATCTTTAAAAAACATAGTGGCTTGCTCACCAACTTGACCTTTGAATCTAATATAAGGTTCTATTAAAAATGTAATGTCTTTCAGTTTTAATAATTCTGCGAATTCTTGAAATTTATCCCATTCAAGAACAACACCAAAATGCGGAACAGGTACATCTTTACCGTCAACCAAATTAGTGTGTGCGTCGTCTTCTGGTTTTGATTTGTAATGAATGACTAATTGATGTCCAAAGAAATTATAATCTACCCAATGCTCACTACTACGGCCTTCTTCAAAATTTAAAATATTGGTATAGAAGTCTCGGCATTCAGATAAATTTGAAACAGGAATTGCCAAATGAAAAGGTGATAAAGCCATAATTAGCGTCTAGATTTTCTATATGATTCTTGGTTGTCCTCATAAGTTTTTACTGAATCAGCAATGAGATTGTTTAGTGTTTTAAACTCTTCTTTTGTTAATTCTCGATATTGACCTAAGGGTAAATCAAGCTTTATATTCATAATTCTAACACGCTTTAGCGTCTGCACTTCGTAATTAAGATATTCGCACATTCTACGGATTTGTCTGTTTAATCCTTGTGTTAAAATAATACAGAATGTAAACTTGTCTATTTTTTTAACGATACATTTTTTGGTGCGTTTACCCAAATCTTCAAGATAAATGCCACCCGACATTCGCTCAATAAAAGTTTGAGAAATAGGAATGTCTACAGTTACAATATATTCTTTTTCGTGATTATTACTTGCCCTTAAAATCTTGTTTACAATATCGCCATCGTCGGTAAGAAGAATTAATCCCTCACTTGGTTTATCTAATCTACCAATTGGGAATATACGTTTTGGGTAATTTATATAATCAATAATATTATCTTTTTCTACACGTGTGTCTGTAGTACAAACAATACCAACCGGTTTGTTGAATGCTAGATAAACAAAGTCTTGTTTGCGTTCGCCTATGATTTCTCCATCTACTTTAACAACGTCGTCTGGTGCTACTTTAGTTCCCATTTCTGGGATAACATCGTTTATGGTTACTCTACCAGCTTCTATTAAGCGATCTGCGGCTCTACGCGAGCAATAACCTGCTTCGCTGAGGTATTTGTTAAGGCGTTTTAAATCTTCTGACATGCAGCAAAAATACAATAAAGATTAGTCATTAATAAACCCAATAATCTTAGGTGTTAAAGAAGTGTCTTTTAAACCATGTCCATATCCAGTGGTTATGATAAATTCAGAATTGTCATAACGATTGGCCAAAAGTTGTCCATCTTCAAAAGGAATGATTCTGTCTTTTTTATCATGGATAATTAAGCCTTTTGCAGTAGTAGACTTTAAAAAATCTGCTGTAGAAAAATAGGAGACAGGTTGACCAAAACGTTCAAGAACTATTTTGTCTAATCCATTAGATATTCTATTATTAAATCCCATCATAGATTTATATCTGCTGAATACACCTGTGAAGTGAGCAGGAGCGCCTAATAAAACCATTTTTTCTATAAATGGAAGTTCATTAAGATACGTGCTAAATACGCTTGCCATGCCACCAACAGAATGACCAATTAAAACTTCTGGTTTAAATTTTTTGGCAACTACGCTTATAAATTCCGAATATAACACAGCGTTAAATTGTTTGCCGCCAGACCTTCCATGAGCAGGTGCATCTAAAGCAACAATGTTATAATCTTGATCTTTTAAATCTTTTAAAATATAGTCCCAACGTGATGCATTGCTTTCCCAACCATGTGCTAAAAGAACAGTTTTGCCTTTGCCAACCCAACGATACGTAGCGATTTCTAAATTATTATAGCTTATTTCTTCAAAGAAAGCTGAATCTATAACGCGTTTTTGATCATTATTATATCGTCCTTTTCTTGGAGAAGCGAATAGCGATAATGCTTTTTTAGACGCTAATTTTGACGACACTAAACTTGTAGCGTTAAGGGCATTGCCAATAGATTTCATAACAAAACTACTCATACGCTTATTCTTCTCGGTTTACGGATTCTATAGAAAATGCAGGTAAGCAAATAGCTAAATATTCGCAAGGTTCGGTAAATGGGTTAGAGTATTGTAATCTTGTATTTTTATTTACTTTAATGGATTGGCCAGCCTCTAAAACAATTATTTCATCATCAATTATGAATTGTTTTTTGCCTTTAATAATAAAGGTGTACTCATCAAATTCTGGTGTTTGAAAAGGTTCAGACCAACCAGCAGGCGCTACCATATGTGCAATGCTAATATTAGAGTTGCCATCTGTAGCATTGCCAAAATGCTCCTTAATTATTTTTCCATCTTCTGTTGGTACAACAAATGGAGAATTTTGGATTTTATATTTTTCCTGCATATTTTTATTTAAAAAGGGTAATTAGTAACTAGTATTACCAGTGTAACATGAAATATTTAATCTTTGCTTTTTCTGGAATTTGAATTGGATCTATATTCATTTCCATATCAAAACGCATACTAGCTGGTAATTCTTTCTTATCTATTGTAAAAGATGCATTAATTTCATTCACAGAGACTACGATTACATTTATAAGGTTATCTACTTTAGAGATTTTGTAGGCATCTTTAATATCTTTAAATGTGCTTAAGGCAGTAATGTTTTTGTCCGTTTTGTAACGTTGATCTAAAATGCGAACACTAGCAATTACTGAAGTTGAGTCTAAGCTTTCTCTTGGCGATATGTCAAGTAACTTTTTACCGCCTTTTTCAAAAACTTCAATAGTGTTTACTGAGCCTATAAACTCGTCGCCTGCAATGAATCGCACAACGGAATCTGAGCTAAAAATAGCGTCTATATCTTTTACTTGTGTAGAATCAGTTAATAGTCCAATACGATTTTTTTTAATTAAAAAAGGGTCTGGAGCTTTATCTTTGGCGCAACTTGCTAATAATACAATGCTAATAAGGGCAACAACTAAGGTGTTTTTCATTTTTTGATTTGAGATTATTTAATCATTTTACTTAATATACCAAGAACACCTCTAATTACAGTTGCGCTTGTTAAAACTTTAACAATAGGATTCATTCTAGTGCTTTTTCTTCTAGAGGTACTTGTTTTTCTTTTGCTTTCGGCACGTTTTAAAGCTTCTTTTTCTTCTTTAGCTTTTTGTTTTACTTCTTCAGCTTCTGCTTTCTCAATTTTTTCATTGAGCATTTCATAAGCGCTTTCTCTGTCAACTTCTTTGTTATATTTTTTTGCCAATTTAGATTGAGCTAATAGTCCACCAAGTTCAGATTCTGTTAAAATATCCATTCTACTCATAGGAGCACGCATCATCGTTGCAGCCAAAGGTGTAGGTTTTCCTTTTTCGTCTAATGCAGAAACCAAAGCTTCTCCAATACCAAGTGAGGTTAAAACTTCTGCTGTATCGTAATATTCAGTGTCAGGATAATTTTGAGCTGTTAATTTAATAGCTTTTCTATCTTTAGCTGTAAATGCTCTTAAGGCATGCTGTACTTTAAGTCCTAATTGGCCTAAAATAGCTTCAGGAACATCAGTCGGGTTTTGTGTGACAAAATACAAACCAACGCCTTTACTGCGTATTAGTTTTACGATACTTTCAATCTGATTTAGTAAAGCGCTAGATGCTTCATTAAAAATTAAGTGAGCTTCATCAATGAACATTATGAGCTCTGGTCTTCCGCTATCACCTTGTTCTGGAAATGTAGAATAAATTTCGGCCAATAAACTCAACATAAATGTTGAAAATAATTTAGGCTTATCCTGTATATCTGTTAAACGAATAATGTTAATGTATCCTTTTCCGTTTTCATCAATACGTAATAAATCTTGAGTATCAAATGAGGTTTCTCCAAAGAATAAATCGCCACCTTGTTGTTCTATTTCTATAAGTTTTCTGAGAATTGCTCCTGTTGAAGCTGTAGAAATACGACCATAAGATTCTTCAAATTCTTTTTTACCTTCACTTGTTGCATATTGCAATATTTTCTTGAAATCTTTAAGATCTAATAACGGTAATTTATTGTCATCACAATATTTAAAGATAACAGAAATAATGCCAGCTTGAGTTTCTGTAACATCAAGAATTCTTGAAATTAATACAGGACCAAACTCACTAATGGTAGCTCTTAATCTTACACCATCTTGTTCAGATAAGGTCATTACCTCGACTGGGAAACCTTTAGCTTCAAAAGGAAGTCCAATTTTTTCATGACGTTCATCGATTTTTTCATGGCCAGGACTTGGTTTCGCTAAGCCACTTAAATCTCCTTTAATATCCATTAATAAAACAGGGATACCTTTTTCAGAAAGATTTTCGGCTAAAACTTGTAATGTTTTCGTTTTTCCGGTACCAGTTGCTCCTGCAATTAATCCATGTCTGTTCATGGTTTTTAAAGGAACATTTACAAAAGTGTTTGTCATAGTTTCGCCATTGAGCATAGCAGAACCTAGAGTAATATAGTCGCCTTTGTACGTGTTTCCGTCGGTGATCTCTTTTACGAAAGTCTCAGAATTCTTCATTAGTCATAAAATTTGGATAAAAATAATGTAATTTTAATCAAGTATGAAATAGTTTGCCCTTGCAATCACAGTATTTAAAGGACAAATTAGTGCTATAATTGATGTTAGATCATGCAAATCTTGAGTTTGATGAAATCTAAGCCTTAAAACCGACAACTAAATAACTATCTTTGCAGCCTTATGACAAGAAGAGAAAGACAAGAGTTAATAGATAAAGGATTGCTACTGCCATTAATGGAAGAGTTTTATACCATACAAGGTGAAGGGTTTCATAAAGGAACAGCAGCATATTTTGTTAGAATTGGTGGTTGTGATGTCGGTTGCCATTGGTGTGATGTAAAAGAAAGCTGGTTGGCAGAATTGCATCCGCCAACGGAAACAGAGAAAATTGTAGCAAATGCCGTAAAGTATAGTGACACTATTATAGTTACGGGAGGAGAGCCTTTAACTTGGGATATGGGACCATTAACCAAACAACTTAAAGAAAAAGGTGTGCAAACGCATATTGAAACTTCAGGTGCCTATAAATTAACTGGTGAATGGGATTGGATTTGTCTTTCGCCAAAGAAAATGAAATTACCAACGCAAGAGGTTTATGACAATGCACATGAACTAAAATGTATTGTATATAATAATGATGATTTTAAGTTTGCCGAAGAACAAGCAGCAAAAGTTGGTGGAGATTGTATCTTATACCTACAGCCAGAATGGAGTAAACGTGATAAAATGATGCCACTAATTGTTGATTATGTTATGGCTAACCCTAAATGGAAAGTTTCCCTACAAACGCATAAATATTTGAATATACCTTAGAAACTAAAATAGACTAGTTTTTATTATTTTTTTAGAAACCCTTAATTTTTATAAAATGATAAGAGATTTATGGAAAGAACAATGGAAAACCGTTGTTTTTGATGATGTTGTACATCCTGATGAAAAATACGAATTATCTAATTATGGTCGATTAGCCCGAATTAGAAATGGAGAAAAAGTTCTTTTTGAACCTTATAATATGCATGGTTATTTGTATTTTAAAGTGAAAAAAAATGAAAAAGGAAAATTCAAAACCTATTACTTGCATAAAATACTTGCGCAACACTTTTTAGAGCAGAATGATGGTATCTATGTTATTCATTTAGATTATGATAAATTAAATAATCACATAGACAATCTTAAATGGGTTACAAAACGCGAAAAAGAAATCCATCAGTTCACTAATCCTACCTATAAAAAGCCAGAAAAACTAACGACAGCCAAGCTAACAGAAAACGATGTTAGACGCATAAAAAAGATGCTTAATAATCCAGAAAGAAGAACTAGGCTTAAAATAATTGCAAAGCGGTTTGGTGTAAGTACAATGCAGCTTCAAAGGATTAAAACTGGCGAAAATTGGGGACACGTGCCATCATTATAAATGTAGTTTAGATAATGATGACCTTTTAGTTCAAGATTGGCAAAAATTAGTATTGTCCATGTTGTTAAGCTTAATTTAACGATTTTAATAAGACCGAGTTAAAGACCAATAAAAAAGTTCCGACCATATTAAATATAGTCGGAACTTTATAGGTTTAGCATTGTGTCAAACAACTTACATAGAAAAAGGAACGGCAACTCTAACAGTTCCCCAACCTAAATGCATTTCTATTCCGTTATCGCCTTTGTCAAAAGCAATAGAAAAAGCTTCTAAAGATTCTTCAGCTTCAGTTACAGGTATTGTTAAACGAGCAACATCATTATCTTCATTATAAGTGTAGCTTCCCCAAACATTAAGGTCTGTACTAATTATAGCAGTCCATTCTGATGCTTCAGGAATTACAAAAAATGAATATGTGCCAGCTTTTATATTTGTTTCGCCAAGTTTTGTGTCCGTGTAAAATGTAATTTCAGCGGCTTCGTTAGCTCCAGTCCTCCATACTTGGTTTTCTTTTGCTAAATCATATACCTCACGGTCATTTAATTGAGGACGACTGTAAGTGATTTTTACTAATTTACTAGATTCTTTATACGAACTAGGATAAGATGCAGCATCCATAGGGCTTTTGTCTAGACCTTTAAAGTCTTGAGCATTTAATTGAAAAGATAGAAATACCGTTAAGGCAATGGCAATACTTGTAATAAATGTTGAATTTTTCATAATTTGTGATAATGAATTAATTTTTAAGATTATAATTTATGTTGTCGTGAAAATATTGGCTTGATTACAATTACTACTTAAGATTTAACAATTTTAATTGAAGATCTACCTGAGTTATTATGCAAGTTGATAAAATAGGTTCCTGATGCTAATTCTGAAATATTAAACTTGTAATCTTTTATAATAGGTTGTAAGATAACATCGCGCTTTAATTGTTTAATAAACTTGCCATTAATATCATAGAGTTCTATTAAAATATTGTCATCACTTTTATAGTCAATAGTAAGTTCTATATAATCTTTAGTAGGGTTTTTTATGATGCTAATGTTAATGTGTTTAGTTATGGTTTCCGATTCTAAATCGGAGACACTTAAACTTTCATTAGTGTATTTGTAAACAGTAGTTCCAGCAGCAAATGCAGTAGTTTCATCAATGACGAAAATTCTATTTAAATTATTTCCTGTTTCAAGATTAATCCAAGTGTCGCCTCCATCTAAGGTCTCGTAAAAACCAGTGGTATGTCCACCAAGCCAACCATGTGTTTCTGTTAAAAAGCCAACCGCTTGTATATCTGTTTCTGCAACTTCGTATTCTAACCAATTTGTGCCTCCATCAATAGATTTAATAAGTTTACCGTTAAAAGGAGAAACCGACTGTATTGCTCCAAAAACAAAATTACTGTTATTGTCTAGAGTTTGGATCTTCCATACATATTCACCAGGTATATTTGAATTATATAATTCAGTCCAAGTTAATCCACCATCTGTAGTTTTTAAAATAATGGCACCATTTGAATCCTTACCACTAACAAAACCAATATGCTCATCTATAAATGATATCTCTACTAAAGCATCAGCATAACTAGACATGTCTATAAAAGTCCAAGTGTCTCCACTATCGGTAGATTTAATAATATGCGCTGGCGAAAAATAAGCGCCACATCCATAAACAGTAGAAGTGCCAACAGTGTTCAATCCACAAATAGCATTTGGATTTGGCGATATGTTTTCAATTGCTGCCCAGTTTGTACCACCATCTACAGTTTTAAAAATAGTGCCATTTAACGTGCCAATAAAGCCAATATCTTCATTTAAGAATTCAATATTTCTAAAATAGTAACTATCAGAAAGGTCGTCTTCATTGAGTTGCTCTGTCCAAGTGAGTCCTCCATCAGTAGTTTTGTAGACAGCAGCGTAATAGCCATTTGCTGCCCAACCTAAATTACTGTTTAAAAAAAAGACATCATCAAAGCGTTGGCCATTTGGGTTTGAAATAATGTTAGGAGCACTTTGCCAAGAAGACTGCGCTGTGATAGTCATTCCGAATAAAAGTAGTAACAACTTTATAGTTCTCATATTTTAACTTTCAAATTACAAAGTTAAGAATCTGTTTTAGCCTTTGTAATTATTTTTGATTATAAAAACACCTTTTTTAGTTTCAAATTGTAAGTTAAATGTTCTTTTGTGTTTTTAAATCAAAACTTTAATTTCATATTTGTATCATAAATAATAATAAAAATTAAAAGTTATGTGCGGAATAGTATGCGCGTTTGATATAAAGCAAGAAGTAGATAGTTTAAGACCACAGGTTTTAGAAATGGCCAAAGCAATTCGTCATAGAGGACCAGACTGGAGCGGAATATATAGTGATGATAAAGTAATTATGGCGCATGAGCGTTTGGCGATTGTAGATCCAGCTTCTGGGAAACAACCTCTGTTTAGTCCAGATAGTAAATTAGTATTAGCTGCAAATGGAGAAATCTATAACCACAGAGCTATAAGAAAACAGTTTGAAGGAAAATATGATTTTCAAACTGAAAGTGATTGTGAGGTTATTCTAGCCTTATACCAAGAAAAAGGTGTAGACTTTGTAGATGATTTAAACGGAATTTTTGGCTTTGCAATTTACGATGCTGAAAAGGATGAATATTTCATAGCAAGAGATCATATGGGAATTATTCCGCTATATATCGGTTGGGATAAAAATGGAACTTTTTATGTGGCTTCAGAATTAAAAGCCCTAGAAGGTATCTGTACAAAAATAGAATTATTTCCTCCAGGACATTATATGTCTAGCAAAGATGGAGAATTTGTAAAATGGTATAAGCGTGATTGGACAGAGTATGAGGCTGTAAAAGATAACGAAACAAGTATTGCGGAAGTAAAAGAAGCTTTAGAAGCTGCAGTGCACAGACAATTAATGAGTGATGTGCCTTATGGTGTTTTATTATCTGGTGGATTAGATTCCTCAGTAACATCTGCCATTGCTAAAAAATATGCGCAAAAACGTGTAGAATCTGATGATACTACAGAAGCATGGTGGCCACAATTGCATTCCTTTTCTGTTGGTTTAGAAGGATCTCCAGATTTAGCAGCTGCCAAAAAAGTTGCTGACCATATTGGTACTGTTCATCATGAAATTAAATTTACAATTCAAGAAGGTTTAGATGCTATTAAAGATGTAATTTATAACATTGAAACTTACGATATTACGACGATTCGTTCTTCAACACCAATGTATTTAATGGCGAGAGTGATTAAATCTATGGGCATAAAAATGGTGTTATCTGGTGAGGGAGCCGATGAAATTTTTGGAGGCTACTTGTACTTTCATAAAGCACCAAGTGCAGAAGAATTTCATGATGAAACAGTTCGTAAATTAGATAAGCTTCATATGTACGATTGTTTAAGAGCTAATAAAAGTTTAGCCGCTTGGGGAATTGAAGGACGTGTACCATTCTTAGATAAAGAATTTATGGATGTAGCTATGCGCATTAACCCAAAAGATAAAATGATTAATGGCGAACGTATGGAGAAATGGGTAGTTCGTAAAGCCTTTGAAGATATGATTCCAGAAAGCGTAGCATGGAGACAAAAAGAGCAGTTTAGTGATGGTGTAGGTTACAGCTGGATTGATACATTAAAGGAACTCGTTGATAAAGAAGTTACTGATGAGCAAATAGAGAATGCAGCATTCCGTTTCCCAATTAACACACCTTTAAATAAAGAAGAGTATTATTATAGAAGTATTTTTGAAGGACACTTCCCAAGTGATGCAGCAGCATTAAGTGTACCACAAGAAGCAAGTGTAGCTTGTAGTACTGCAACAGCTTTAGAATGGGATGAAGCGTTTAAGAATATGAATGATCCCTCTGGAAGAGCAATTGCTAATGTGCACGATAAGGCATACTAGAAAATGACGTTAAAACGGTTTTTATAAACCAAATCATTACAAACTTAACTTATAAAATCTCGCTTCTGCGAGATTTTATGTTTTACTCTAGTTTTGTAGCGTAACTGAAATCTTCAAAATTAAGTTTAAGCTATTTTTTAAGCGTTTTAAGGTACTTTTAAATTAATTAACAAATGTTAATAATTATTGCCTTCAATGCATAAAAAGCTTTTAAAACGTCTTTTAATTTCTTATATTTGTTAGTATTCAAAAATGATGCATTTGTGTCATTTTTTTATGCCTTAATTTGAACTAAAATTATTTCAATATAATGAGCGAAAAGAGAGAAGAATTTAATAAGGATAATTATTCAGCAGATAGTATTCAGGCCTTAGAAGGTATGGAACATGTGCGTATGCGTCCATCCATGTATATTGGTGATGTTGGCGTTAGAGGTTTACACCATTTAGTGTACGAGGTTGTAGATAACTCTATTGATGAAGCCTTAGCTGGTCACTGTGATAATATTACAGTAACTATTAATGAGGATAACTCTATTACGACAGAAGATGATGGTCGTGGTATTCCTGTAGGCCTTCATAAAAAAGAAGGTGTTTCTGCATTAGAGGTTGTAATGACTAAAATTGGTGCAGGTGGTAAATTCGATAAAGATTCTTATAAAGTATCGGGTGGTTTACACGGTGTTGGTGTAAGTTGTGTTAACGCATTATCAGAAAGTCTAAAAGCAACTGTTTTTAGAGAAGGTAAAATTTACGAGCAAGAATATGAGCGTGGTAAAGCGATGTATCCTGTAAAAACAGTAGGTGATACTGATAAAAGAGGAACTACAGTAACTTTTAAACCAGATCCAACAATATTTAAGCAAACCTTAGAATATAACTATGATACTCTAGCAAGTCGTTTACGAGAATTAGCATACTTAAATAAAGGTATTACAGTTCATTTAGTAGATAAGCGTCATAAAAAAGAAGATGGTGAATTTGAAGGCGAAACATTTCACTCTGAAGAAGGATTAAGCGAGTTCATTAGATTCTTAGATGCAACGCGTGAGCCTTTAATGAAAGATGTTATCTCTTTTGAAGGTGAGAAAAATGGTGTACCAGTTGAGGTTGCCATGGTGTATAATACATCTTATGCAGAGAATTTACACTCGTACGTAAACAATATTAATACACATGAAGGTGGAACACACCTTTCTGGTTTCCGAAGAGGTTTAACGCATACGCTTAAAAAGTATGCAGACGAATCTGGAATGTTAGATAAATTGAAGTTTGATATTTCTGGAGACGATTTCCGTGAAGGATTAACCGCTATTGTATCTGTAAAAGTGCAAGAGCCACAATTTGAAGGACAAACAAAAACAAAATTAGGTAACCGTGAAGTTTCTGCTGCTGTAAGTCAGTCCGTATCAGAAATGCTAACAGATTACTTAGAAGAGCATCCAGATGATGCTAAAACTATTGTACAAAAAGTAATTCTTGCAGCGCAAGCACGTCATGCAGCACAGAAAGCTCGTGAAATGGTTCAGCGTAAAACTGTGATGAGTATTGGTGGTTTACCTGGTAAATTATCAGATTGTTCTGAGCAAGATCCTGCAAAATGTGAAGTTTATCTTGTTGAGGGAGATTCGGCAGGTGGAACTGCAAAGCAAGGACGTGATAGAGCGTTTCAAGCTATTTTGCCATTAAGAGGTAAGATTCTTAATGTAGAGAAAGCCATGACGCACAAGGTTTTTGAAAACGAAGAAATCAAAAATATATTTACAGCTTTAGGTGTTACTATCGGAACAGAAGAAGATAGTAAAGCACTTAATCTTTCAAAATTAAGATACCATAAAATTGTGATTATGTGTGATGCCGATATCGATGGTTCGCATATTGAAACATTAATATTAACCTTCTTCTTTAGATATATGAAAGAGTTAATTGAAAATGGTCATATCTATATTGCAACACCTCCTTTATATTTAGTTAAAAAAGGAGCTAAAAAGCAATATGCTTGGAATGATGAAGAGCGTGCAGATATAATGGAGCAATATGGTGATGGAGCAAAAATACAACGTTATAAAGGTCTTGGTGAAATGAATGCTGAGCAACTTTGGGACACTACTATGAATCCTGAGTTTAGAACGTTGCGTCAAATTCAAATTGAGAATGGTGTAGAGGCAGATCGTGTATTCTCAATGTTAATGGGAGACGAAGTGCCACCACGTAGAGAGTTTATTGAAAAGAATGCTATTTATGCAAATATTGATGCGTAATTAGAATTTTAAAATTTAATATGAAATCTGACATTCTCAGATATATAAAGCACCCGTAAAAGGGTGTTTTTTTTTTTGATTAGACTGAATTTACCTAAATGATTAATCCGTTTAAAGTGTTTAAATATCCGATAAAGCGATGTTTTTAAAATTAATTTCATATGTTTACGGCAAATTAAATCCTTGACAGATGAAAAAAATAATCGCTACAATAGTTTTAATCTCATGTTTTCAATTCGCTAAGGCTCAAGACTTAGAAACAATATTGTTAGCTGCGGATGATGCTAGTTTACTTTCGCAAAACTATTTAAATCCAGCAATGGAAGGATTAATGTATAGTATGAACGGTGGATGGGCAACAACGGCTAAAGTTCATAAAAAGTTTGGCTTTGATTTAACTATAGGCGTTAATGCTTCTTTAGTACCAGAAGAGGCAAAGGCATTTGCTTTTATTCCTAGCGATTATTCTTATTTATCGTTACCAAATAATGAGTCAGAGATACAAACCATAATGAGTGAGGATGACACAGAAGTAATGGTAGATGTTGAAATTCCTAATGGAGATGGTACATTCAAAGTGGTAAGTTTTACCATGCCAGGAGGTATTACAGAAGACTTACCTGTTAATGCTGTGCCAGCTCCAACTGTTCAAGTTGGTTTTGGTTTACCCTTTAAAACTGATATAAAAGCACGTTTTGTGCCAACTCAAAGTTACGATGATGTGGAGGCTAAATTATTAGGATTTGGTTTGCAACACGATTTAACACAGTATTTAGGGATAGTAGATAAATCGCCTTTAAGCGTTTCAATATTAGGCGCTTTTACTAACATGAGTGTTACTTACGCCATGTCAGATGAAGATGCTTCAGATAATGTTCAAGTAATGGATGGGGAAGCAGAATTTAAGATGAATACATGGACAGTTCAGGCTCTAGCATCATTAGATTTTAAGCTACTAACAATATATGGCAGTGCAGGATATAATAGCGGAAAAACAACAACTAAAATGAAAGGTGATTATATTTTAACTTACGATATTGAGGACGAAAACGGAAATACTGCAGGACTTCCAGAAGATGTGAGTGTAACAGATCCAATAAATCTAGATTTTGAAACAAGTGGAATGCGAGCAACTTTAGGAGCAAGAATTAACCTAAGTATATTTAAAATATTTGCCGATTATACATTTCAAGAATATAATACAGCAACCGTTGGTATTGCCTTTAGTGTAAGATAATTTTAGTTTTTTAAATATTAAAGAAAGCACAAGATTTACTCTTGTGCTTTCTTCTTTTAAAGTATTTTTATTCGTAAATTTGTGTTCGTTTATAACACATAGTTTCACATTAAATAAACATAAATAATTATGAAAGTAACCGTAGTTGGCGCAGGTGCAGTAGGTGCAAGTTGTGCAGAATATATTGCAATAAAAAACTTTGCTTCAGAAGTTGTAATTTTAGATATTAAAGAAGGCTATGCAGAAGGAAAAGCAATGGACCTTATGCAATGTGCATCGTTGAATGGTTTTGATACCAAAATAACAGGTAGTACAAACGATTATACTAAAACAGCAGGTAGTGATATTTGTGTAATAACTTCAGGTATTCCTCGTAAACCAGGAATGACTCGTGAAGAATTAATTGGAATAAACGCAGGTATTGTAAAAACGGTTTCTACTAGTTTAGTAGAGCATTCTCCAAATACTATTCTTATTGTGGTTAGTAACCCAATGGACACTATGACATATTTGGCTCATAAAGTTACAGGTTTGCCTAAGCATAGAATTATAGGAATGGGTGGCGCATTAGATTCTGCACGTTTTAAGTACAGATTAGCTGAAGCGTTAGAAGCGCCTATTAGTGATGTAGACGGAATGGTAATTGGTGGACATAGCGATAAAGGTATGGTGCCGTTAACATCTCATGCTACTAGAAATAGTATTAAAGTTTCTGAGTTTTTATCAGAAGAACGTTTAGAGCAAGTAGCTGCAGATACTAAAGTAGGTGGTGCAACATTAACTAAATTATTAGGTACTTCTGCTTGGTATGCTCCAGGTGCAGCAGTAAGTGGTTTAGTGCAAGCCATTGCTTGTGATCAGAAGAAAATTTTCCCTTGTTCAACATTATTAGATGGTGAATATGGATTAAGCGACCTTTGTATTGGTGTACCAGTAATTTTAGGTAGAAATGGAATTGAAAAGATTGTTGACGTACCTTTAAGTGATGCAGAAAAGGCACACATGGCAGAAAGTGCAGAAGGTGTTAAGAAAACTAATGGACTTTTAGAATTATAAGATTCAATATATTTTGTTTAAATAAAAAAGACTGTAGAAATACAGTCTTTTTTATTTTTATGTAAATTCATAAAATGAGAAAACTACTTTATTTTTTAGTAATCTGCCTCGCTTACTCTTGTGTTAATTTTACACCTAAGTATGCTTACGAGATTAGTTATAGTTTTGACAATGCCGAGAATATTTCTAACGAAGCTAAAAGAATAACATTAGAAGTGATTAAAAAACGTTTAAGTAAGTTTTCTGGAGGAGTCGATGTTACTATGGACTCTAAAGATGAAATTTTAATTAAACTCAAATCAGATTTTAAAATAGAACGCATAAATAATATTATTCTAAATGAAGGAAAATTAGATTTTTGGCCATGTTATTCCCATTATGATGTGTTCACTTTCTTATCTGATGCAGACAAGTTAAATCAAGATGATGAAAAATCGAGCATACTAGAAACATTGGTGCAATCCTATAGTGATAAAGGCCTTATTACAGTAAAGATTACAGATACTGTAGCGTTTAATACATTTATAAATCAAGAAAATATTAAAACACTTTTTAAAGAAGATTTTAAGCATTTAAAGTTTTTGTATGACGAGCCAGTAAATGGCTATATAAATATTTATGGTGTTAAGACTAACGATAAAGGAAGAGCATTGGTCAACGAAGGTCATATCACAGAAGTAATACAAGACTTTGATCAATTAAATAGGCCAGGAGTAAGTATTAATATGAATGATTACGGTGCTTATAGTTGGGAGAAAGTTACAAATGATGCTTACAGAACTGGCACTTGTATAGCAATATGCCTTAACGATGTGGTGCGCTCAGCACCAACGGTTAGCAATGGAGCGATAAAAGGAGGTCGCAGCCAAATTTCTGGAGATTTTAGTTTAGAAGAAGCTCAAAACCTATCGTATATATTGAGTTCTCATAAACGTATTCCAAAACTGAAATTTTTACAAGTTACAGAACTTGAAAAATAATAAAAAACGTCCCTTCTTTATTTTTTTTATATTTGTCCCATGAAAACCAAATTGCATTTTGGAATACTAGCTGTACTCTTAGCGTTTTTAGGAACGTTTTTTGAGCAAGGCGAAGCACCAAATCAGCAAATTGTTATTCAGTTTTCAAATGAAACTACTTCAATTGAGGAAAGTGAAAACGCTATTCTGTCTATTCAAGAAAAGCTTAAAAGTATTGGTGTTTCTGATATTACAATCGGTCAAAGTAATTCTGGTCTATTAAGAATTACTTATTACAGTACCGCAGATGTAATGCAAATTCAAGATGCGCTGTATAATGCAGAGGGTTTTGAAATATTTAATAATAAAACAGATCAGTCATCCACTGAGTTTCCAGATAATCAGAAAGCAAATGATTATAAGATTAATGTTTCTGAAATTAAGGCCCAAACACCAATTGCCTGGGATTTAGAAGGAACACAAGTGGCTGAGTTTAATCATAAAACAGATCAATCTCATACATTAAAAGTACAGAACTTAGGTAATCAGGTTTATCCTGAACCAAATAATTGTATTGTAAATTCTATTATTGCAACTTATAAAAAAGCTGCAATTTTAAAAAATACGTCATCTTACAAAATCCCTGAAGTAAGAGCAGGACCAATGGTTTAAAGAATTTTAATCTGAAAAAATTCTACTTCAAAACATAAGCTTTTGTCAATCAAAAAGCTAAACATCTAATTCATAAAAAATATTGTCGAATTATAGTGTAAAGGCTATATTTGCGCGCTAGTTTTAGATAACTAGTTTATACTAATATACAATTCGATATTAAAATCAACAACAATGCAAAACAAAGGAATAATTAAGCTATTTGCGCTTTTATTTGGTTTGGTAAGTATTTATCAATTATCATTTACGTTTAAAGCGAATCAAATTGAAGATGAAGCAAAACAAGCAGCAGTAGCTAAATACGCAGACACGGTAGAGGACTACCAAACTAAGAGAGGTATAGAAGAAGTACATTACTTAGACTCTTTAAAAACTGAGAAAATAAAAGTAGGAGACGAGTTTGAGTCTATTGATGTCTATAATTTAGGAATAGCACAATATGACTACACGGAAGTAGAGAACAATGCCATGAATTTAGGTTTAGACCTTAAAGGTGGTATAAATGTTATTCTACAAATTTCAGTAAGAGATATCTTAAAAGGAATATCTGATAATAGTAAAGATCCTTTATTTAATAAAGCTTTAGATGATGCTGAGGAATTACAAAAAGATTCACAAGATTCTTATTTACAGTCATTTTTCACAGCATTTGATGCAATAAAAGGAGATACTAAATTAGCGTCTCCAGATATTTTTGCTAACCGATCTAATTTAGGAGTTATTTCTTCTGATATGTCAGATAATGAGGTTAAAGGTATTATTGAAACTAAAATAGATGAGTCTATTGTATCTGCTTTTGAGGTATTACGTAAACGTATTGATAAATTTGGTGTAACGTCTCCAAACATTCAACGTTTAGGAAACTCTGGTCGTATCCTTTTAGAATTACCAGGAGCTAAGGATATAGAGCGTGTTAAGGATTTAGTAACTAAAACAGCGCAATTACAGTTTTGGGATACTTACAAAGCACAAGATGTATTACCATATATCATGGAAGTTAACCAGAAAATGGTTGAGGAAAATAAAGCCAAAGAAACTGTAGAGGAAGTTGCAGAAGTAGAAGATGAGCAAGATGCAACTTCAGATGCTATTGATGATTTAACTGGTCAAATAGAATCTGATTCTACAAGTGCTACAAGTTTAGCTGATATATACCCAATTGGTATTCAGGAGTTCGGAAGAGGAGGATCTGTAATCGGAATTTTCTTAAAGAAAGATAAAGAGACAGTATTAGCAAATTTAAATGCAGCTAAAAATAGAGCATTGTTACCGGCAGAAATGCGTTACGTAAAGTTCGCTTGGGGAATTCAAGCAGAAGATTCTGAGTATTCAGAATTATACGCTATAAAAGGTAATAGAGATAACGAGCCAAAGTTAAGTGGTGCCGTTATTACTGATGCAGGTCAAGATTACGATCAAGTAAATAGACCAGCAGTAAGTATGCAAATGGATCCTACAGGTGCAAAAATTTGGGAAGAAATGACCAAAGAAGCGAATTTAACAGATGGTAACATCGCAATAGTTTTAGATAACATCGTTTATTCTGCGCCAGGAGTAACACAATCTGGAGGAATTTCTGGAGGTAGATCTCAGATTTCTGGATCATTTACTTTAGCGGAAGCGGTAGATTTAGCAAACGTATTAAGAGCTGGTAAATTACCTGCATCTGCAGAGATTGTGCAAGCTGATGAAGTTGGTCCTTCTTTAGGACAAGAGGCTATTGATAGTGGAATGAAATCATTTATTATAGCATTAGCATTTGTTTTAATCTGGATGATTTTTTACTACGGAAAAGCTGGTGGATTTGCAGATATCGCCTTATTGTTTAACATCTTATTAATCTTTGGTGTTTTAGCAAGTTTAGGAGCTGTGTTAACATTACCAGGTATTGCAGGTATTGTATTAACAATTGGTATTTCGGTAGATGCTAACGTACTTATTTTTGAACGTATTAGAGAAGAGCTTGCAAAAGGTAAATCTCAAAAGGAATCTATTAAGGATGGTTTTTCTAATGCTTTATCTTCAATCTTAGATGCAAACATTACTACAGGATTAACAGCATTAATTTTATTTGTATTTGGTACAGGACCAATAAAAGGTTTCGCTACAACGTTAATCATAGGTATTTTAACATCATTATTTACAGCAATATTCATTACACGTTTGTTAGTTGATTGGTATGTAAATAGAGGTGGTAGATTAGATTTCTCAACAGGTTTAACTAAAAACTTATTTAAGAACATCAATATCGATTTCTTAAGAAAACGTAAGATCGCCTACATCATTTCTGGTGTATTTATTTTAGCAAGTTTAGGCTCATTATTTACAACAGGATTAGATCAAGGTATTGATTTTGTTGGAGGACGAACTTACCAAGTACGTTTTGCTCAAGATATGAGTGTAGAGGAAGTTAAAAGCGACCTTAACGCGGTATTTGAAAGTGCTGAGGTAAAAACAATTGGTGGAGCTAATCAATTAAAAATTTCGACTAAATATATGGTTGAAGATAGTTCTACTGAAGCAGATGAGAAAGTTCAATCTATGTTGTTTACATCACTTCAAAAATATCTTCCTGAGGGAATGACATATGCTGAATTCTTGGATGGTTCTGGCGACAAGAAAATTGGAAAGATGTTATCTAGTAAGGTAAGTCCAACAATTGCAGATGATATCAAGAAATCATCTATCTGGGCAATCTTAGGATCTTTAGTTGTGGTATTCTTATATATCTTATTAAGATTTAAGAAATGGCAATTCTCACTTGGTGCTGTAGCTGCAGTTTTCCATGATGTGTTAATTGTATTAGGTATCTATTCATTAACATGGCGTTTTATGCCATTCAGTATGGAAATAGATCAAACATTTATTGCAGCAATCTTAACTGTAATAGGTTACTCACTTAATGATACCGTTGTTGTATTTGATAGAATTAGAGAGTACTTTAATGAAAACTTAGGTTGGAATTTTGATACCACTATAAACAAATCAATTAACAGTACAATCTCAAGAACATTAAATACATCATTAACTACTTTAGTAGTATTATTAGCGATGTTTGTTTTTGGTGCAGATTCATTAAAAGATTTATTATTCGCATTAATTGTTGGTGTAATTGTAGGTACATATTCTTCTGTATTTATAGCAACACCTATAATGTATGATACAGCTAAGAAAGGAAATGCTACTGAAGCGCTTAAGAAAAAAGTGAAAGAAGTTGAAGAAGACGCTTAAGCTGATTTAAATAGAATACCAAAAAGCCTTTCTTAATAGAAAGGCTTTTTTCTTGTCTACACTTTATTTATTATCCAATCATTAATCATGTTCCACAATGAATCTTGAAACTTTTTTCTAAAGAATCCAAAATGACCAACATTGTCAATATTTAAATCATTAGGTGCTATATGTTGTCTATCCACTTTAGCATTTACAAATTGATTTGCTAACCAATCTACTGAAGATTTGCTTGCAAATTCATCATTTGGGAAGCTCAGGGCTAACATGCTTCTATCAAAATTTTTGAATTGAAGTTCATCAGATTTAAATTCACTCAATATGTAGTCTTTGTGTTTGCCCCAACGCTGCCATTGATAGGCCATGAACTTTGGTAAATTTTCAAAAAGCCCAATTTTTTTCGCTGGAAAATAACCAAACAAAGGCGTCAATACAGGAATTAAAACATACCAAAACGTAATCATTTTAAGGCGTTCAAAACCTTTCCAATGTTTCCAGTAGCCACTTTGTGAAGCTACAGTTATAATAGTATCTATTTTTGAAACATTTTTATTGAAAGCCAAAATTTGACCACCAATGCTGTGTGTAATTAATATTATTTTATGATCAGTATTTTGAAGTATAGCATAATCAATAACTGAAGCTTGATCGTTTTCACCCCAAGTTTTTAAATCGACTATATTTGACTTTAATTGTGATGTGTTCTTATTAGATTTTCCAATTCCGGAATAATCAAACGTGTAAACAGTGTAACCTAATTCAGAAAAATAAACAGAAAATTTACTATAGTAATATTGAAGAACTCCTGTTGCAGATGAGATAATTATACTTTTTTGGTTTGAAGATTTAGGTTTAAATACGGTTAGCCCTATTTGGTGTCCTAAGGGTGTGTTGATATTTACATCTGCACCTTTAATCATTTGTTGTTTGAGTGAAACTAATCTTATCGCCAACACTTAGTTGCCATTCATCAGATAATCCACCATTAATTTCTAATACATATTTAGCAGGTGCCTCAGAAGGAAGTGAAGTTTCGTCAAAAGGTTTTGCGTTTTTTTGAAAACTGACAATAGATAAGTCTTCATCTATGTAAATAATGTCTAGTGGTATTTTTGTGTTTTTCATGTAGAAACTGCGCATCTGTACATTAGGAAAAATAAAGAGCATACCTTGATTAGTGTCAAGTTTAGTTCTATACATTAAACCTGTTTGGGTTTCGTAATCGGTGTCAGCAATTTCAATATCTATAGTTTTAATTATAGAATCAGAATTCGCTTTTTTGAGTGAAAGGAGACCTTCTTTTTTAAAGCTAACAATAACTTTATCTTCCGTTTTTGTAGATTTTTCTTCTTTACAAGAAGACGCAATTATTAGAAAAAATGATATCATGGTAACTTTAAAATAAGGAAGGAGTCGCATTAGCTTAGTTTTGTTTTGGGTTTGTAAACAAACATAAAATAGAGTCCTATTATAATAAACGGAATACTTAGTAATTGGCCTGTATTGAGTGCCCAAGAAGCACGTTCTAAGTTCTGAGCTTCTTTTACAAATTCCACAAAGAATCTCACTGACCAAAGTAATACTAAGAATAGACCAAATAAAAAACCTTGTTGTTCAGACTTTTTTGTTTTCCAATAGAAGTAAAATAAAATTAAGAACACAAATATGTAGCAGAATGCTTCATATAATTGAGCAGGATGTCTTGGGGCTGTTTCTCCCAATTGTTTAAAAATAACACCAAAATCACTTCCCGTTTCTTTTCCAATAATCTCAGAATTAATAAAGTTTCCTATTCTTACAAATACAGCGCCTAATGCAACAGGTATTACCACACGATCTAAAATCCAAAGGACAGATTTATGGAGTACTTTTTTGTTATATAAGTACATAGAAATAATCATTGCTATTGCTGCACCATGGCTAGCTAATCCTTGAAAACCTGTAAACTCAAAACCACCTTTAAATTTAAATGGTAAAAAGATGCTAAAAAAGTCTTCGGTAATAAGCTCTGACTGGTAGAATATAACATGGCCCAATCTTGCACCAAGCATAATCCCTAAAACAGAATAAATAAACAATGAATCTAAAGATTCCTCAGACTCACCTTCATTTTTATAAATGCGCTTAGTGATTTGAAAGCCAAGAATAAAGGCCGTAATCCACATTAGGCTGTAAAAATGAAGTTTAAAAAATCCTAAATCAATAAATTTTATAGGATCCCATTCAATCTGTAATAAAAACATATATATTCAATTTATGTGGTAAAGATACTATTTTGATGATGATAGAAAATGAGATTAACTTAATATTAATGGTCTTTTGGCGGAACTGGGTCATATCCTTTTCCTCCAAAGGGATGACAACTAAAAATTCGTTTAATCGCAAGCCAACCACCTTTAAAAAAACCGTGCACTTCTAAAGCCTCCTTGGCATAATGAGAACACGTTGGTTGATATCTACAAGTAGCAGGTGTTATGGGAGAAATAAATGTTTGGTAGAATTTAATCAGTAATAAAAAAGGGTATGTTAATATTTTTTTCACGCTTAGTTAGTCGTAAATGTAGTCCCTTCTCTACTATCGTTAAGTTGAATACCAGCTTCTGCTAATTCATCTCTAATTTTATCTGATAACGCAAAGTCCTTATTTAATCGTGCTTCTTTTCTAAGGTTTATTAAAATTTCAACAGCACTAGTTAATCTGTCACTACCTGTATTTTCATTAGAGATGTTTACTAAGCCCAAAACATCAAAAACAAAAGTATCAATGGTTTCTTTCAGGCTTGCTAAATCCTCTGGAGTTACTGATGCAGTTCCGTCTTTAACTAGGTTAATGAATTTTACAGCTTCAAAAAGTGTGGCAATTAAAATAGGAGTATTAAAATCATCATTCATTGCGTTGTAACATTTCTGTTTCCATTCTGTTACATTAAATGACGATGTTGTATCTGTTTTTAAGCTCTCAATGAGGCCATACGCATCCATTAATCTATGAAATCCTTTTTCTGCAGCTGCTAAACCAGCATCTGTTAAGTCTAAAACACTTCTGTAAGAAGCTTGCATCATAAAAAAGCGAATAACACTAGGATTATAAGCTTTAGACATAATGTCATTTTTACCAGAAAGCAATTCTGCCGGATTAATATAATTACCTGTAGATTTACTCATACGAGCGCCATTGAGTTCTAGCATATTAGCATGCATCCAATATTTTACAGGCGCTTGTCCTTTTGCAGCTTGATTTTGTGCAATTTCACATTCGTGATGCGGGAATTTTAAATCCATTCCGCCACCATGAATATCAAAAAACTCACCCAAATATTTGGTGCTCATTGCTGTACATTCTAAGTGCCAACCAGGAAAACCATCACTCCAAGGCGAAGGCCAACGCATAATGTGAGTAGGTTCAGCTTTTTTCCAAAGTGCAAAATCTTGTGGGTTTTTCTTGTCGCTTTGCCCATCTAAAGCTCTAGTATTATGAATTAAGTCTTCTAGCTTTCGTTTACTTAAAATACCATACTCATTAGTTTCGTTATATTTATGGACATCAAAATATACAGAGCCATTAACTATGTAAGCAAAACCATTATCTATTATGGACTGAATTAAATCTATTTGCTCAATAATATGACCTGTCGCTGTTGGTTCTATACTAGGTGGTAAAAAGTTAAAGGTATTAAGTACATTATGAAAATCAACAGTATATCGTTGTACAATTTCCATAGGTTCTATAGCCTCTAAGCGTGCTTTTTTAGTGATTTTATCTTCACCAGCATCAGCATCATTTTCTAAATGACCAGCATCAGTAATATTACGTACATATCTTACTTTATAGCCTAAATGCTTGAGGTAGCGAAAAATCATATCAAAAGACATAAATGTTCTAACATTTCCCAAATGCACATTACTGTAAACCGTAGGTCCGCAAACGTACATACCAACATAGCCTTCAGTAATAGGTTGAAAAACATCTTTTTCGCTAGAGAGCGTATTGTATATTTTTAATTCTTGAGTATTATATAATGACATGATGCTATTTTGAAAAATGAATCAATAAATTGAATTAAAACTTAGTATCCAATTTAATATAATCTAGTAGTTCTCTTCGAGTTTCTTTTTCTTTAAATTTTCCTCCAAATTCTGAAGTTACTGTGCTACTTTCAATATCTCTGATACCTCTAGAGTTTACGCACAGGTGTTTAGCGTCAATTACACAAGCCACATCATCGGTATTTAATACGCGTTGAAGTTCTTTAACTATTTGAATAGTTAAACGTTCTTGTACCTGTGGTCGTTTAGAATAATAATCAACAATTCTATTCATTTTAGAAAGACCAACAACAGTACCATTAGATATGTATGCAATGTGTGCTCTTCCAACAATTGGTAATAAGTGATGCTCGCATGTAGAATATACAGTAATGTTTTTTTCCACTAACATTTCGCCATACTTATATTTATTATCAAAAGTAGAGGCACTTGGTTTTTTATCAGGATCTAAACCTCCAAAAATTTCATTTACAAACATTTTTGCAACACGGTTTGGAGTACCTTTTAAACTGTCATCGTTTAGATCTAATCCTAAGGTTTCTAAAATATGTTTTACATCATCTTTAATAAGATCAATTTTTTCACTGCTCGAAAGCTTAAAAGCATCTGTTCTTAAAGGTGTATCGCTAGAGGTGCCAATGTGGTCATCTCCTAAAGCATCTATATCGTTAAAATCACTATCGATTTTCATTTTAAAATAATTGTGTTTCAGTTTTTAAAAGCAAGTTGCAAAGATAAACAATAAAAATAGGATGAATTGGGTAGGGAAAATATTTATATAACTGTTATATAGTTAAAACCGTTAAAATGTCAATATCCTTGTCAAATTAACAATGGTTTAATCAAAATTTTCTTAATTTTCGAAACTTTAAAAAATCCATTTGAATAATGAAAAAACTATTTGTTATAATGGCCTTAACATTACTACCCTTAATAGTATTAGGTCAACAATCTTCAAAGCAACAACCCTTAAAAGTTATAGAATTTAGAGATAACGTAAAATTACCGCTTACAGCTAATGAACGTTCTCAAATTGATGAGGTTTATGGAGAATTTGCAGAAAAGTATGTGTATAATAATCCATTCCGTTTAATGAGTATAAAAAATATTCTCAGAAATAGAGTTGTTATAGAAAGAATCTCTAATAATGGAAAAAAGAAAGATTGTACAAAACTATCTGAAGTTACCGTTTTTAATAGCTTTAATAAAGATTTAGAAAGGGATTCAGACTTTAATCCATCAAACTTTAATCCTTTAAAGTATAATTTTCAATTTCATTCTCGTTCAGCCGCTATATATCAAGTAGATAATACTGATTATTATATAGTAGTTAAATCTCAATATCAATAAAAGAAGCTATATAATATGAAATATATAATTACAATTTTAGCATTATTATGTTCTTCTTTAGTTATAGGGCAAGATGTATTAATGCAAACAGCAACGGTCAGTCAATGTGGAGGCGTTTTTTACGACTCAGGTGGAGAATTTGGACCTTATGGAAATGATGAAAGTTTTGTTTTAACGATTTGTCCTGAAAATGCAGAACAGAAAGTACAGATAGACTTTACGGAATTTAGCACGCAGTTAAATGCAGACGTTATGACCATTTATAATGGTGATGTAGTTGATGCAGCAACCGCTTTTGGTTCGTTTTCTGGAGTTGATAGTCCAGGACTGGTAACTGCAACAGCAGGAAATGCGAGTGGTTGTCTTACCATAGAATTTGTTTCAAATGATAATGGTAATACCACAGGATGGGTAGCTAATATTTCATGTTTAACACCTTGTCAGACTATTACATCTCAAATTGATACGTATTCGCCAACACCAAATGGTGATGGTTATATTAGAGTATGTCCTAATGAAGAAATTACATTAACAGGTAGTGGAAATTTTTCGTTAGATGGAACAGGTGCCTCGTACCAATGGGATCTAGGAGATGGAAATACTGTTGACGGTCAAACAGCTACATTTTCTTATGACACGCCAGGCGTGTATATTGTTAATTTGAATATAAATGATACTAATACAACTGTAATTCCTGAAGGTTGTTCAAATACGAATTTGATAAATCAAGTTATACAAGTCGCTACAGAACCAGATTTTACAGGCACTGAAGCGGCAGGAACTGTGTTTGATGCACCAAGTTTGTGTTTTGGAGAAAGTACTACCATTTCGGGTGTGGTTAATGCAGTAGAATTTATAAATGATTGTACACCTCCTGCCAGTGGAACTACTGTTTTACCAGATCAATCAGGAGCTACTTATGAAACATCGATAACTGTAGATTGTTATGATTCCAATCAAACCTTAACAGATGTGAATCAGATTGTTGAGATTTGTATAAACATGGAGCATTCATGGTCTAACGATTTAGAGATCGATATTATAAGTCCATCAGGTCAGGTTGCCCAATTATATGATAGAGGTGGAGGTGGAACCTATTTTGGTGGAGCAAATAATTTAGATAATCAGGTGCCAGGAATTGGTGCAGATTACTGTTTTTCTCTTTCAGGATCAGTTCTATTAAATCAAGGACCTACTATTACAGCAGGATCGAATCCTCCTTCTGCATCATGGACTCCTGGTACGTATTTACCTGTTGATAATTTCTCAAGCTTATTAGGAAGTCCCTTAAATGGTGATTGGACTATTAGAGTAGTTGATAATTTAACCGTAGATGATGGTACTATCTTTTCATGGGTTATTAATTTCGATCCAAATTTGCAGCCACCAGAACTTTCTTTTACACCTGTTATTACTTCAGAAGCTTGGGATGCAGACCCAACAATTACTAGTACATCAGGTAATGATATAACTGTGCTGCCAGATACAGCTGGTCAACATTGTTATACTTACAGAGTTATGGATGATTTTGGTTGCGAGTATACGGAAGTTGTATGTTTTGATGTTTATCCAGAAATTGTTACTGAAGCACCAAGTAATTTATATTTGTGTGATACAGGAATTCCTCCTTACATATTTGATTTAGAGTCGAATACTTCTGTGATTCTCGCAAATACTGATAATTCAACGGATTATGTGGTAACATATCATAATTCATTCGCAGATGCGGAAGCAGATGCCTCTGCAATAACTAATACGAGTAGTTATTCAGGTGTAGATTTAGAAACGATACTTGTAAGAGTAGAATATTTAGATACGGATTGTTATGAAATTTTATCTTTTACTTTAAATGTTGCGGGACAACCCACAATCAATCCAGTTTCAGACTTAGAGTTATGTGATGATTCGAGTAATAATGGCTTTGAAGAATTTGATTT
>NZ_JBJKOD010000009.1:0-141080 GCF_045765065.1 Winogradskyella sp. 4-2091
AGCAAATCTATCATTAACTAACTTAGATTGTGCTTCTAACTCATTAACAAATCTATATTTATCCAATAATACCCTCATTAAAAAAGTAGCATGTAATAACAATCAGCTTACAAATTTGGATGTATCTAATAATACATCTTTAGTAGTGTTAAATGCTATGAACAATAACTTATCGTCTTTGGACCTATCAAATAACGTTATTTTAGAGGAGTTATATTGTGGTATTAATTCATTATCAAGCATAGATGTTACCAATAATGCTCTTCTAGAAACATTAAAATGTCATTCAAATTCTTTAAATGCTTTAAATGTTTCAAGCAATAGTTTATTAAAAATTCTAAATTGTGGAGATAATTTGTTAAAGACTTTAGATGTAACTAACAATAGCGTTTTAGAAAATTTGAATTGTTATGGTAATTCGTTAATTAGTTTAAATTTAGCTAATAACAATAATTTTAATCTGTCATACGTAGAATCTCGTAACAATCAAGATCTATATTGTATTCAAGTCGATAGTGGTTTTAGCCCATATTTATGGGACAAAGATTCTCACGCAGACTATTCAGATGTATGCGAATCTATTATATCTGGTGGAGGTCATACAACCGCTGGTTTAAGTCTCTTTCCAAACCCAGCAAACACTATTATTAATATAAATTATGATATAGAAATAGAGCACCTGGCCCTTTATTCTGCAGATGGAGTAAAATTGTTAGATACAAAATCTGTAAAATCGTTAAATTTGGAAGGTTATAAAAAAGGGCTTTATATTATAGTGATTGAAGATGTGGAAGGGAACGTGGTGAGGCAAAAATTTATAAAAGAATAAGTGTTTTGTGTGTATAAATACCACTTAGAAACTTATATAAACATTTCAGAAGAAAAATTAATAAAATGCCTCAAGATTGAGGCATTTTTGTTTTAAATACTTCATAAACATGAAGTATTTTAAAATATATAGACTAGAACTTTTTTTAATAATGTTTTATACAGTATTAGTTTTATTAATTAATCATTTTTTATACTAAAATTATGAAAACCATTTGTTATTATTTACTTCTGTTATTTATACCTAACTTAATTAGCTCTCAAGGGTCTATGCCAACTAAAGAACGTAATGGGACTTATTATTTATTAGAAGCAGAGCGTGGTGCTGATACTAAGATGTTTGAGTTTGGAGAACATAATGGAGTGCAATTATTAGCTGTTGCAGCTTGTGCTAAGTGTATGCCTGGTGTGTATAGATACCAAGAAGAGGATAGTAAGGAGGTTGGTGTGGCTATATTTTATAATAAATTAGGGTTATATATGATAGCTTATGATGATGAAAGTTTTGTTATGGTAATGCCATCTATTAAAGAAGGAGAGGATTGGACAGACTTTACATTTAGCAATTTTTATAGTAAGAGTAAGTCTAAAGTAGATGCTATGAGTAAAGAAAAAATAAAGACATATATTCTAAAACTCTCTAGTTAGATAATTGTTGTTTTTAGATTTAATTATCGATAATATTATGTTTTTGTATATCTGTAGATACTTGTTTAAGAGCATATTCAAGACCGTTGTTAGGATTTTTAATGGATATGTCAATTAAACAGCGGTAAAACTATGAGATAATTAGGTTCTCTATGTACTTGCGAACTCGATAATCGAGATTTAATTATTTTGAAATGAACACGTAACAATCATTTTCTGAGATTTACCATAACCTCTCTTATGAGTATATGACTTCAATACTTGGTATTCCCTAAGTTGTTTTGTCCAATTGGTAATACTTTCCTCAGAAACATTTAAACGTTGTGAGGTATAGCTTCTTTTTGCAAAATACTCTCGATGTCCTTTACTAATGGAATTGTATTCCCCCCAAAGCAGTTTAGATCCTGTATTTAACTTTGGATGATTGTAGACTTGATAGGGTATATAGATTTCTCGTTTATCAATTATTTCAGTCTGTAAATGTTTGTAAGTAACCGTGTAAGTAGACTTCATTTTAGTGATAAAACCTTTCTGTAATAGATTTTTATGGCAATATGACACGATATTAGGATGTAAGTGAAATAATTGTCCAATCTGTTTATTGGTTAGTGAGGTCTTGCCCAATTTAAAGTCAAATGTATAATGTAAACCAAGTATTAGTTTTTCATTTAGGGATAATTGTTTATTTGAAATTATAGTAGCAGGAATTTTAACAATAAGTTGTGTATTCCTATTGGAATGAAGATTGTTGCCCATCACTTTAGTTTTAAGAAAAAGGAAGTTGTCAACCCAAAAAGACGCTTCCTTTTTTTGTTTGATGATGTAACTATCCTAAAAAATTACCAATCCCCAATTTTGCATTTCTATTTTGAGGATTTATAACATTTGACAACCTAAAATCCCCATTCTTGCATTCCATTATCACCAATTTAACACTTCAATATCCCCAAAATTGCATTTCATTTACACCATTCTTGCATTTCTAGACCACCAATTTTGCACTTATAATTAAAGACCTAGTTAAACACCTAATTAAACAAGGGAATTAAAGAAGAGAATGGCATCACTCCTTGTTGGAAAGGCTTCGCCATCCAACAGCCAGTCGTTCGCTTTTCTTTTTTTTAAATTTACTTTGAATCATTTTTTAAGAGAAGACTTTAAAGCTTTTCTACGTTTTTCATATATCCAAGTTTGTAAGCTATCTAATTTATCTTGCAAATAAGAATTTAGTTCAGAAGGAGCAATCTCTTCCATTTGTTTAATAGTGTCTTCATTTCTGTATTTCTTTACAAATTGTAAACCACACCATGTATAAATTTCTGCCCACTCGTATGATAAAGGCATTTCTAATGACGCAGTAGATAGATATAAAATGACTTCACTTAAAGTTGCTTTTTGTTGTCTAGTTATCAATGCTATTAAGCGTTCCATAGATACTTTTGAAACGACATCTTTAGGTAGCGTATCAGCCCAAAGTGAAGGATAGGTAATAATTGGACTTTTCAAACAGTCCATCAAGTCAAATGTAAAATTGTCAAGTTGTTTAGAAGTAAGTTTTGGTTGAATACCTAAATTTAACTCAAATTGTTCTGACTTGTTTTTCATGTCTAATCATTTTAATAATCGGATGCCAACATTAGTGTGCAGTAATTATCTTGTTCTCGATAATTTCCACTTTCTATTATAGACTTACTCAAATTATCAATAAAGAATAGTTTACAATCTTGCTCTACACTATAAAATGACTGTAAATAATCAATACCCTTATGTTGTTTAACAAGTTGTTGGGTGAATGTATAGATTTCTAAAATCTCGTCTGGGGTGAGGCAAGTACTTGCGTTTTGAGTTACATAAAACTTTCCATTGAAATAGTAATCGCCTTCATTTTCTTGAAGTGAGTATTCTAGGCTATTT
The DNA here is from genome assembly GCF_045765065.1 of Winogradskyella sp. 4-2091. Taxonomy (NCBI): domain Bacteria; kingdom Pseudomonadati; phylum Bacteroidota; class Flavobacteriia; order Flavobacteriales; family Flavobacteriaceae; genus Winogradskyella; species Winogradskyella sp. 4-2091. Next base: position 3,391 of record NZ_JBJKOD010000009.1, read on the forward strand.
TTAAAAGTGTAGCGACTTATAAGATAGCCCAGTTGTTCATTTGAGTAATTAAGATGTTTAGCAATATCAGTGTTAGTGTAGTTTAAATCCCTGAGTTGCAAATACACATTATAATCTGCGATGTGTTTCTGTTGTGGTGTTTCTTTAAAATCAGTCATGGTTATTTGTTTTGGTAACCATCACCCTTTTTATTCAAAAAGATAACCAACAGGTATTAAAAATGTCCCTAAATCAATGGTTTTTGTTTACGTCACTTCTTAGAATTAAAGTCATAAGATACCAACCTACATTGATGGAGTAAGCCACTAGTGATACAGAATTATGTAAAATTTTAGGTGCCTCTATATAACAAGAACTTTAAGCGTTGTACATCAGTTTAAAAAGTAGGGACTTTACACTTCTATATAGAATAGAGGTTATGTCGTATTTCTTTAGTACGTTGTTCTATAAATTGGCTGTAATTACAGATCGGCAGAAGTTTCTTTGAGTGCCTTCCTCTTTAATAAAAAGACACTGAAAGTAAACTTATTTTTTTAAGTCATATACAAGTAGTTCAGAAGCATCAATGCCATTAATAGTACCAAACTGATAATATAATGTGAATTTTCCAGATTTATATTTTTTAAGCTGTTCTGAAATCTTACGTTTAAATTCCGAACTCAAGCTTTTATTAGAAAGTATTTCAAAAGGTTTGTTTTTTCTGTGTTTTATATCAATAGATCCTCGGATTAAATCATAGTCAAGTTTTAGGACTAATTCTCTATTTAAGTTATAAGTTCTTCCATTATATTGCTCCTCAATAGGAGGTAGTTTAAACATTACTTCGTAGATATATGATGGTCTATAAGAGACAGTTGAATCTAAAGATTTTATCTGACATTGAGCTGTTTTTGACTTTGATTTTGCGTAAAAACGAACTTGATAGCTAGTATTAAGAGTTTCAAAAGATCGACTTGATTTTGTACTAATTGAATTTTGTAAATCATTTTTGGCTTGTTTAACGATTAAGTCAATAACCTTAGGCTGTATTCTGCTAACAAAACTACTATCATAATCCTTTATATTGAAATAATCGAATAGTAATGATTTGCGTTTGCTACGAGTTAACTCTCTATTTCCTGTATTAGCTAAATACTCTGACCTTCGTTTTTTAACTTCGTTATTAATACCTTCGGAAAACAAGTTTGGGTTATACTTTTTATAAACTACTGAAGCGCTTCCATCAATTAATTCAATTGTTCTATAATGTTGATAATCATCGGTAAAGTAAAGGGCTTCAATTTTATTCTTACTATACTTGTCGTTGAAACGTTGTTGTAAAAAGTCTGTCTTTAAAGACGGAAAATGAACGATGTTATAAGCGTACTGTCCATCAATCATAATATAACGTTCAATAACATCTACTTTTACCTTTAAATCGTAATAGAGTTGGTCTGCTTTATAAACAATGAGTTCTTGTATTTCTCCATTATAAAGCTGTTTTTCCATTTGCCAATCCGATCTATTATCTACCAAATGACTTAAGAAATAAAGTGTTTCAGAAGAGTGTTGGCCTAGTTTGATTTGCGCATTACAAACAGTTGATGTAATAATTAATAGAAGAATGATAATTTGTTTCATTAAGTATGGTAGCTGTATCTACCAGTCCCAAATAGAAGAGTTTATAAAACGAAAAAGCGTGGAACTGTAGCTTATCGTCAAGGAGGTACTGGTATACCCAATGCACAAATAAACCAAGCCCACGCCAAAGCGTGAGCGTTGAGTCTATTCATCTTGTGCATTTTAAAAATTACCAGTTTTCCTTGACAAGAATAAATAGCTAACGCTATATAATTATTTCAATATGTTTCTGCCGATAAAGTTACAATTAATATGCCTTTTTATCGTCAGTAATTTTTATTCCTTTTGATTTTAGGTAGTCCTTACCATTTTTATATTTGTTAAACTTGTTGATACAGTTTTTCAATAAGCCATCTGAGGACAGCCATTTTAAGACGCTTAAATCCTCGATGATTATAGCTTCTAAGGTTTTGTGGCAAAGATTTACTTCAATCAGTTTGTGTAAACCAATAGAGGTCTCTTTATTGGATAAATACTTTTCAAACAACGCTAATTTATCGTTATCATCGGTTAAACTATTCCATTTTGGCTTTAAACGTTTTGGGTGATACACACCTTTTGTTCCCATATTCTGAAAACGATGGTCAATTAGTTTAATCAGTTGTTTTTTGGTAATAGTTTTAGAAGTAGGATTTTTAACATCATCATCATCATCATCATCATCATCATCATCTCCAGTTTCGATTTCATCTTCAACTTCCAACGGAATATTGGTTAGTTCAACTTTAGAATCTATTTGTTTGCCGTTTTTTTAGTTCAAACACACGTTCGCCCAATCTAAAATGATTCGGTTTAATTTTAATAACACTTAAGCCCAAAACTGTGGTTGTTTTAAAGGTGGTATATTCAATGTTATTGTTATCTAAATGTGATATAAAATCAGCTTTAGACATTGCTTTAAAATTCGTTCGTTTGCTCATAATTATTGTTTTTACGGTTTGTTATAAATGAAAAAAGGAAGCACATTTGTACTTCCCTATAGTTTGAACTTTAAGCGGCGTTTTTCCGCTTTTTAATACCAGCTAAGAATAGTTTGGCATTTTCTTCTTTAGATATTTTAATGTAATCCATAAACACCTTTTCACTGGAATGCCCTGTAATACCCATTATCATAATAGTGTCTAAACCACGTTTATACATATTAGTAGCAAAGGATCGTCTAGCGGTATGAGTAGAAATCATCTCATACTTTTTAAATGTTTGTTTAATTCGTCCTTTACCAGAAGTATGATAGGTGTTAAAATCACTTGTTAATCCAGCGAGTTGTCCAATTTGTTTAAGATAGCGATTGGTTACTTGATTGGTATACGCTTTAGGTAAATTACCATTATATTTGGCAATGATAGATTTGGTCTCTTCCAACAAAGGAATAACGACTAAAGTACCTGTCTTTTTGGTTTTAACGTGTAGATTTCCACCTTTTATATTTTCAGAAGTAATTTGGTTATAGTCACTAAAACGTAATCCTGTATAGCAACCAATATAGAACAAATCACGAACACGTTCAAGCTTCTTATTGTCTGATAAATCCAACCCAATAATTTTAGAAAGTTCCTCTTCATTGAGATAAATATTATCGGTATCTTCACTAATAACCTTAAATGCTTTACTCTTGTAAATCATATTGGTATTATAGCCTTGGTCGGTTGCACTATTAAGAATTGACTTCAATAATTTAATCACCTTACCAAAGCCATTTGTTTTTAGTGCTTTATAGCTAAGGTAGTAGTCCATATAACTGTAATAAAAATCCATGTCTATATTATGCCAATCGAGTTTAATTCGCGCATAGCGTTCGTAACCTTTAATATTTTTAAGTATGGTTTTATACGAACGTAACGTATTAGCTGAGAGACGTATTTTCGCATTTTCCATATAGGTTTCTGTAAAGTCCCAAAATGATAATTTTCGTTGTTTTTTCTTAGCCTCAACACGTCCTTTGTGAATATCTTTAACGTAGGTTACAGTGGGGTCAATATCATCAAGCATTGCCATATTAACGATATTTCTAATGTCACCAACACACTTTTGTAAATACGCATTAAGCGCAGAATGACCAGCATAAGCACGCTTTACACATTGGTTCTTTTTATCCCACATTTTAATAGGAATATTCTTTTTGGTGAAGAATGTGGTGTTTTGACTTTTGTAGGCATAGTTAACAAAAATCATTCGTTGATCACTTTTTCGTTTCCTTTGTGATTCTGACTGTTTGAGTACGAGATTTATTTTCATAGGATTTCCGATTTTTATAGTTTTACAATAGTTGTTGGGAATGTCCCTAAAAATGAAGGTCCATATAACTAGGTTCTTTGAAATATTGAATAAAAGATTGGTTTTGATTATGTTTAATTTGTGCTTGTTTCTGTCTTAATGCTAGGCGTCTTGCCGATTTTTGACTAGGCGTAGCGTCAATGGTGGCAATGGTATCCAATACCATTTCATCTACATTTTTGTGTGTATATTTATTAGCCTTTAGCAAAGTCATATAAAGGATATCGTCGAACTTAACACCATTATAAATATGACTCACTTGCTGAATGTGATGTTGAAGTAAATCGTCTAATTCATTAAAAGCAAGTTGATAACCTATGTCAAGAAATTCACAAACTGAATAACGATGGTCTTTCGTAAATTTTAGTTCTAATTTTACATTATTAGGCGATAGATTTTCGATTGAATTGAAAACGGACTTACTGACTTTACGTTTTAGGTTAGCATAAATATTATACAGTTTGAACTGTTTGTTTTTATGTCCATAAGCAAGAAACGAATTTGTTTTTTTCTGTAAGTCCATCCCTTGAATACCACTAATGGTATGACAAAGCTCCTTAAAAGGTAGTGTCGATGAATAGATATAGCCTACTTCAAAATCTACAACGATGCCCAGAAGTAGGTTCACATTCAAAAGTGAAGAAATATAGACTAACACATCTTTAGCTTCAATGGCATTAAATTCAATATGGTTATGCCCGTAAACCAAATACGGCAAACTACATTTTAGATATAAAGTACTGTTGTTGTGGTAGATTTCAATATTTTTCCCAAATAATGGACGGCCATTAAAACCATTTTTTGGAAAATTGAAGTGATACCGATTTTTAATTGTAGGGTGTTCTACTAAATACGTTGTATTTAAAGTGTCTACGTTGTTTACTTTAATTTTGATGTAATCGATTTGTTTCATGGTTTTTGTATTTAAAAGTTTATGTGTTGTTTAAATTTCTATTATCGAGTTAATGGACATCATACCAAGTACGACCGCTTTGTAAATCCACTTCCATAGGAATAGCCAAGTGAACAGCATTTTCCATCTCATACTTAACCAGTTTTTCCATGTACTTGAGTTCGGAATTGGGAACATCAAATAGCAGTTCATCGTGGACTTGTAATAGCATTTTACTGGCTAAGCCTTCTGATTTGATACGTTTATGGATTTTGACCATTGCCATTTTAATAATGTCGGCGGCTGTACCTTGAATAGGTGTATTCATAGCCAAACGTTTAGCGGCACTACGTTTATAAGAATCGTTGGAATTGATATTAGATAAAGGACGTTTCCTGCCAAACAAGGTTTCAGTATACCCATTTATGGTTGCCTTATAAACCAAATCTTCACGGCATTTAGCAACACCTCTGTACAGTTCAAAGTATGTGTTTATAAAATCTTGACATTGTTCTAAAGTGAAGTCTTTTCCAGCATTAAGAAACAACGACTCACGGAGTCCGTGGGAACTCATCCCATAGATTAATCCGAAGTTGATCAGTTTTCCAATGTTACGTTGGTCTTTATTCTCTTTAGCTTGCTGATAAGAAATACCTAAAACTTTTGATGCTGTTAACGCATGTAGATCCTCACCATCTTTATAGGCACTTAACATCGTCACATCTTGACTAATAATAGCCATTACACGTAATTCTATATTGCTAAAATCCGCACCTATAAGTGTATGGTGTTCACTAGAAGCGATAAAACACTGACGTAGTTTTTTACCAATAGTACGACTAGGAATATTCTGTAAATTAGGTTTACTACTACTTAACCGTCCAGTTTCAGTAACCGTTTGATTAATTGAGGTGTGTAAACGACCACTAACAGGGTCTATCTGTAATAATGCTTTAATAAAGGTTGATTTCACCTTATATATGGCGCGATAGTCTAAAATTAATTTGATGACTTTGTGTTCTGGCAGTAAACGTTTAAGTATCTTACTCGATACTGAATACAACCCATTTTTGTTTTTATCTCCAATCGGTTCGATACCTAGTTGATTAAATAATAAATGGTTAACATCTTTAGTAGAATTGATATTAAACTCACCAGAGGTGAATTTTAAAATAGACTGTTTTAAATTTTTTAACAGCACGTCAATCTCACTTTCTATCTCCTTAACCAAATCAATATCGATAGTAATACCATTATATTCCATTTCACTGATGACATCAACCAATTGACAATCGAGGTTATAACTATCCAATAGTCCATTTTGTTCAATTTGAGGATGTAAATATTGATGTAATTGTAAGGTTTGGTCAGTATCTTCACACGCATATACAGAGACTAATTTTGGGTCAACACCTTCTAACGTTTTATCTTGTTTAGTTTTGCCAATAGCGATCTCGTCAAATTCCAACTGTTGATAATTTAAATGCAGTTTTGAGATTAATTTCAGCCCATGATGTTTGCGATCAGGGTGTAACACATAATCACCAACCATAGTATCATGTAATTTTCCTTTAACATCAATACCATAATGTTTAAGCACTTGATTGTCATATTTGAGGTTATGGCCTAGTTTTTCAATGGACGCATCTTTAAAATAAGGACGAAGCACTTCCAATATCTTCTTGGCCTTTTCAATACACTTTGGTAAAGTGATATAGTAAGTCACGCCTACAGAAATACAGATGGCTATGCCTAATATGCGACATGTTCTCGGATTGAGTCCTGTGGTTTCTAAATCGTATGTTAGTAATTTTGTCATTGTTATAATGTTTTAAGTGTATTATCTAATCGTGTTAATTTGTTCGGAGTATCGACCAATTTATAATCGACAACTTTGTCTTTAAGTGTTTGTGTGGTGACATCCTCGATTTTAACATCTGTAAGCAGTTCGAGATACTTTTTGCTATCAGAAGGTGTTTCAGTATAATTCAGTTGTTTATATTCGAAGAACTTCTTTAATTTTCTAGTAAATGAATTGCGTTGAGGGATATATTTTCTATTGATAAAACCACCTTTCACAAATTCGTCGTACGTGTCTTTTTTATGGAATTTGGTAATGCCTTGGGTAATTTTATCATCCATAAATTCGATAAGTTCAATACCAACTTCGGCAATAAGTTTGCGTTTGAGGATGTTAATTTTAGGCGGTGTTAATAAACCAAATTGAAGGTAGTACTGCACGCAGAACACAATGAAGTTGTCAAATTCACGCCAATCCTTATCAGTCCACTCATCGCCGAATAAGTTTCTTTCAAATTCTTCATTAGGAGATAAGTCTTTACCATAGTAATCAGATACCTCAATCTCGTGGACACGTCTTTCGGAAGAATTTCCCTCAGGACGTCTAATCATATGATTGGAACTTAAACATATCTTAGGCGAAAGATGATGTGGAATAAATTGTTCCTTTTCATACTTGCGTTCGGTCATAAAACCATCGGCAGTAATATTATACCAATTTTCTAGGTTTTCAGTTTTACTTGCGTCATTAACTAAAATTACGTCTATCCATACATCGATACGTTGAAAAGCGAACCGACTATTAGATTGTAATTTTTTACCACTAAGCTCTACCAAATTTCGGATATGTCCAATGGCTTTAAAAAACAGACTTTTACCAGAGCCACCATTAGCCGCTTCTAATTCCCCAATCACTTGATCAATAAGAATAACCATTTTTGGATTTGCAGGGTCTTTATAATTGTGAATCAAATACCCAAGAACTGTACAGAACACTTTAAAACGATAGGGAGAATGACCCGATAAATTCCAAACGAACTTGACGTAATCACCACGAAGTTTATTTTTGTTTCTTTTGAAACGTCTATCAATTTTTCGATTATTGAATACCGCAATATCCAGTTCGTGATAAGGTATTTGTTGTAACTCATGTTTTGTGATTTTTACCACCTGATGAGCAAAAGTTAGATAACACGTATCCTTAGTGTCGGGTTTAATTGTTACGTTATATATAGGTAAGTGATTAAATACCTTATTATTATAGTAAGAAGTGGACTGTCCAACGATTAAATCAAGTACCATTGTTTTACTAAGTATGCCCTTATCATCTGGGAAATAGTCTTCAACATAGGTTATAAATTTTTGGGCAATTGCCTCATTATCTACCAATTCAATTTGATTATAACGTTTTATAGCTAAGTGTGTCGTCTCATGTAGTCTAACTTTGCATACATATAATTTTAACTTTAGAAATCGTATCAATTGATATGCCTTTAGAAGTACGGCATCTCCATTTTTATGCCAAAACTTTATCGACTGGTCTTTGTAATAGTCTACAAAGGTTTTTGCGTCTTTTAACTCCATATTTTTATTTTTTAATTGTTGTAATGCTTTTTAAGAAACACTTTAACCTCTCGAGGATTAAACCGAACTGATGTTCCGATTTTAACCAAAGGGAAATCTTTATGTTTTTTTCTAAGCTGATTAATTTTTGATTTTGAAATTGAAAACAAACACGCCAGTTCACTAAGGGTAACATGTTGCATATCATCGGTCGGCCGACCTTGAGGTAACGACTTGATAACGTCTTTCAAAGAATCAATTACGGACGTAGCTACCTCTTCCGTAATTTGCGCTTTGAACTCACTTATGAACTCGTTGAAATGATATGTTAATTTGTCTTGTTGCATGGCGTGTTTATTACTATTGCGATGCAAATAAAATGAGTCTATCTAGGGTGTGAAATAGCACGTGTAATGTACGTTAGCCATACGTGTAAATAACGTGTAGAACATGTGAAAAATGAAGAAAATGATGGTTTAAGACTCGTAATCATATGTGAAGCCAGTCTTTTTGCGAATGCTTTTTTCTAATGAATCAAATTGCTTTTTGAATGCCTTGTTATTTATGAAATTAACTCCGTTTCTGACGTTTGAAAAGTTTAAAATGAGGCTATTAGCAAAGCCTTTCTTTTCAGTGCCGTAAATCGTATTAAAATTAGTGTATAAATGATGTAAGTGATGTTTGAAGATGCCTATTTTAGAAATAAGCGAAAGATTTAAAGGTGTAGCAGTAGTTATATTTTCTTTAAATTCAAAAGAATTATATAGCCAAGCTTCAAATTGTATCGAACTAAAACATTGCGATATAGAGGTGAAGTACTTCTGAAATTGATTAAGCAGTGTTTGCTTGTCAAGATTAGTAGGTATTCTATAACAATGGTCAAATATGATTTTGTCAAAATCTTTATCTATAAGTTCAGTTGGGAAAGTATAATCGGTAGTATTTGAAGTAGAAATCACAGCTTGTTCTACTGGTTCAGAAGAAACGTTATCAAAAAATTCATCACGTAGTGTTTTAAGTTGATATTTAAAGGTATTGATTTCTGCTTTTTTATGCTCCACCCAACACACAGTAGCACGATACGATAGTTTATCATTATGTAAAGATTCCATAAGTTCAGGTAAACGATTTTCAGCAACACGTTTATCAAAATCACCAAAACGATAATTGGGTTGTTGATCAACACTATAGTTTACGTACTTAGAATCATAATGTCGGATCACTTTGTTTGAAATAATCCAATGGTAAAATTCGTTTATAAGTTGTTTGCGGTCTTGTTCGTTTAGATTGTCATAAACGTTGAAAAAATCTATTTCTAAAAGTCCTGTAGATTCAATAAGTGAAAGTATTGTCGATTCTAGTTCCTTTTTGTGTATCTCATTAGGAGTTGATGAGTTGTTATTTGAAGACTTTGCAGACATATCGAAAAATCGAAAAAATTTGTAACGTTTAAGTCAAACAAATATAAAGGTTTGTATGTATAAAGTAGTATGTCAAAAAGTTGTTCAGTTATTCAGAATATTCTTATTGATATAAAAAGTGTAGTTTCTCGGAAGTATTGACACCATTGGCTTTGCAAACAATTCCAGAGCATATTCAAGAGCAGTCAATGAAAAACGCCTGACAATCATTTGATAATCAGGCGTTTACGCTTTTACTTAGTGGTGCCTCCAGGAATCGAACCAGGGACACAAGGATTTTCAGTCCTTTGCTCTACCAACTGAGCTAAGGCACCAATTGCTTAATTAAGCGGGTGCAAATATAAATGCATTTTTATTATTCACAAAAAGAATTTACTAAAATTTCATTTTATAAATTTGTAAAATATAAAATACATATGAATCTTATTGTAGATGTGGGAAATACGTACGTTAAGTTTGCTGTTTTTAATAGCAAAAATTTAATGTGTAAACTGAGTTTTGAGCTGAATGAGTTCAAAAAACAATATAAAAAGCTCAAAAAAAGTTACCCAAAAGTAGATAATGCCATTATTTCATCGGTTGGTTTTTTGTCAAAAACTGATATTGAAGTTATAAAAACTGATATGCCAGTTATTGAACTTAGCTCAAGGACAAAAATGCCATATAAGAATAGGTATGCTACACCTCAAACTTTAGGTGTAGATCGTATGGCTTTGGCTAGTGCTTCTGCAGATCAGTTTCCTAATAATAATGTTTTAATTATAGATGCTGGTACATGCATAACTTACGATTTTGTAAATACAGATAATGAATATTTGGGTGGTGCAATTTCTCCAGGAATAAGGTTGCGTTATAAAACTTTAAATAATTTAACAGCAAACCTTCCATTGTTAGATTCTAAAATGCCAGAAAATATTATTGGTGACTCCACAGAATCATCAATTCATTCTGGTGTCATTTTCGGAGTAATTAAGGAAATAGATGGAATAATTGATCAATATATGGCTGATTATTCGGATTTAACAGTTATTTTAACAGGAGGAGATACCAAATTTTTGTCAAACCAATTAAAAAATACCATATTTGCGAATTCAAATTTTCTTTTGGAAGGTTTGGATTTTATACTCGAATATAATTCAAAATAATGATAAAACGATTCATTGTAATTTGTATTACAATTATTAGTTCTTCTGTTTTTTCTCAACAAGGAACAGGTTCTCCATATTCATTTTATGGAATTGGGAGTTTAAAGTTTAGAGGTACAGTTGAAAACCGAAGCATGGGAGAAATGGGAGTTTACTTGGATAGTATTCATTTAAATTTAAGAAATCCTGCTTCTTACGCTGGCAAAAATATTGACGCTAATCCCTTCAACGGAGAAAGTAGACCAATTAAATTTTCTGTAGCTGGTACGGCCTCTAATAGTACTTTAAATAGCGATTCTGAAAAAGCTAAAACAAACAGTACAATTTTTGATTATCTAGCTCTATCTATTCCAATAGGTAAGTTTGGTGTTGGGTTTGGTATATTGCCTTATACATCTGTAGGTTACAGATTAAATGATGTTGATGATGATGGTGATGTATTAAATCGTTATAATGGTGAAGGCGGAATTAATAAGGTTTTTGGAGGCTTAGGGTATCAGGTAACGGATAAACTAAGTATTGGTGTGGATTTTAACTATAATTTTGGTAATATTCAGAATACGGCAGTAGAAATAGCATATACGAACGAAGGAACTATTGCTCAGTATCAAACTAGAGAATTCAATAGATCGGATTTACGAGGATTAAACTTAAATTTTGGTTTAGCTTATAAAACCATGATTACGGATAAATTAGAATTGTCTACAACAGCAACATACGCTCCAGGGAGTGAGTTGCAATCTGAAAATGAAAGAACGTTTTCAACAGTGACCTTAGATACCGAATATAATGTCACTAGGATTTCGAATGTTATTGAAGCTGATTTAGAAGCTGAGAATCTTAAAAATACAGAGCTTACCTTACCTTCTCGTTTTACGTTTGGAGCAGGAGTTGGTCAACCAAAATCTTGGTTTGTAGGAGCAGAATATACATTTTTAAATACTAGTGAATTTTCTAATCCCGTTTTTTCTGATACATCAACAACCTATCAAGATGGTTCTCAATTTTCACTTGGAGGATTCTATATTCCTAAGTATAATGCTTTCTCGGGTTATTTTAATCGTGTAGTTTATAGAGCAGGAGTTAAATTTGAAAACACAGGTTTAGTTATAAAAGATGAGCCAATAAATGAGTTTGGCATATCTTTTGGACTAGGTTTACCAGTTGGAGCTCGAAATTTGTTTTCTAATGCTAATTTAGGTTTAGAATTTGGAAGAAGAGGAACAACAGAGAAAAATTTAATCTTAGAGAATTTTGTAAACTTTAATGTTAGTTTATCTTTAAACTCTAGATGGTTTCAACAAAAAAAGTATTACTAATAAAATTAACTTAAAAATGAAAACGAGAATTACAATACTGGTATTAGCCCTTTTTATGAGTGTTAACTTGAGCTTTGCTCAAGATGATAGCCAGGAAGAATGCATGACGAATCTTTCGCTTTTTGACGGTTACGTAAAAAGTAAAAAATATGATGATGCCTATGGTCCTTGGAAAATAGTAAGAGAAATGTGCCCTAAATTTAATAGAGCGATTTATGCACATGGAGAAAAAATCTTAACACATAAAATTAAAAACTCTACAGGTGAAGAGCAAGTGGCTCATATCAATGATTTAATGTTATTACACGATCAAAGTAGAGAGCATTTTGAGTCTAAATATGATCTTGCAGACGTTTTGGTTGATAAGGCGAATTTAGCTTATAAGTACAAGAAAGAATTGAATAAGACTGATGAGCAAGTATATGCTATGTTTGATGAAGCTTACACAAAGGATGCTAAAAACTTTAGTGACGCTAAAGGATTATATTCTTACTTTTCATTAGCAGTAGATTTATATGATACACAAAAACTTACAGCGCAGCAGATGTTTGATAAGTATGATGATGTAAACGAAATTATTGAAGGAATTATTGAGTCTAATACAGTTAAGTTAAATAAGTATGCGGCTAAAGAAGAAGCAGGAGGAACACTAACTAAAAAAGAGGCTAATCGTAAAGCAAGTTACGAATCTTACATTAATGCTTTTGAAACTAAAATTCTACCAAGTATGGATCAAAAACTTGGTGAAAGAGCAACATGTGAAGTTTTAATACCTTTATATGAAAAGGATTTTGAAGAAAATAAAGAGAATGGGGTTTGGTTACAACGTGCAATGAATAGAATGTATGCTAAAGGATGTAAAGAAGATCCATTATTCTTAAAATTAGTACAACAGAAAAATACTATTGAGCCTAGTGCAGATACGGCATATTACTTATATGTATTAACTGGTGAGCAAAAATACGTAGATCAAACAATTGCTTTATCTACAGATCCTTTAAAAAAGGCAAAATTATATAAAGGTTTAGCACAACAATTAAAGGCTAAGGGAAGTTATAGTAGAGCAAGACAGTATTACATGGAGGCTTTAAAATTAAATCCTTCGGATGGATCACCTTATTTGGCTATAGCAGCAATGTATGCTAAAAGTGCAAATAACTGTGGAGATACCAACTTTAATAAAAGAGCTGTATTTTGGTTAGCAGCTAATGAAGCTGAAAAAGCTGGTAGAGTTGATGGTAGATTAAGATCTGCAGCAGCTAAAACAGCAGCAAGTTATAGAGCAAGTGCGCCATCTAAATCAGATATATTTTCTTGTAGCTGTTCAGGTACTGTAATTAAAATAGGATGTTGGATAGGTCGCTCAGTAACGGTTCCAAAAGTTTAATGACAAAACAAAAATTACATATTATTAAAAACTTAGTCACAGCAATTGTTGTGACTTTGTTTTTTTCGTGTACCAACGACTTTAACGAGGTTCAAAAGGTTGGTGTACACCAAAATCAACCTGTTGGTGAAGCGAATAATATAGATTTAAAATACACGAAATTTGTTGATGATACCGTTAAGTTGATAGCCAATTTGTTAAGTCCTAAAATGTTAGATTACTCCAATAGAGCGTTTGGTTTTTCAGAATTTCCTGAAGGTATAGAATTAAGAACTTATGATGACGACGGTAATCGTACAACTATAACCTCTAATTACGCCATACACTATCCAGATACTAATATCATCGATTTACAAGGTGATGTAAGGATTGTAACATCCGAAAAAGACACTTTGTTTACAGAACAGCTATACTATAATCAGAAGTTAGAGTGGTTGTTTACAAATGAACCATGGAAATACGGAACATTACATGGTATAGGATTTGATTCTGATAAAAATTTCGAGAATTTTCAAATGTTAGAAATGGGTGGCGAGTTTGAGCTTGATAATTAACTATCTTTGATTAATAAATATTTTGAATAATTAATAAATGAAAATTCTAAAATTTTTTCAATACGCTTATATTGTTTTAGCAGTGCTTTTTCTATGGGATGCTGTATCTAACTGGTCAGTAGCTAGAAATAGATCTTATACATCATTGTTTTTTGTGGTGTTAATATTATTTGTCTTTTTTTTTAGAAGACGCTTTAGTAAAAAGATTGAAGACCGAAATAAAAAGTAATATATGACTCTAGATATAGTCATTATTATATCAACACTTATTCTTTCAGCCTTCTTTTCGGGTATGGAAATTGCTTATGTGTCTGCTAATAAAATTCATATTGAATTAGAGAAAAAACAAGGCGATTTTTTAGGTAAAATTTTAGGGAAACTTACAGCAAGACCATCAAAGTATATTGCCACAATGCTTATCGGTAATAACATTGCATTGGTAATCTATGGTTTTAAAATGGGGGAAGTTTTGGTGCATTGGTTTGAGTCCTTGTTACCATCAGATAATACAGCAGTAACCTATTTATTAACAGATTTACAGCTGCTAACCCAAACTATAATTTCTACTATTGTAATTTTGGTAACAGCAGAGTTTTTACCCAAAGTGTTTTTTCAGATTTATTCTAATTCATTATTGAAGGTATTGGCACTTCCAACGTACATATTTTATATATTGTTTTCTTGGATTTCTGATTTCGTAATATGGATTTCAGATGCAGTTTTAAAATATATCTTTAAAACCGAAGGAGAAGATGTGGTATTGGCAATGACCAAAGTAGAACTTGGTAACTACATTAGTGAGCAAATGGAATCGGTAGAAGATCATGATGACGTAGATAGTGAGATTCAAATTTTTCAGAATGCCTTAGAATTTTCGGATGTAAAAGCGAGAGAGGTCATGGTGCCGCGTACAGAGATAACCGCTGTTGATATCTCAGAGTCTTTAGAAAACTTAAGACAATTGTTTATTGACACAGGTAGAACCAAAATTATTGTTTATAAAGACAATATAGATGATATTTTAGGATATGTACATTCCTTTGAATTGTTTAAAAAACCTAAATCTATCAAGTCCATTATTATACCTGTAGGATTTGTACCAGAAACTATTTTTATAAAAGATGTTCTAAATATTTTAAATAAGAAACGTAAAAGTATGGCGGTAGTCATTGATGAGTATGGCGGAACATCTGGTATAATGACAGTTGAGGATATTATTGAAGAGCTATTTGGTGAAATTGAAGATGAGCACGATACTATTGAGATGATTGAAGAACAAATAGATGAATCTACCTATAAATTTTCAGCAAGGCTTGAAGTAGATTACATTAATGAAACCTATAAATTAAATCTGCCAGAAAGTGAAAACTATGAAACTTTAGGCGGTTTAATAGTTAATGCAACGGAAGAAATACCACAAGAAAAAGACGATGTTCAAATCGGTAATTTTAAATTCACAATTACAGAAGTTTCGTCAACCAAGATAGATGAGGTTGAGCTAAAAGTGCTCGATGTAGATTAATAGATTAGTAACACTTATAAAAACTACGTTACTCCTTTTATTATTTACAAGAATATACTATTTTCGCAGACTTATTTACACCAAAATAAACTATATATAAAAGACTATGGCAGTTTTAAATAAAATTAGACAACGATCATTGATATTAATATTTGTAATTGCAATGGCATTATTTGCTTTTGTAATTGGAGATTTATTCAAAAATTCAAGTGCATTTTCTGGAGGATCACAAGACGTGGTTGCAACTATTAATGGGCAAGACATTAATCGTTTAGATTTTCAGCAGAAGGTAAAGAACTATCAAGATGGTTCAGGAGGAAGACAAACATCTACTCAAGCAATGAATACAATTTACAGTCAAGAACTTCGTAAAATTGTATTACAATCTGAATTTGATAAATTAGGATTGTCCGTAGAAAAAGATGAAATGAGAGATTTATTGAAGAATAGCTTTTCTTCTTATCCAGAATTTCAGGATGAAAACGGAAGTTTTGATGTTAATCGTCTAAATGCTTTTATTTCAAACTTACAAGACTTAAACGGAGGAGCTGCACCATTAGGTAACTTTATGGTAAACTTTGATAGTTGGGTAAACAATGAGCAATCTATCGCTGCAAACTCAATACAACAATCATATTATAATATGATTAAAGCAGGAATAAGCACTACAATTTCTGAAGCTGAAAATGATTATTTTGGTGATGCAAAAACTGTAGATGTACGTTACGTACAAATTCCTTATACAACTATTGCAGATAGTTTAGTGCAGGTTTCTAAAAGTGATATTCAAGCTTACATAAATGAACATAAAGATACTTACGAAACAGAAGCAACAAGAGAAGTTGTTTACGTAGAGTTTAAGGAAGAAGCTTCAAAAGCAGATGAAGATGCTATTAAAGCTGGTTTATTAGAATTAAAGGCTGATAAGATTGAATACAACGAGAGTAGTAAAAATGAAGAAACTATTCAAGGATTTGATAATGCTAGTAATATTGAAGAGTTTGTAAATACAAATTCAGATATTAAATATAATGATTCATTTTTGAGAGCAGCAGAATTACCTTCTGTAGCAAAGGATACGTTATTAAAATTAAACGTAGGTGATTATTACGGACCATATAAAGATGGTGAGTATTATAAATTATCTAAGATTGTTGCTAAACAAGAATTACCAGATTCAGTTAAAGTACGTCATATCTTAATTCCAAATATTGGAGGTCAAAGAGCAGATGCGTCAGTGACAAAAACTCCAGAAGAGGCTAAGAAAACAGCAGATAGTATATTAGCAGCGATTAAAGGAGGAACGAAGTTTATGGATTTATTAGAATTATCTTCTGATAAAGTAAGTAATGAGCAAGATGGAGAAATAGAATTTGATTACAGAGCAGGAATGGCTCCAGAATTTAAGGCGTATGCTTTTGATAATAAAGTTGGTGATATTGATGTAGTGCAAACGTCATTTGGATATCACATTATTGAAGTATTAGAACAAAAGAGTTATAATAACACCTTAAAGATAGCGACTATTGCAGATAAAATTGAACCATCTGACGAAACGTTACAAGCTGTGTTTAACAAAATGTCTAAGTTTGAGATTGCAGCAAAAGATGGCGATTTTAATGAATTAGCTAAAGAAAAAGAATTAACAGTTAAGCCTATTTCTTTTAAAGCTTTAGATGAGAATATTCCAGGTTTAGGAAGTCAAAGAGAAGTTGTGCGTTGGGCGTTTAATGAAGATACAGAGACTGGAGATTATAAGAATTTTGCAATTTCTAATTTCGGATTTATAGTGGCTAAAGTTGTTGAGAAAAAAGACAAAGGCTTAATGAGTACTGAAGATGCATCAATCACTGCGTTACCTATTATTAGAAATGAGCAAAAAGCGAAATTGATTCGTGATAAAATAACAGGAACATCAGTTGCAGACATTGCAAAAAATCAAGGATTAAGCCCTAAAAGTGCAGCGGCAATCACATTAAAAAACACTACGCTTTCAGGAGCAGGTGTTGAGCCTAAAGTTGTAGGTGCTGCTTTTGGATTAGAGCAAGGTGCAACATCTAAGCCAATTGATGGAGAAAAGGGTGTTTACGTTGTAGAAGTAACAAAAATTACAGAAGCTACCAAGTTGGATAACTATTCTGCAATAATGAATAGATTAAATAACGAGCGTCGTGCAGCAGCACAAACTGCAGTTTATAAAGCATTAGAAAATGCTGCAGAAATTGAAGATAATAGAGCAAAGACGGTTTATTAACCTGAATATTTTTTATATATCAAAAGGCTTTACAGAAATGTAAAGCCTTTTTTTATGAAAATGATTTTGAAATCTACAGATTTTAATTTTTATAAAATCATATGGTCATACGGAATGACAATGTCTAATCCCTTAGATTTAAAATAAGGCGTTGGATCTTGCGCTGAAGTAACCAATACAAAATCGCCTCCCCAAGCACCTAGGCTCTTAATAGCACCATTAAAATCGCTAAATAACCTTAACTTAATAGGTTCTTGCTGTATGAGGCTAGAGATAATTGTTTCGTGTTGTTCAATTAAACTGTTAAACTCAGAAAGTGATTCTGAAGCAATCAACTTTTTGGTAATAGTATTGATTTTTATAATTATTTCAGGATTAAGATTTCCTAATTTTTTATATGCAGCAATGCCATCTCTACTATTTTGTTTCTGATTGAGATACACGAAATAAAGATGTTGTTTAAACTGCGGTTGAAAATCTACGGTTACTACTATTGGTGTTTTATCTTTTTGAAGTTGAAATGTTATAGCACTGTTATTTTGCGCACAAGCGATATCATAACCACTACCTCCAAATGTTTTTTCTAATAGTTTATAGGCGTCAACATTTCCCCAATCAGCCATATTATTAATTAAGGTTGAAGAAGTGCCTAAACCCCATAGTCTATTAAAATCTTGGTGCGTTTTAACATCGTATCCTTGATCTAAATGCAAAAATTCAGGATTGAAACTTCTAATAGAATGTAGAATCTGTATTAAGCGTTCTGATATTTCATTATTAGTTTTAGCTCTAATAATTAGTGCGTCTAATGAATTTTCAATTAAAAATTCGTCCTCATACCAAATGGTATTTAGTTCATTATAGCTTTTCCATGTAATTATATTAGAATCATTAGGCGTAATTTCTAAATTCTGTCCGTATTTTGTGGGAATCGCTAAACTGTTTGCACCATCTAATACGGCATACTCTCCAGTAATGAGTAATTTGCCGTTGCTTTTATATATTTTGGTTTCCTTACTCAATTTATTTTCTTAAGGTCTCAATGGCCTCAACTACCAAACTATGTGTGACTACGTTTGTTTTAAAATGCTCTATAAGCTTTGTTTTTTCGGCTTCTGTAGCTTCAAATTGGTTTAAGATGTTCATTAAGTGCATTTTCATATGTCCTTCTTGAATGCCTGTTGTGGTAAGCGATTTTACCGCGCCAAAGTTCTGAGCTAATCCAGCAACCGCAACAATTTGCATTAAGTCTCTAGCAGACGGTTTTTGTAACATTTCTAAAGCAAACTTAACTAAGGGATGTATGCTGGTTAAACCACCAACGGTTCCCAATGCTAAGGGAATTTCAATCCAGAATCTAAAAACTCCATTTTCAACGGTACAATGTGTTAAGCTAGAATATGTTCCTTCTTTTGCGGCATAAGCATGTACACCAGCTTCAACAGCTCTAAAATCATTGCCTGTAGCTAAAACCACGGCATCGATACCATTCATTATACCTTTATTATGTGTCACAGCTCTATAAGGCTCAATTTCAGCAATGCTAACAGCTTGCTTAAATTTTTGCGCAAACTCTTCAGGATGAGGTATGTCTTTACTTTTTAATTCTTTAATCTTACAAGAGACTTCTGCGCGCACTAAACATTGAGGAACGTAATTAGAAAGGATACTCATTATAACGGTAATATCTTTTTCCTTAGCATCGAATGCTTCGTAAGTCGAAGCTTCGTATTTCAGTGTAGTAGCAAATTGTTCTAAACAGGTATTGATGAAATTTGCTCCCATGGCATCCATGGTTTCAAAGGTAGCATGCAGTTGATAGTAATTTGGAACATCCTCAGATTTATCTCGTAATTCAATATCTAAGATTCCACCACCTCGTCGTTCCATACTCTTTGTTATGGTAGCCGTTTCGCTTATTAATTTAGGTTTTACATAATTAAAAAAGATTTGAAGTTTTTTAAAGTCACCTAAAAACATAAAATGTACCTGCCCAATTTTTTCAGTAGATAATACCTCTGCTTTAAAACCGCCTCGCTCTAACCAAAACTTCGCTGCTTTGCTAGCTGCTGCAACAACCGAACTTTCTTCAATTGCCATTGGAATGGTGTAATGACTCCCATTAATTAGAAAATTAGGAGCTACACCTAATGGTAAATAATAATTGGTAATGGTGTTTTCAATAAACTCATCGTGAAGCTTTTGTAGTTTATCATCTGTATTCCAATAACCTTTAACAAGCGCTCTTGCGTTGGTTTTATCATTAAAATACGTGTCTAACAGCCATTCAATCTTATCGGATTTAGACAGCTTTGAAAAGCCAGAAATTGTATTTGGCATCTTAGTTTTTAGTTTAGTAAAAACAAAGATACTAGGATTGGTATAAAATGTGTGCATAATAGGCTGTAAATGCCGATTTACTGTTAATAATAGCGATTTTTTGCATAATTTTTAGTAAACTTGACATTGCTTTATTGAAATAAGAATTTTATGAAACTTACATGCTAAAAATAGAATTTGAGGTCGTGTTATTAACAACCTCAAGCCTGTAATTTTTAAATATAATTAAACACAAATCCATGATTTTTAGACGTTTTGCTGTAGTTTTTACATTTTTTATCACTGCTTTAGTTTTCTGCCAAGAAAAACAAATTACACTCGAGGAAATTTGGGGAGGAAAATTTAGAACTTCAGGAATGCAAGCTCTGCATTCAATGGCTAATGGAAATCAGTATTCGGTTTTAGATTTTAATAGAGTTAGTAGAACGACTACTATTGATATTTACGACTATGAAACGTTAGAAAAAGTGAGCACTTTAGTGTCTTCATCTGATATTGCAGAGATTCAATACTTTATTGATTATAAGTTTACTAAGGATGAGTCTAAAATAATTCTTACTACAAAGTCACAACCTGTTTTTAGACATTCCACGCTAGGAGAATACTACATTTATGATGTAGCTTCTAAAAAAGTTACTAAAGTATCTGACGATTTAGTGCAAGAACCAACGTTGTCTCCAGATGGTACAAAAGTAGCTTATGGCTATGATAACAATCTTTACGTTAAAGATTTAGAATCGGGTAAAATATCACAGATAACTACAGATGGCGAAAAAAATAAAATCATCAATGGTATAACGGATTGGGTTTATGAAGAGGAATTTGCTTTTGTTAGAGCCTTTGACTGGAATGCTGACAGTAATCAAATTGCATTTATAAGATTTGATGAAACTGACGTGCCAGAATTTTCTATGGACGTTTACGGTTCAGATTTATACCAGACGCAACATGTTTTTAAATATCCAAAAGCAGGTGAAGCTAATTCTAAAGTATCACTGCATTTATATGACTTAGGATCAGCAAAATTACAAGAGATAAAGGTTGAAAAGGCTTATGAAGATTTTTATATACCTAGAATTAAATGGACTAATGAATCAAACGTACTAAGTGCGCAATTTATGAATCGTCATCAAAATGAATTAGACCTTTGGATGATAGATACTAAATCAATGACATCTAAAATTGTTTTAGCTGAAAAGGATGATGCTTATATCGATGTTACGGATAACCTAACCTTTTTAGATGACCATAGTTTTATTTGGACGAGTGAAGACGATGGGTTTAATCATATTTATCATTATGCCAAAACGGGCAAATTAATAAATCAGGTGACTCAAGGAAATTGGGAAGTAACAAATTATTATGGTTTTAATGATAAAGCAAACACTATCTATTTTCAATCTACCGAAAACGGATCGATTAATAGAGATGTTTATTCAATAAAATTAAATGGAAAAAGTAAAAAACGTTTAACTGAAAAGGATGGTACTAATGCTGGTTCATTTAGTGCAGATTTTACGTATTTCATTAATACATTTTCTAGTGCTACAACGCCTCAAGAATACACGTTGTATAATTCAAAATCAGGAAAAATTGTAAAAAACATTAAGGATAATAGTGGTTTAGCCAAGACATTAGAAGGTTATGTAATGTCTAAAAAAGAGTTTAGTACCATTTCTGTGAACGGAAATGATTTAAACATATGGATCATTAAACCTAAAGACTTTGATGCTGCCAAACAATATCCTTTGTTTATGTATCAATATTCAGGTCCAGGTTCTCAACAAGTAGCTAATCGTTGGAATGGTGCAAATGATTACTGGTATCAAATGTTAGCGCAGCAAGGCTATATAGTTGTTTGTATAGATGGTAGAGGAACTGGTTTCAAAGGTTCGGAATTTAAAAAAGTTACTCAAAACGAATTAGGGAAGTATGAAGTAGAAGACCAAATAGAAGCAGCAAAACAACTAGGTAAATTAGATTATATTGATGCTTCGAGAATAGGAATTTGGGGCTGGAGTTATGGTGGCTTTATGAGTAGTAATGCTCTTTTTAAAGGAAATGATGTCTTTAAAATGGCGATTGCTGTTGCACCTGTTACAAGTTGGAGATTTTATGATACAATTTACACAGAACGTTACATGACAACGCCTCAAGAAAACCCAAGTGGTTATGATGAAAATTCGCCAATTAATCATGTAGACAAACTTAAAGGCGATTTCTTACTGATTCACGGATCTGGAGATGATAACGTACATGTACAGAATACTATGCGAATGGTGGAAGCTTTAATTCAAGCAGATAAGCAATTCGAATGGATGATCTATCCGGATAAAAACCACGGCATATATGGAGGCAATACTAGGCTTCATTTATATAAAAAGATGACCAATTTTATCAACAGAACTTTAGGTGATAAAATTATATCAGACAAAGAATAACATCTTTGCGAGTTAAAATAAAACTAATTAACACTAACTAACAAATTATGTCAACTGCAATTAAACAAGCGCATCAAAAGGAGCTATTTGGACATCCAGTAGGTTTATACGTATTATTTTTTACAGAAATGTGGGAACGTTTCTCCTATTATGGGATGCGAGCCTTATTAACACTCTATTTAGTTGAGAAGACTACTGCAGATAATCCTGGTTTAGGATGGTTAGATTCGGAGTCAATAATGCTTTATGGATGGTATACCATGTTAGTATATGTAATGTCTATTCCTGGCGGAATGATTGCGGATAAAGTGTTAGGGCAAAAGAAAGCGGTACTTTATGGCGCATTAATATTAGTTGCAGGTCATGGTATTTTAGCTTTTGATGAAATGTGGGCTTTTTACACAGGTTTAGCTCTTATTATTTTAGGTGTTGGTTTACTAAAGCCAAATATTTCAACTATGGTTGGTGGTTTATATAAACCTGGAGATATTAGAAGAGACAAAGGATTTAGTATTTTCTATATAGGAATTAATTTGGGGTCGTTACTAGCAACTTTTATTGTCGGATATGTTGGTGAACAAATTGGTTGGCATTATGGCTTTGGATTAGCAGGTATTGCCATGCTGTTAGGATTAGTTGTTTATTTATATGGACAAAAATATTTAGTTTCTGTTGGAAATAAGCCTACAGCCGAAGACAAAAACTCTGATGTTTCTATTGGTAAGCTTTTAAGTGATTTATTAAAGTCTCCAATTAACCTTGGAATTGTTGCGTTGATTATGGCATATGCTGTATATGCAGGATTTACTTATAATGGTGTTGATAGTTGGGGTTACACGGCATTATATATATTTATTGCTGTTGTAGCTGGAATCATGATGATGATTTATAAAAATTTAGAAACTCAAATATCTAAAGATCGATATCTTGTATTATTACTCTCATTTTTGATAGTTATAGTTTTTTGGGGAGCATTTGAACAAGCAGGTGGTTTAATGAGTATTTACACGAAAACAAATACAGACCGCGTATTATTTGGTTGGGAAATACCTGCGACTTGGTTTCAAGGTTTAAACGCTGGTTTCATTATTATTTTCGCTACGTTAGTTGCGGGTTATTGGGCCAAACGAAAATTGAAAGGTAAAGAGGCATCTTCATTATTTAAGATGGCAATTGGTACGATGATAATGGGTCTTGGTTTCGTGTTTATGATATTTGCAGCTGCTGAGTTTAACTCAAAAGGCAGCTCTGCAATGTATTGGTTGGTGTTGGCTTATTTATTCCATACAATTGGAGAGTTATGTTCATCTCCTGTGGCATTATCGTTTATAACAAAATTAGCTCCTGTAAAATATGCTTCATTGATGATGGGTGTTTATTTTGCGGCAACAGGACTTGGTAACAAAGTCGCTGGTGTTATTGGAGAATCTGCTTCAGAATTTGGGGAATATGCTATATTTTCTGGAATAACGATATTCACTGTTATCTTTGGAATATTGGTAATCTTATTACTTAAACCTTTAAAACGTTTAACGCATGGTGCAGAGGACAACGAAGTAGAAATGCATGATGATGAAGCCGAAGGTTTCGAATTAGCTGATAATTAAAATAACTAACGCTTAAATAATTACTCCTAACTAATTAGTATTTATATGAATACAGATATTGAAAATCTATTTAAAGACAAAGTTTTAGGGCATCCTGCTGGACTTTTTGTGCTATTCTTTACTGAAATGTGGGAACGTTTCTCCTTCTACGGAATGCGTGTTTTACTAGTTAATTTTCTTACCATGGCAGCTATTGGCTATAATCCAGGTTGGGAATGGACAGTAGAAAATGCAGGTGCGCTTTTTGGTACATACGCAATGCTACTTTACATTACTCCAATTATTGGAGGATGGCTTGCAGATAAGTACACAGGTTATAGAGCAGCAGTTATTATTGGCTCGCTAATTATGACAGCTGGCCATGCCTCAATGGCACTAGAAACAGAATTTTCTTTGTATTTTGGTTTGGCCTTATTAGTTATTGGAACAGGATTCTTTAAGCCTACTATGACGTCTATTATTTCTGATATGTACAAAACGCATCCAGAGAAAAAAGATGGCGCTTATACCATTTATTATATGGGAGTAAATGCAGGTGCGTTTTTTGGTATGATGCTTTGTGGTTATTTGGCAGAAAAAGTAGGTTGGGCTTATGGATTTGGATTAGCAGGAATCTTTATGCTTTTAGGAACCATCCAATTTTGGTTAGCAGGTCCTTTATTCGGTAAAATAGGAGCGAAGCCTTCTAAAGTACATGAGGTAGAGTTACCTCAAAACATTAACGAGGAAAGTGTTGAAATTACAACTGAAGAAAAAGAGGAACGCCCTAATCCGTTTACGACCTTAGATAAAATTTTAATTGCTATTTCTTCAATCATTGGACTTGGTTATGCTATTAACGATCCAATGTCTAAGATAGCAGGTATCGATATGTTCTCATTTTTACAAATAGGTGAATTTGAAGGTCAATATACAGCAGTATTATTTGCATTGGGATTATTCTTAATATTAGTAATTAGTCGTATATTAAGATATACAGCTGTAGTAAGAGATAGAATGATTGCATTTATCATTTTTGCATTTTTCACGGTATTCTTTTGGATGTCTTTTGAGCAAGGAGCATCATCATTAGTAATTTTTGCTAGAGATAATGTAGATCGATTATTAAGCGGAAGTTCAGCAACGATATTTAATATAGTGAATACATTACTTACAGTTGTACCATTGATTATCATTTCATACGTTCTTTATATTTTATGGAAGAAAACGTTCAAGAAAATACCTGGTTCAAATATTGTATTAGTAGTCTGTTTTGTGTTAATGTGGGGAATTGTAGGATGGATGTTAAATAGAGATTTTAACACTACAGCTTATGATGCAAGTTACAGTGCAATTGAGCAACCAGAATTAGATGAAAAAGGTGTTCATGTTAAAAATGATAAGGGCGTATTACAGTTTAAATATATACCTGTGACTCAAAATACAGTTACTGAGCCGTCCCAGAAAATTGTGACCAAAGTAATTACTGTAGGTGAGCCATATGCTGATTATAAAGTAGGAGATAGAAAAATTATCATTAATAAAAACAAGGAATTAACCGAGTTTTCTTTTGTTTCTTCAAATGAAAAATTAGAAGAACTTAAAGCTCATGCCTCAAGCATTGGTAGAGATAATGGTTTTGTTGATGCTACTATTACAAAAGTAAGAGACAACGAAGTAGAAATCACAGTTTCATGGTTTAGTATTCTTAATTCATTCTTCATCATTGTATTTGCATCATTCTTTTCTAAATGGTGGGAAAGTAAATACAACCCAAGTGCAGCAACTAAATATGCGCTTGGTTTATCTACAATGGGACTTGGGTTTGGATTATTGGCTTTTGGTGCTTTTGGTCTTGTAGATGGTGTTAAAGTGAGTATGGTCTGGTTGATATTAGCATATCTATTCCATACACTTGGCGAACTTTGTTTATCTCCTGTTGGTTTGTCTTATGTGAGTAAACTAGTGCCTGGCCGAATGATTGCGTTAATGTTTGGTATGTGGTATTTAGCAATTGCAATTGGAAACAAATTGGCTGCAGTTGTTGGTGGACAAATTGAAAATATTACAAAAGAGTATAGTTTATCTACATTCTTCTTAATTTTTACTATTGTGCCTGTGGCAGCGGGTCTATTAATATTTGTTTTAAACCCAGTATTAAAGAAATTAATGCACGGTGTACGTTAAGACAAATCGTTAAAAATTTATAAAATGCTCCTATTTAGGAGCATTTTTTGTAAGTTCGGATCAGTATTTGCAACAAATCAACTATGATGAAAAAAATAAGTTTAGGACTCATTGCAATTTTTGCTTTTTCAATATCAGCAATTGCACAAGATATTAATTGGTTAACTATGGAAGAAGCCTTAGAACTTCAGAAAAAGGAACCTAAAAAAATTTTTATGGATGTATATACCAATTGGTGTGGTCCATGTAAAATGTTAGATAAGAATACATTTCAAACAAAAGATGTGGCTGCTTACATTAATGAGCATTATTATGCCGTTAAGTTTAATGCTGAAGGTAATGAGGAAATAACGTATAAGGAAAAGACATATACTAATCCTAACTATGACGAATCTAAAGCAAATAGAAGAAATAGCGCACACGAGTTTTCTCGTTTATTGCAAATAAGGGCATATCCTACAATGGTGTTTTTTGATGAAGAAGGAAATGTAATTGCACCTATTCAAGGTTATCTTAAGCCGCAACAATTGGAGTTATATTTAAAAATCTTTAAAACTGATAAATATAAGGATATGACTACTCAAGAAGAGTTTAGTGAGTATGTAAAGACTTTTGAGGCTGAATTTGAAGAGTAATTAAAGTACAGACTTACTTAATTATAAAAGCTCCCTTTTCATTGGTTTGATGAAAAGGGATTTTTTTATGCACGCAAGTTTCTTTCCAACGTTTAAGATAAGATTTATAATTACTAGCATCTGCAATTATTTTTTGAGGTTGTAAACTGTCTATGAGTCTATTTAAGTTTAGTTTAGGAGAATTTCTTAGTATAATATAGTTTGGTTTAAACGTTAGGCGTTTATATACGGCTAAGCTATCTATAATTAAGATGGTTTTATTTTTAAACTGATACACTGGCCTAAGATTATTAGTTTCAATTTTGGTGATGGATCGGCCTACTTTATAATTCTTTATCACATAATCAGATTTTAGTTTAGTAGAATCTAAATTATGAAATAATCTCAATTTGTCATTAAATTTTTCTCCTATAATGGTATGTCTGCTTTTATTAAAAACTACAAATTCATTAGTTTGAGTTTCATGTTTATTATAAAAATTCAAAAATTGGAACCCCATTATGCCTATTAAACTTAACACAACCCATTTATACTTTCTTGTTTTGTAAACTTGAATTAATGCTATAATTATAAGATAGGTTGTGCTAACTTGAATTAAAATAAAGGGAATATCTCTAAGCAAGAAGTATTCGAATTGAGCAACCCAAGCTATAAAACTATTTAAACTATCAATAATATAACTGTAAGTCGTAACAATGGGCTGAGGTAATAAATCAATTAATGCGAGTAAAATAATTAGCAGACCAAACCCAAGGATTAACCCTAAAAACGGAATAATAACCATATTAGAGATGAAAAATAGACCAGGAAATTGATGAAAATAAAATAAACTAATAGGGACTACACCAATTTGTGCAGCTAGCGTAACTGTGAAAATTTGCCACAATTTATCTGTTATTATATATTTTGGTTGCCAAATTTTATAGATAATTGGTTGTATGCTAACGATACCTAATACGGCTAAGTAGCTCATTTGAAAACCAACTGAAAACAAAAAAGTAGGCTTAAATAATAAAATTACAAATGCTGAAAGAACTAAGGTGTTGTAGATGTTGGTTGGTCGTTTGAGATGCATAGCAATGCTAATGATACTGAACATTGTAACGGCTCTTGTAACCGAAGGCGATAAACCTGCGATAACGGCAAAACACCACAATATAATGACTAAAATAAATGGCCTTAAAAAGTGGCCGTGTTTTAGGTAAAGTAGTGGACTAAAAATAAAATTCAAGATCCATAAAATGATTCCAACATGCAATCCAGATACAGCCAGAATATGAATAGTTCCAGAGTTAACATAATTATTATAAACAGTTTTGTCAATGGTTTGTCGCTGACCAAGTAATAATGCATTCATAATACTGAGTGCATCGCTTTTAAATCCTGCTGTTATTAGTTTTCTGTTGATTTTAGTTCTTAATTGGTCTGCATATCCATAGATTGTAGAGTTATCGCTAGAGAGCGGAAGGATGTTTGAATGATTAAGATAAGCTTGATGATAAACCTGCTTTAACTCTAAATAATTACTATAATCAAACTGAAATGGGTTTAATGGTTTTTGAATAGGTTGAAGTTTTAAAGATGCGTACAAAACATCATCTACATTGTATTGTTTCACTAAACTATCACGCCTAATATTTATTAATAATCGCCCTGTAGTTTCTTTTTTATTAAATGAGCTTATAGCTACAATATATTTAAAATTGTAAGTGTCTGGTTTTAATCGCTCTTCAATTTTAAAAGTTACATTATTATAGTTTTCTGAAGAATTATAATGTGTGTAATGCTGAGGTCGTAGTGTGTCGTCTTGCAGCTGATACGATATCATTCCTACACCAATCATACTAAGGAATGCGAGACATCCAAATAGAGGAGAACGATTTATTTTAGATTTTAATTTGTACCAATAAAATCCAACAAGGATAATTAAGCTAATGGTAATATATAAAGTTGCGTTGAAGCTTGGCTTCAGGTAGTGGGCTAAAATTATACCTAAGACTAAACAAAAGGTTAGCTTTATAAATGTAAAATTTAGTAACTTCATGATAATGAGTCACTAAGATATGTAAAATGTTTTTACAAAACGCGCCTAGCTTGTACAAATGAGAAATACCAATACTTTTCTGCTAATGAAGAGGTCATTACACCTTTACTACTAGAAGCATGTATAAATTCCACATTGCCAGTTCTTACTCGTGTTACAATGCCTACGTGGTTGACACTTCTACTATTCTTTTTAGTCGCAAAAAAGACTAAATCACCAACATTAACTTCTTTTAAGTCTACCCAATCACCAGTGCTTTTTAGTCCAGATGTAGTTCTTGGTAAATTAATATCGTATTTTTTATAACTTGTAAAAATTAAACCAGAACAGTCCATACCTTTTTTTGTAGTACCACCATATTTGTAGCGTGTGCCATTAAAAGTTTGTGCGTATTTAACAATAGATTCTGCAGCTTTTGTTGGTTTATTCGTAGTATTAACCTTTACAGTGCGTGTTTGTTTCTTTTTATTTGGTGCAACCTTTTTTGATTTACAGCTAGAAACTATAAAAAGCAAGAATATAAATGGTAATATTTTTTTCATCTATAGTAGTTTCGGTATCAATCGTTTTTAATAGCGTTATATATTAATTTAGCAGTGTTCTCACTAGCACCACGACCACCAAGCTTTTGCTCTAATTCGTAATAATCTAAAAAGAGTTGCTCTCGTTTTTTAGAATCTAGAATTGTAGTTAATTCATTCTTCAATCGTTTAGTATTTAAATCACCTTGTATTAACTCAGTTACAACTTCACGATCCATAATTAAATTAACTAGTGAAATATATTTAAGCGTAATTATTCGTTTAGCAATTTGATAAGAAATGGAGCTTGCTTTATAGCAAACGACCTGCGGTACTTTAAATAATGCAGTTTCTAAAGTAGCAGTGCCCGAAGTTACTAATGCAGCAGTTGAGAGACTCAATAAATCGTATGTTTTATTAGAAATAAACTTAATGTTTTTCTTCTTTATAAAAGTTTTGTAAAAATTATAATCTTGACTTGGTGCACCTGCAATAACGAATTGATAACCTTTAAAGTCATCTACTAAACTTAACATTACACCTAGCATTTTTGTGATTTCTTGCTTTCTACTGCCAGGTAATAATGCAATTATAGGTTGTGAGCTTAATTGATGTTCTTCTCTAAATTTTTGCTCGTTTACTTGCGGTCTACCCGCAATAGCATCAATTAATGGATGACCAACAAAATTGACGTCGTAATCGTATTTTTTATAAAATGCTTTTTCAAAAGGTAGAATGCAATACATAGCATCAACATCTTGCTTTATTTTTTCCACTCTACTTGCTCTAGAAGCCCAAACCTGAGGCGAAATATAATAATGCGTTTTGTAATTAAGTGCTTTTGCCCATTTCGCAATTCTAAGGTTAAACCCAGAATTATCAATAAAAATAATAACATCTGGTTGAAATTTTTCAATATCAGATTTACAAAATTTAATATGGCCTAAGACTTTTCTGAGGTTCAAAATCACTTCAGCAAAGCCCATAAATTGGCGCTCTTTATAATGCATTACCATTTCTCCACCAACCTGTTGCATAAGGTCGCCTCCCCAAAATCTAATTTCAGCTTGCTCGTCGCGTTCAATTAATGCTTTCATGAGATTTGATCCATGTAAATCACCAGAAGCTTCCCCAGAAATGATATAATACTTCATTAGTTCAGAGCTATGTTTACATTAAGTATTTTTGTTCTTTTACCCATTGAGTTTCCAGGTATTTAATTTCTGTATTGTGTGATGCGCAGTTAAATCAAAATGAACAGGTACTACAGAAACATAACCGTTCTCTAATGCCCATTCATCAGTGTCTTCGCCTTGATCCATATTTACAAATTTTCCCGTTAACCAATAATAATCGCGTCCCATTGGGTTGGTGCGTTTGTCAAATTCTTCTTTCCAATTTGCTTTAGCTTGTCTGCAAATTTTAATGCCTTTAATAGCCTTTTTTTCAAGGTTAGGTAAATTTACATTTAAAACTACGCCATCAGGTAGACCATTTTCTAATACTTCATTAGTGATTGTTTTAATAAAGGATTTTGTGTGTTCAAAATTGGCATTCCAATTAAAATCTAATAACGAAAAACCAATCGCTGGTATACCTTCAATTCCGGCTTCTAAAGCAGCACTCATTGTACCAGAATAAATAACGTTTATAGATGAGTTTGAACCATGATTAATACCAGACACACAAATATCTGGTCGTCGGTCTAAAATCTCATTAACTGCGATTTTTACACAATCTGCAGGAGTGCCAGAACAACTATATTCTGTTTGTTTACCATCGATAACCACTTTTTCAATATGAAGTGTAGAATTAATTGTAATGGCGTGTCCCATTGCGCTCTGAGGACTATCAGGAGCCACAACAACGACGTAACCAATGGTATTCATAACTGAAATTAAGGTTCTAATTCCAGGGGCAGTTATACCATCGTCATTGGTAACTAATATTAAAGGGCGTTTAGACATTTGGCATAAAGTTTTAATGAATTGTAAAAATAATAAAAAGCTACCGTTAATCGGTTATTATTAGGTTTAACAAAAAATTAGTGCGTCTATTTTTTATGGCACGATTTTTTCTTCTATTTTAGTGAAAAATTGAGCACCTACTTAATTAAGAATTAATTAAAACAAAAAGAAAATGAGAGGGAATTATAAATTTTTACTACTTGCATTGTTAATCGCATTTGCCTCATGTAGTTTTACAAGTAAAAAATTTGATGATCCAGATAAGGATAAATTACTAATACAATTGATAACCTATTTGTTAGATCAAGGACATTTTGATCCTAAAGATATAAATGATGATTTTTCTTCACACGTGTTTGATGCCTATATAGATAATATAGATCCATTCAAACGTTATTTTTATGCTTCAGACATCAAAGAATTTGAAGCTTATAGAGATAAAATTGATGATGAAATTAAAGCTTACGATTTAACATTTTTCAACCTTACGCACAACAGGTTGTTGCAGCGAATTGAGGAATCAAAAAAGATTTATGGAAATATTTTAGATAAGCCATTCGATTTTTCAATTGATGAAAGTTATTCAGCGGATTATGAGAAACTCGTATTTGTGAATAATAAGAAAGAGATGAATGAGCGTTGGAGACAGCAGCTTAAGTTCTCTACCATTGCAAATTATGATGATGCAATTGCTCAACAAGTTTTAGATTTAGAAAGTGATGAGTCAGTATCTAAATCAAAGAAATCGGAAAAAGTATTAGAATCTGATGCCAGGATAGCGACAAAAAAATCATTAGATGAACTCTACGATTATATTGAAGATAGACGACGAGAAGATTGGTTTTCTGTTTACATAAATGCAATTGTAGAAGGATTTGATCCGCATACGTTTTACTTCGCACCAGAAGATAAAGAGCGTTTTGATAGAGATATTTCTGGTAAGTTTGAGGGAATTGGTGCGAGATTACAAAAGAAGGTTGATGGTATAATGGTTAATGAAATTATTAGTGGAGGACCAGCATGGCGAGCTAATGAATTAGAAGTAGGAGACCAAATTTTAAAAGTAAAACAAGAAGATGAAGAGGAAGCTTTAAACGTTGTAGGTATGCGTTTAGATGATGCTATTAAATTTATAAAAGGCCCAAAAGGAACCATTGTAACCTTAACTTTGAAAAAGGTGGATGGAACAATTCAAGATATTTCAATAAAACGAGATATAGTGGAATTAGAAGAAACTTACGCTAAATCTTCAACTGTAGATAAAGATGGAAAGAAATTTGGGATAATAAATTTACCTAAGTTTTACATTAATTTTGAAGACTATAACAAACGAAATGCAGCTTCAGATATTAAACAAGAAATTTTAAGATTAAAAGAAGAAGGTGTTGAAGGTCTTGTAATGGATTTAAGAAATAATGGAGGTGGTTCTTTGCAAACAGTTGTAGATATTGCCGGCTTATTTATTGAAGAAGGCCCTGTTGTACAAGTTAGAGAAACAGGAAGTGCAAAAGAAGTACTTAGAGATAAAGATAAATCGATTGTATGGGATGGTCCATTAGTTATACTTGTAAATGAATTGTCTGCTTCGGCTTCAGAAATTTTGGCTGCTGCAATGCAAGATTATAAAAGAGGTATTGTTATAGGAAGTAAGCAAACCTATGGAAAAGGTACTGTACAGACAGTGTTTGATCTCAACCGTATGGTAAGAAATAATACCAATGGAGATATGGGAGCATTGAAATTTACAACTCAAAAATTTTATAGAATTAATGGTGGTTCTACGCAGTTAGAAGGCGTCAAGAGTGATGTTGTAGTTCCGGACCGTTATTCATATATTGATATAGGAGAAAAGGATCAAGAAAACCCATTACCATGGGATAAAATAGATGCTGCAGATTATGAAGTTTGGGAAAATTATTTTGATTATGATTCTACCATCAATAAAAGTAAGGCTCGTATGGCTAATAATGAGCAGTTAAAGTTGATTGATGCTAATGCACAATGGGTAAAGAAAATTAGAGACCGTGAAACGTATTCTTTAAATTATGAAGATTACAAAAAAGAAATGGAAGTCAATGAAGAAGAGGCAAAACGATTTTCTAAGTTGTCTGAGTATCAAACGAATTTAACATTTAGTTCGTTGCCTTACGAAATTAAATTAATGGATGAAGATTCTGTATTAAAAGAAAAACGTGATCGTTGGCATAAGAGTTTAGCAAAAGATGTTTATGTGGAAGAAGCAATCAATGTGCTTCACGATTTAAAAATGGCATACGCTATTAAAACTGAAGTTGTAAATTCTGTAAAGAATTAATTTATAATACCTTTGAGGTAAAGCAACAATTGTAGTAATTGTTATTACAAATTAGGTTATGTAAATGGCAAACAAAAATAATTCATTATCAAGGTTAGCGCTTCAAAAGTTCAAAAAGAACTTTTGGGGCGTTTTTAGTTTAGGACTTATTGCTTGTATAGGATTCATTTCAATATTTGCCTATTTGTTTGCGCCAGATGCTTCAAAGAATGCCAACCAGATGCATTTGTCTATTCATTCTAAATCGCCAGGATTTGAAGTGCAGATGTTAACTATTCCTTCAGGTATTGAATCAGACCAAAATGTCTTCTCAAAATTATTCTTTGGCAAAACAAATACAGATACAGAAATTCCAATTCAGTCTTATAGTGTCAATGGAAATAAACTGATCTATGTAGAATATGCTTCAGATGGATTGCAAGGTCTAGAAAAGCAAATGGATGTATCAAAATTTCCAAAGTCTAATTATAATGAATATATAGAAACCAGAAGCTTTGTTTTTGGTACTGATAAATATGGAAGGGATTATTTAAGTCGCGTATTAATCGGTTCTAGGATTTCATTTTTTATTGGTTTTGTTGCTGTTTTTATTTCATTAATCGTTGGGCTTCTATTTGGAAGTTTAGCTGGTTATTATGGAGGAAAAGTAGATGTGCTTATTATGTGGGTTATTAACATTACATGGTCAATTCCTACTCTATTATTAGTTATTGCGATAACATTAGCATTAGGTAAAGGATTTTGGCAAGTCTTTATTGCGGTTGGTTTAACCATGTGGGTTGAAGTAGCAAGAGTAGTGCGAGGACAAATTATTAGTGCTAAAGAAATGCAATACGTTACGGCAGCAAAAGCGTTAGGCTATAATGATTACAGAATAATAACTAAACATATTTTACCTAATATATTTGGTCCTTTAATAGTGATTTCTGCGGCTAATTTTGCAGCAGCTATTTTAATAGAAAGTGGATTGAGTTTTTTAGGAATTGGAGCACAGCCACCAATGGCAAGTTGGGGAGCAATGATAAAAGACCATTATAATTATATTATTTTAGGTAAGCCTTACCTAGCTTTAATTCCAGGTCTTTGTATTATGTTATTGGTAATGGCATTTATGTTGGTAGGTAATGCTTTAAGAGATGCTTTAGATGTAAAATCTTAATGAGACTTAAGTTGTTCTATCTCGTCGTTAGTGCCACCTATAAATCCTAAAACATCTTCTTGTCCGATATTTTTTGAAGAAGAAGTGACAAAATATGGTGGTAATTCTTCCCATGTTTTAAGTAGTTCTTCACAATAGTCGTTTACATGGCGTTCAATCGCTAATGGTTTTAACTTATCTGCTTTAGTGAAAATGATACCAAAAGGAATACCACTTTCTCCTAAATATTGCATAAACTCTAAATCTATTGGCTGAGGTTTATGTCTAATATCAACCAAAACAAAAGCAGAAACGAGTTGCTGTCTTTGCTCAAAATAATTAGTGATAAATTTTTGAAATTTCTTCTTAGAAGATTTAGAAACACGTGCATAACCATAACCTGGTAAATCTACTAAGTACCAGTTTTTATTGATTAA
The DNA here is from genome assembly GCF_045765065.1 of Winogradskyella sp. 4-2091. NCBI lineage: Bacteria > Pseudomonadati > Bacteroidota > Flavobacteriia > Flavobacteriales > Flavobacteriaceae > Winogradskyella > Winogradskyella sp. 4-2091. Next base: position 38,752 of record NZ_JBJKOD010000009.1, read on the forward strand.
AAAATGGTTAATCAGTTGTGTTTTTCCTGGTCGTCCAGATGTTTTAGCTAAACTCTTACGGTCAGTAAGCATGTTAATCAATGAGGATTTTCCAACATTACTTCGACCAATAAAGGCATATTCTGGTAGTTGGTTTTTAGGACACTTTTCTACTTCAGAATTACTAACTACAAATTCGGCTGATTTTATTTTCATAGAACTTCCTGCGAAAGCAGGAATCTTTTTAGGTTATACTTTATTTTCATTGAAGATGCTTCTTAGACAAGTGTGTTACTCTACTTGTTAGCATGAATTAAGCATGGGCTTTAAAATCCACGTTTTTCTAACCATCCATTCAAAATTGTATTAAATTCTTCAGGATGTTCCATCATAGCTGCATGGCCACATTTGTCAATCCAGAATAATTCAGAATCTGGTAATAATTCATCAAATTCAACTGCAACTTCAGGAGGTGTAACATTATCATTCTTTCCCCAAATAATACAAACAGGTGTATTCATTTTAGGTAAATCTTTTGCCATGTTATGTCTAATTGCACTCTTAGCAATAGCTAAAGTTTTAATCAATTTGTTTCGGTCATTTACAGTTTCGTAAACTTCATCAACAATTTCCTTTGTGGCAACAGCAGGATCGTAAAATACGTCTTGCGCTTTCTTTTTTATAACTTCGTAATCGCTTCTTTTTGTGTAGCCTCCACCCATTGCGCTCTCATATAATCCAGAACTTCCGGTTATGATAAGTGCTTTAACCTTGTTAGGGTTCAGTTTTGTATAGTATAGTCCAATGTGTCCACCTAGTGAATTTCCGAGTAAAATAACCTCGTCCAATCCTTTAAACTCAATAAATGATTTAAGGTAATTAGCGAAACTTTTGACGTTAGTTTTAATTAACGACATGGTGTAAATAGGCAATTCAGGAATAATAACTTTATAACCCTTTTTGCTAAAGTGTTCTGTAACAGCATCAAAATTACTAAGTCCACCCATTAATCCGTGTAACACAATAATTGGTGTGCCTTCTCCTACTTCGATATATCTATAATCCTTTTCTTTTTTTAAAAGGTGTGCCATGTACAAGTTAGTGGTTATGTGTTAAAAACAAATATAACCAAATCCTTTAGAATAAAAATAATATGCAAAAAATATCGATTTTTTATTCAAATACTTCAAGAATGAGAATTGTTAATAATTCCCACTTGCTAATGCTTTGTCAAAAGTCGAATTCATTACGGTTGTTATAAATGAAATATTTATTAATCAAAAACTTATCAACAAATGTGGTAGATTGTGGTAAAATGTGGTGAAATTTTCAATATCTTTGATTCTTAATCGTTAAAGTGGTAAACGAAACCTTTTGAATTCATTTATAGGAACATACGAATGTAAAGCTGATGCCAAAGGAAGGCTAATGATACCTGCTGTGCTTAAAAAGCAGTTGTCGTCAGCTTTGCAAGATGGTTTTGTTTTGAAGCGTGCTGTTTTTCAGCCATGTTTAGAATTGTATCCAATGTCTGAGTGGAACAAAATGATGGAGAAGATTAACAAGCTAAACCGCTTTAAAAAAAAGAACAATGATTTTATCAGACGCTTTACAGCTGGTGTTAAAATTGTTGAGGTAGATAGTACAGGGCGATTATTGATTCCGAAAGATTTAATCAGTTTTTCAGGGATAAGTAAGCAAGTAGTTTTGGCATCTGCAGTGAATATTCTTGAAATTTGGGATAAAGATAAATACGAACAAGCTATTGATGATGCGGCTTCAGATTTTGCTGATTTGGCCGAAGAGGTAATGGGACAAGACGATGAAGAAAATGGATTATCATAATGCAGTTTTACTTAAGGAGACCGTTGATGGTTTAGATATTAAACCAGATGGCGTTTATGTAGATGTTACGTTTGGTGGAGGAGGCCATAGCCGTGAAATCTTATCACGTTTAGGGCCTAACGGAAAATTATACGCTTTTGACCAAGATAAAGATGCACTAGAAAATACTATTGATGACGACCGTTTTGTGCTCATCAATGAGAATTTTAGATACATCAAACGATTTTTAAGGTTTTATGGTGTAAAAGAAGTTGATGGTGTTTTAGCTGATTTCGGTGTGTCATCTCATCAATTTGATGTTGCGGAACGTGGTTTTTCTACAAGGTTCGAGGCAGATTTAGATATGCGAATGAATCAAGATAATCAGCTTTCGGCTTTTGAAGTCATTAATGATTACGAAGAAGAGCAAATTAAAACTGTGCTTTTGCAATATGGTGAATTAAGGCAAGCGCCTGCTATGGCGAGAGTAATTGTCGAAGCTAGAAAAGAAGGAGCTATTAAAACCAGTGAACAGTTAAAAACGGTTTTAAAGAAATTTCTAAACCATCAAAAAGAGAATAAAGTCTTGGCTCAGATTTATCAGGCGATAAGAATTGAAGTAAATCAAGAAATTGAAGTCTTAAAAGAATTACTGCTTCAAACACCAGAAATTTTAAAACCAGATGGTCGCTTAAGTTTTATATCATACCATTCTTTAGAAGATAGGTTAGTAAAACGATTTATTAGAAACGGACTTTTTGAAGGCGAGCCAGAGCGTGATGTGTTTGGGAATTTTGAAGTGCCTCTAAAAAAGGTTGGCGGATTAATAATTCCTTCAAAAGAAGAAATAAAAACAAATAATAGAGCAAGAAGTGCTAAGCTTCGAATTGCGAAAAAATTATAAAAGTTTCCTGCCTTTGTAGGAAGTAAAAATGAGAAAAAATATTTATCACATACTAAGAGGGAAATTTCTAATCAGTGATGATTCGTTTAAAAATTGGCGTATCATCATTTTAATTTCTGTCTTAGCTATAATAATGATTGCTAGTTCTCATAAGGCGGACCAGAAGGTTTATGAAATTGCAAAATTAACCAATGAGGTAAAAGAATTACGTTCTGCATTTGTGGATAAAAGAGGGAAGCTAATGCAGCTTAAAAAAGAATCTTTTGTAGAGGTAGAAATGAAAGCAAAAGGAATTGGGATTTCCTTAAACCCACCAACAAAAATAATAGTAAAGTCGCAACAAGAGCAATAATAAACAAACTTTGGCAATAACAGAGAAAAACATATTACACAGATTATATTTCGTGGCAGGCTGCTTGCTTGTGTTCGCGATTGCTGTGGTGTTTAAACTTGTGAATATTCAATTTGTTCAAGGAGACGAATACAGAGCGCTTGCTGAGAAAAGAACACTTGAGGATTTCGATATTCCTGCAAATCGTGGCAATGTATATTCTGCGGATGGCAGTTTGTTGGCAACCTCCATTCCCAAATATGATATTAGAATTGATGCCATTCAGGCGAAGCCAGCTACTTTCGAAAAGTATATTGGTGCTTTGGCAGATTCACTTCATGTTTATAAAGGAAAACCTGCTTCGTATTATAAAACCATCATTCGTAAAGCACGAAAAAACAAAAACAGATATTTCCTTTTAGCTCGAAACATTAGCTATTCAGATTATATAAGAATGCGAAATTTTCCTCTCTTAAATCTCGGAGCGATTAAAGGTGGTTTAATTGTAGAACAAACCACAAGACGAGAGCATCCAATGGGAGGCGTTGCGTCGCGTTCTATTGGTTACGAGCGATTTGACGAAGATGGAAATGTAACTAGAGCAGGCATAGATGGCGCTTTTGGTGTAAAATATTTAAGAGGAACTAACGGTAAGCGTCGTAAACAAAAGATAGGAAATGGACAATGGAAACCTATTGCAGATTACGACCAAGTGGAGCCAAAAGATGGCTATGATGTGTACACAACTATAGACGTTAATATTCAAGATATTGCACATCATTCGTTGTTAAAGCAATTAGAATTATACGAAGCTGAACACGGTTGTGTTGTTGTTATGGATGTTAAAACTGGCGAAGTTAAAGCCATTGCTAACTTGGCTAAAACATCAAAAGGCACCTATTACGAAAAAAGAAACTACGCGGTTTATGAAGCTCATGAACCAGGTTCTACATTTAAAGTTATGGCGATGATGGCAGCTTTAGAAGATAAAGTAATCGACACATCAACAGTTGTAGATACAAAGAAAGGAAGAAAGAAATTTTACGGTCGTGTTATTACGGATTCTGGTGCTGGTTATGGCGAAATTTCTGCAGCACGTGCATTAGAGGTGTCTTCAAATATTGGTTTGGCATCAATTATAGATGATAATTATGCTAAACAACCACAAAAATTTATTGACCATTTAAAAGATTGGAAGCTAAATGATTCTCTTAATATTTCAATAATGGGAGAGGGAATACCAGATATTCCAGAACCTGGAGCTTCAAACTGGAGTAGAAACGCATTGCCTTCTATTGCTTATGGCTATAATTTAACGATTACGCCTTTGCAAACATTAACGTTTTACAATGCGATTGCAAATGATGGCGAAATGATAAAGCCACGTTTTATTAAATCGGTTAAGTCATTTGATAAGGATATTGAAGTGTTTGAAAAAGAAGTTATCATCGATAAAATATGCTCAGATAAAACACTTTTTGAGGTTCAAGATATTTTGAAGAACGTGGTCATTCGTGGTACTGGTCAGCGTATGTATTCTGAAACATTTTCTATGGCAGGCAAAACCGGAACAGCGAGAACGGATTATTCCGATTTAGAAAAATGGTATAAAGACAAAAAATATGTGTCGTCTTTTGCTGGATATTTTCCGGCAGATAACCCTAAATATTCTTGTATTGTAGTGATTCATAAACCAAGTACTAAAGTAGGGTATTATGGAGCAGATGTTTCTGGGCCTGTTTTTAAGAGGATTGCTCAAAAAATTTATACAGATACGCCAATTATAGATGAAATTGAGACCCTCGATTTCAAAAATAATATAGTTAATAAAGATTTTGAAAGTTATTACGATAACGCTCAAAAATATAAGGAACTAATGCCAAGCGTAGTGGGTATGCCAGCAATGGATGCGATTGCGTTGTTAGAAAACTTACAAGTAGATGTACGCGTAAAATTAACAGGTAGTGGTATTGTAAAGAAACAGTCTGTTGAGAAACATCATAAATTAGAGTCTAACCAAACTATCATTTTAGAAGCATCATGATGGTATTAAAAGACATATTATACAAGGTTACAATAAACGCAGTGGTTGGTAGCACAAGCATTACGGTTAGCAAAATTGAATTCGATTCGCGTCAAATAAAAACTAATGATGTTTTTGTGGCTATTTCTGGGACGATTACAGATGGTCATAACTATATAGAAAAAGCGATTAAAGATGGAGCAACAGCTATTATTTGTGAAACATTGCCTGAAAACCTTCAAGATGACATCACATATGTAGAGGTAGCAAACTCTAATCAGGCAATGGCTTTTATGGCTAATAATTTTTATGGTCAACCGTCTGAGAATTTAAAACTAGTTGGTGTTACAGGGACAAATGGTAAGACAACGGTATCAAGTTTACTGTATCAGCTATTTAAAAAAGCAGGATATAAAGTTGGCTTATTGTCTACAGTGAAAATTATGGTGGATAATACCATGTATAAAGCGACGCATACCACGCCAGATTCTTTAACTATCAATAAATATTTACAGCTAATGAATGATGAAGGTGTAGAATTTTGCTTCATGGAAGTGAGTTCACATGGTATTCATCAAAGTAGAACTGAAGGCTTAAAGTTTGAAGGTGGCATTTTTACAAACCTCTCTCACGACCATTTAGATTATCACGAAACGTTTGCTGAGTACAGAGATGTAAAGAAAAAATTCTTTGACCAATTGCCAAAGGAAGCCTTTGCATTATCTAATATCGATGATAAGAATGGTCTGGTAATGTTTCAAAATACCCAAGCCAAAAAATATACTTACGCTTTAAAAAACTATGCGGATTATAGAGCTCAGATTTTAGAAAATGAATTCAGTGGTTTGTTATTAAAGTTGAATGATAGCGAATTATGGACACGTTTAATAGGAAGTTTTAACGCCTACAATATTCTGGCTATTTACGGAACCGCCGAATTATTAGGCTTAGAAAAAGATGAAATTTTAAGATTGATTAGTGAGCTTGAAAACGTAGCAGGACGCTTTCAATATTTTATTTCAGATGAAAAAATTACAGCGATTGTAGATTATGCACACACACCAGATGCTTTAAAAAACGTATTGCAGACCATAAACGATATCAGAACTAAAAACGAAGAATTAATTACGGTTATAGGTTGTGGAGGCGATAGAGATAAAACCAAGCGACCAAAAATGGCGCATATCGCTTCGGCTTTAAGTACAAAAGCCATCTTTACAAGTGATAATCCACGTAGCGAAGTGCCAGAAACGATTATAGAAGATATGGAAAAAGGCGTAGAGCCTCAAAATTTTAAGAAGACATTGTCTATAACCAATAGAAAACAAGCCATTAAAACAGCTTGCCAATTGGCAGGACCAAAAGATATTATTCTCATCGCTGGAAAAGGCCATGAGAATTACCAAGAAATTAAAGGCGAACGCTTTGATTTTGATGATTATAAAATCGTTCAAGACTATTTGAAACAATTACAATAAACAACAACCAATAATGCTGTATTACTTATTCGAATATTTAGAACAACAGTTCCAATTACCAGGAGCGTCACTTTTTGGGTTCATAACCTTTAGAGCGGCTGTGGCAATTATATTGTCGTTGTTGATTTCTACAATTTTTGGTAAGCGTATTATTCGTTTTTTACAAAGACAGCAAGTAGGCGAAACTATTAGAGATTTAGGTCTAGAAGGGCAAGTTGAGAAAGCTGGTACACCAACCATGGGTGGAATCATCATTATTCTAGCGACTTTGATTCCTGTATTGTTGTTAGCGAAGCTTGAAAATATTTATATCATCCTTTTAATCGTTACTACGCTATGGATGGGAACCATTGGGTTTATTGATGATTATATCAAGAAATTCAAAAATGATAAAGATGGCTTAAAAGGGAAATTTAAAGTTTTGGGTCAGGTTGGATTAGGAATCATAGTTGGAGCCACCTTATTCTTTCATCAAGATGTGACCTTAAAGGAGAAGTTGCCAATTGCGCAACAAAATGAAATTAGGGCTGAGAACCCAAACGTGCAAGCAACTAAGTTGTTTAAGGCAGAAGAGAAATCAACAAAAACAACGATTCCTTTTTTAAAAGACAATGAGTTTGATTATTCAGATTTAATCACATGGATAAGTCCAAGTTTAGAAAAATATACGTGGCTAGTATTTATTTTGGTTAGCATTATTATTATCACAGCAGTATCTAATGGTGCAAATCTAACAGATGGAATAGATGGACTCGCAGCAGGAACTTCGGCCATAATTGTATTGACTTTAGGGATTTTTGCTTGGGTCTCTAGTAACATCGTTTTTTCTGGTTACTTAGATATTATGTACATCCCAAGAGCTGAGGAAATCACAATTTACATTGCAGCCTTTGTTGGTGCATTGGTTGGTTTTCTTTGGTATAACACCTATCCAGCACAAGTGTTTATGGGAGACACTGGGAGTTTAACGATAGGAGGAATTATTGCGGTTATTGCTATTGCGGTTAGAAAGGAATGGTTAATTCCTATTCTATGTGGCATATTCTTAGCAGAGAATTTATCAGTCATTTTGCAAGTCAGTTATTTTAAATACACAAGAAAGAAATTTGGAGAAGGACGACGCATTTTTAAAATGTCGCCTTTACATCATCATTATCAAAAATCAGGTTATCACGAGAGTAAAATCGTTACGCGGTTTTGGATTGTAGGAATCTTACTTGCGATAATTACTATAGTAACCTTGAAAATTAGATAGATGAGTTTGTCATTCCTGCGAAAGCAGGAGTCCACAATACAGAGTAGAATAAAAGTAGATTCCTGTCGTCGCAGGAATGACAAAAAGGAAAGTAATGAACGAAGCAACAAATAACCAGCAGAGTAAGAGGTCCTTCCCTTCTGGGGAAGGATTCAGGAAGGGGCTTCGATTAGTAATTCTTGGTGGAGGAGAAAGTGGTGTAGGAACAGCGCTTTTAGGAAAAGCAAATGGATATAAGGTTTTTGTATCAGACAAAGGAAAAATTAAAGACAAGTATAAAGACGTTCTTTTAAATAATGAGATTGAATTTGAAGATGAACAGCATACGGAATCAAAAATTCTGAATGCAGACATCATCATGAAAAGTCCTGGTATTCCAGATAAAGTGGCTTTGATAAAACAGATTCGTGAAGCCGGAATTAAAGTGGTTTCAGAAATTGAATTTGCTTCAAAATTTACAGAAGCAACTTTGGTTGCAATTACAGGTAGTAATGGTAAAACCACAACGGCAACGTTAACACATCATTTGTTGCATCAAGATTTAGATGTGGGTTTAGCTGGGAATATAGGCGACAGTTTCGCGAAGCAAATTTTAGAAAAAAATCATGATAACTACGTGTTGGAGATTAGCAGTTTTCAATTAGATGATATCATCGATTTTAAACCAAAAATTGCGATTCTAACGAATATTACACCAGACCATTTAGATAGATACGATTATAAGTTTGAAAACTATATCGCTTCAAAATTTAGAGTGGTAGAGAATCAAACAGAAGATGATTATTTCATTTACGATGCAGATGATGACGTTATTGTGGAGTACATGAAAACGCATCAAATTCAATCAAAAAAATTGCCTTTTTCATTAACGCGAGTTATGGAGCAAGGCGCATATTTAGACAATAACAATATAATAATAACAATAGATAATAATAAAATCACTATGCCAACAGAAAATTTAGCACTAGAAGGAAAACACAACGTGAAGAATGCAATGGCAGCTTCTACTGTGGCACATTTACTTAAAATTAGAAAGCAAACTATACGCGAGAGTTTAGAGAATTTTCAGGGTGTAGAGCATCGTTTAGAAAATGTTCTAAAGATTAATAAGGTGCAATACATTAATGATTCAAAAGCGACCAACGTAAATGCTACTTATTTTGCTTTAGAAAGTATGGATGCACCAACGGTTTGGATTGTTGGAGGTGTAGATAAAGGTAACGACTATAAAGAGTTGTTTCCGTTTGTAAATGAAAAAGTAAAAGCGATTATTTGTTTAGGTACAGATAATGCTAAGCTTATGGATGCATTTGGAAAAATGGTAGATGTTATTATTGAAACGGAGTATATGAGTGAAGCTGTGAAAATAGCTTACAAATTGGCTGATGCTGGAGATAATGTATTGTTGTCGCCTGCGTGTGCTAGTTTTGATTTGTTCGAAAATTATGAAGACAGAGGTCGTCAATTTAAAAATGCGGTTAGAAATTTATAAAATGTAGTCATTCCTGCGAACGCAGGAATCCAGAATAAGGTAAACAATTAGATTCCTGCCTACGCAGGAAAGACAAAGCGGAAAATGCAAAACATATTCAAACAAATAAAAGGAGATAAAGCCATTTGGGCTATAGTCGCGTTGTTGGCTATATTCTCGTTTATGCCTGTTTATAGTGCTGCAAGTAACTTAGCTAATGCTGGGCATACCAATACGTTTTCCTTGTTGGTAAAACACTTTATGCATTTGTTATTGGGCTTTGTTATTATGTTTGGGGTACACAAAGTGCCTTACAAATATTTCCGTGGCTTGTCTATGGTAATGATTCCGATTGTGTTTGTTTTGTTACTGATAACAATGCTTCAAGGCACTACTATTGATGGCGCAAATGCAAGTCGTTGGATTCAGATTCCTATAGTGAATATGTCCTTTCAAACATCAACGTTAGCGTCTGTAGTGTTAATGGTTTATGTGGCTAGATATTTATCTAAAATAAGAGACAAGGAGATTAAGTTTAAGGAAACTATTTTACCACTTTGGACACCAATCTTTCTGATTCTAATTTTAATACTTCCTGCTAATTTTTCAACAACAGCCATCATATTTACAATGATTATGATGTTGGCATTTATTGGTGGTTATCCATTAAAATATTTGGCGTTAATGATAGTATCTGGTATTGCGGCCTTAGCTATTTTTATATTGGTAGCAAAAGCATTTCCAGAAGCTATGCCAAATAGAGTAGATACGTGGATGAGTAGAATTGAAAATTTTACAAACGGAGAAGACACCGAAGCGGATTACCAAATTGAAAAAGCAAAAATTGCTATTGCAACAGGAATTACACCTTTAGGACCAGGTAAAAGCATACAGAAGAACTTTTTGCCACAATCGTCTTCAGATTTTATTTTCGCCATAATCATCGAGGAATACGGTTTGTTTGGTGGCATTTTTATTCTGTTTTTATATATGTGGTTGTTATTTAGAATTGTGGTAGTGAGCCATAAATCAGATTCCATATTTGGTAAATTATTGGTCTTAGGTGTTGGGTTACCAATTGTATTTCAAGCCTTAATTAATATGGCAGTTGCTGTGGAGTTATTCCCAGTTACTGGTCAGACATTACCGTTAATTAGTAGTGGTGGAACATCAATTTGGATGACCTGTATGGCAATTGGAATTATTCTGAGTGTTAGTGCTAAACGCGAAGAGCTAAAAGAACAAGAAGAAGCAGAAGATAATCCATTAGCCATTTTAAGCGAAGCGATTTAGATACACAGAAAAGAGGTTAGTAAAGAGAGTTAAGGATAAAGAAATAAGACAAAAGACTAAAGACTAAAAAAATAGAAATTAAAATTTGAAGCCATATAAATTCATATTATCAGGAGGTGGGACAGGAGGACATATTTACCCTGCGGTTGCAATTGCGGACGAGTTAAAGTCGCGCTATCCTAATGCTGAGTTTCTTTTTGTTGGTGCTTCAGATAGAATGGAAATGGATAAGGTGCCTCAAGCTGGTTATAAAATTGACGGGTTATGGATTTCTGGAATTCAAAGAAAATTAACCTTAAAGAATTTAGCCTTTCCATTTAAATTGATTTCAAGTCTTTTAAAATCTCGAAAAATCATAAAGACATTCAAGCCAGATGCCGTTATCGGAACAGGTGGTTTTGCAAGTGGTCCATTATTACAAGTGGCTTCTTCAAAAGGAATTCCGAGTTTAATTCAAGAGCAGAATTCATTTCCTGGTATCACAAATAAGTTACTAGGAAAAAAAGTGAATACCATTTGTGTGGCTTATGATGGTTTAGAGCGGTTTTTTCCTAAAGAGAAAGTAAAGCTGACAGGAAATCCCATTCGTAAGGATTTATTGGAAGTAAAAAATAAACAGATAGAAGGTAAAGATGCCTTTACGTTAAAGCATAATAAAAAAACACTTTTAGTATTAGGTGGAAGTTTAGGAGCAAGACGTATCAATCAATTAATTGAAGCTAATATTGAGTTTTTTGAAACACAAGATATCCAAGTGATATGGCAATGCGGAAAATTGTATTACAATCAGTATAAACAATACAATGATTTAGATAGAGTGCAAGTACATGCGTTTTTAAATCAAATGGATTTGGCTTATGCAGCTGCAGATGTTATAATTTCTAGAGCAGGAGCAATTTCGGTTTCAGAATTATGCATTGTTGGTAAGCCTGTCATTTTTATTCCGTCGCCAAATGTGGCAGAAGACCATCAGACAAAAAATGCAAAGTCGGTTGCAGATAAAGGCGCAGCGATTTTAATACGAGAAAAAGATTTAGATGCTGATTTTCAAAATGAATTTTCTGCATTGATTTCAAACGAAGACAAACAAAAAGAATTAAGTAAACATATTGAAGCCTTAGCATTAGTTAATGCCACAAATGATATTGTGGATGAGGTGGAAAAATTATTAAATGGCCCATCTTAATCTTCCCTAAGGGAAGAAACTGAGACGCGTCAAAATGTAAGAGTCAAAAATAGGAATTACAAGAATGAACATGGATAACGAACATATTAGCAACCGTGAAAAAGCCCTTCCTAATGGGAAGGGTTTGGGATGGGCTTCTAGTGTTTATTTCATTGGCATAGGAGGCATCGGAATGAGTGCTATTGCGCGTTATTTTGTAGCCAACGGTAATCAGGTGGCTGGTTATGATAAAACACCAACTGAAATCACTAAGTCGCTTGAGGCTTTAGGTGTTCAAATCCATTTTGAAGATAACGCAGAACACATTGATTCAGAATTTTTAAATCCTGAAAACACATTGGTGGTTTATACACCTGCGATTCCTAAAAGTCATTCGGAATTTAATTATTTTAAAGATAATGGTTTCAGTGTTTTAAAACGTTCAGCAGTTTTAGGCGAAATCACAAAGCAAACCGTTTGTTTGGCAGTTGCTGGTACGCATGGTAAAACAACAACGACAAGTATTTTAGGTCATTTATTAAATACATGTAATGTACCTGTTACGGCTTTTTTAGGTGGCATTAGTGAGAATTATAATTCTAATTTAATTCTTAACGGAACAGACGTTACAGTTGTGGAGGCAGATGAATTTGATCGTTCGTTTTTAACCTTGTCGCCAGATTTTGCATGCATCACGTCAATGGATGCAGACCATTTAGATATTTACGGAAATGCAGAAGAGCTCGTAAAAACGTTTAAAGATTTTACAGCGTGTATAAAACCTAACGGAAAACTATTTGTAAAAAATGGATTGCCTTTAAAAGGCATTACTTATGGTGTTGAAGATGATTCAGATTATAGTGCGCTGAACATTTCAATAGAAAATGGCAGCTATATTTTTGATGTAAAAACACCAAAAGGCATTCAAAAAGGTTTCAAATTTAGTTTGCCAGGAAGGCACAATTTATCTAACGCCATTATTGCTTTAGCTATGGCTGTTGAGTATGGTTGTTCGTATAGTGATTTGGCTATTGGGTTAGAAACTTACAAAGGTGTAAAACGCAGATTTACATATCATATAAAAACCAATGATTTTGTTTTTATAGATGATTATGCGCATCATCCTGAGGAAATTAAAGCAGTGCATCAAGCCGTAAGAGAAATGTATCCAGATAAAAAGGTGTTGGCAGTTTTTCAACCGCACTTATTTAGTAGAACACAAGATTTTGTAGATGGATTTGCAGAAAGTCTTTCAAATTTCGATCAATTATTGTTGTTAGATATTTATCCTGCAAGAGAATTACCAATTGAAGGTATAACCTCAAAATGGCTTTTAGAAAAGATTGAAAACCCGAATAAAAAACTAATTCAAAAATCAGAAATAATTGATGAAATTAATAAATCTGATGCTCAAATTGTGTTAACTATTGGAGCAGGAGATATAGGAGCTGAAGTTAAACATATAAAAGAAGCGTTCTATGTTGAAAATTAATTACAACTACATAAAAATCATTGTATTAATTCTGTTGGTTGGTTTTTTGTTTGCGTTTTCAAATCAAAGAAATAAGAATAGAATTGTTGGAGAACCAAGCATAAAATTCTTGGGCGAAAACAAATTATTTATAACAGAATCGAATGTTAGTAAATTGTTAATACAAAATTTAGAACCTGTTTCAAAGCAGCCTAAAGATATTATAGATTTGAATGAATTAGAATCTGCCCTGAAATCTAATCCAATGATCAAGCAAGCGGAAGTGTTTATGTCAGTAAACGGTACACTTTCAGCCGAAATTGAACAGAAACGACCTATCGCAAGAGTGAACACAAATGCGTCTTATTATATAGACGATGAAGGTGGATTTATGCCTCTGTCTTATAATTACGCTGCAAGAGTGCCACTTGTTACTGGAAATATTAAGAAAAATAAGCTTCAAACTGTCTTTCAATTTGCAAAAATTGTAGATGAAGATGATTTCTTAAAGAAACATGTCATTGAGATTCGTCAAAACGACGATAATACAATCGATTTTAAAATTCGAAAAAGTGATTTTACGGTTCACGTAGGAACTTTAAATCAGCTCGAAAAAAAGATAAATAATTTTAAAGCGTTTTATCAAAAGGCTTTTAAAGACCAAATTTTGGATAGCTATGCATTAGTAAATTTAAAATTTGATAAACAAGTGATTTGCACCAAAAAGTAAACTATGGACAAACAAAACATTTCGGTAGGTCTAGATATAGGAACCACAAAAATTGTGGCCATGATTGGTCGCAAAAACGAGTATGATAAAGTTGAGATTTTAGGCTTAGGTAAGGCTAAAAGTATGGGAGTGCATCGTGGTGTGGTAAATAATATTACCCAAACGATTCAGTCTATACAACAAGCGGTTCAAGAGGCAGAAGCGGCAGCTGCAGAGAAAATTGAAGAAGTAACGGTTGGTATTGCTGGTCAGCATATACGTAGTTTACAACATAGCGATTACATAACGCGTCCAAATTCTGATATCGTTATTGATGAAGATGATATTGATCGTTTAATCAATCAGGTGCATAAATTAGTAATGCTTCCAGGTGAAGAAATTATTCATGTATTACCTCAAGAATTTAAGATTGATGGTCAAGCCGAAATTACGGAACCAATAGGGATGTATGGTGGACGATTAGAAGCTAATTTTCATGTGGTAGTTGGTCAAGTATCATCTATCAGAAATATAGGAAGATGTATTAAAAGTTCTGGTTTAGAATTAGAAGGCATCACTTTAGAACCTTTAGCGTCTGCAAATGCAGTGTTAAGCAGAGAAGAAAAAGAAGCTGGTGTAGCATTAATTGATATAGGAGGTGGAACAACGGATTTGGCTGTTTTTAAAGATGGTATTATTCGTCATACAGCTGTAATTCCTTTTGGTGGAAATGTAATTACTGAAGATATCAAAGAAGGCTGTTCAATAATCGAAAAACAAGCTGAGCTTTTAAAAGTGAAGTTTGGGTCAGCATGGCCAGGAGAAAATAAGGATAATGAGATTGTATCTATTCCTGGATTAAGAGGAAGAGAGCCAAAAGAGATCACATTAAAGAATTTGTCTAAAATTATCCACGCTAGAGTTGTGGAAATTATTGAGCAAGTTTTTGTTGAAATAAAAAATTACGGTCACGAGGAGCAAAAGAAAAAACTTATTGGTGGTATTGTTTTAACTGGTGGAGGAAGCCAATTAAAGCACCTAAAGCAATTAGTAGAATATATTACAGGTATGGATACTAGAATTGGCTATCCAAATGAGCATTTAGCAGGCGATAGTGATGAAGATATAGCAAGTCCACTTTATGCAACAGCTGTAGGTTTAGTGATGGACGGTTTAAAACGTCAAGAACGTAAAAAAGCAGAAGCAATAGAAGAAGAGTTGATTATTGAGAATATAGCAGAAGAAGTAGAGGAACCAGAGGTTGAAGTTAAACCAGAGGAACCAACAAGAGAGCGTCGTTCATTCTTAGATAAATTAACAGAACGCGTAAAAGATTTTTTGGATAATGCGGAATAAGCGCATTCAAATTATCTAATACAGTATTAAAATAAAATTGAAAACCCATAATTACAATTAAAATGAGTAACAGCAACGAATTTGGAAACATTTCATTTGATTTGCCAAAACATCAATCTAATGTCATCAAGGTAATTGGTGTCGGAGGAGGTGGAAGCAACGCCATCAATCACATGTTTCAGCAAGGTATTAAAGGTGTTGATTTTGTAATCTGTAACACAGATTCACAAGCACTTCAAAACAGTGGAGTTCCTAACAAAATTCAATTAGGTGTAGCTTTAACAGAAGGATTAGGTGCAGGTGCCAACCCAGATGTTGGAGAAGAGGCAGCTATTGAAAGTTTAGAAGATATCCGTAGAATGTTAGATACTAATACTAAAATGGTATTTATCACTGCAGGAATGGGTGGAGGAACAGGAACAGGTGCTGCGCCAATTATTGCAAAAATGGCTAAAGAGTTAGATATTCTTACGGTCGGTATTGTAACAATGCCGTTTCAGTTTGAAGGAAAAATGCGTAATGCACAAGCACAACGTGGTATTGAGAAATTACGTTCTCATGTAGATTCTTTAGTGGTTATAAATAACAATAAGCTTCGTGAAGTCTATGGAAACCTTGGGTTTAAAGCTGGTTTCTCTAAAGCAGATGAAGTATTATCTACAGCATCTCGCGGAATAGCAGAAGTTATAACACATCACTACACACAGAATATTGATTTACGTGATGCTAAAACGGTATTAAGTAATAGTGGTACAGCAATAATGGGTTCTGCTACAGCGTCTGGACAAACCAGAGCACAAGAAGCTATTATGAGTGCTTTAGATTCGCCATTACTCAACGATAATAAAATCACAGGAGCTAAAAACGTATTGTTGCTAATCGTTTCTGGTTCTCAAGAAATTACAATTGATGAGATTGGAGAAATTAATGATCATATTCAAACTGAAGCTGGATTTGGAGCTAACATAATTATGGGTGTTGGTGAAGATGAAGAGTTACAAGAATCTATTTCTGTAACTATTATTGCTACGGGTTTTGATTTAGATCAGCAAAATGAAATTTCTAATACAGAGACTAAAAAAGTAATTCATGCGTTAGGGGAAACCACTGAAACCAATGTTCCAGACAAGGAGCCAGCAATTGTGACACCAGATATTGTTTTAGAAGTAGAAAAACCAGAACCAGTTGTTCGTCATACTTTAGAAGAAGATGTAGAGGAGGTTAAAGTTGTAACTAAAGTTGAAAATAATAGTGGTACTAACTTAATTGAAACTACAGATATTATTAAAAATATAAATGTTGTTTACGATGAGGTTTTAGATGCTAAACCAGAGATCATTGAGCCAGTAGCCGTAATTGAACAAGAACCAACAATAGAGCCAGAAGATTTTATTATTACGCCAATTGTAAACAAAGCGGAAAGAATAGAAGAAACCTCAGAAGAACAAATTACATTTTCTTTTGATTTGCCGTTAGCAAATAAAAAAACTGAAGTAGAAGCTGAAGAGCCAAAAGCTGAGGAAGAAAAAATGTTTTTTAGCTTAGAAGAAGAAGTAAAAGATATAGATGTTAAGGAGCCGGTTGAAGTTATTTCTGTAGCGGAAGTTAACGAGCAAGTTGAAAAGCGTTATGCTTTAGATGATTTTGAAACATTTGAATCGTCTATTAATACAAAAAACGAAGGAACCGAAGTAAAGGAGGAGATTGTTTTTGAGAAGAAAACGCTTCATATAAATGAGCCTAAAGAAATTACTGAGGAAGAGATTGATCCTATGAACAGTCCTATCTCAGATTTATTAATAGCTCGTGCTGATGATCGTAGAAGAAGTATGAAAGATTTCAACTATAAATTTAATAAAGCTAAAATAGATGAGATTGAAAAAGAACCTGCTTACAAAAGACAAGGTGTAAATTTAGAAGATGCGCAGCATTCTTCTGAAACTAAAGCTTCAAGAATGTCAGTAGGAACGGATGAAAATGACGATATTCAATTAAGAAGTAATAATTCATTTTTACACGATAACGTAGATTAATAGCAAATTGAGCTATTGTGTAGAAACACTAAAGTCAAGCCTAAAAAGTCCCTCAAACTTTTTGGGCTTTTTGTTTATTCACGCTTTTCTAAACGACCTTAAGCGAAAGTTTTTAGTATCTTTGAACTTCTTAAATAAAGAATAAAAATATGAGTTTACAAGTAGATATAATGACTGCGATGAAAGCAGCAATGAAGGAAAAAAATCAAACAGCTTTAGCTGCATTGAGAGCTGTAAAGTCAGAGATATTATTAGCTAAGACTTCCGGTTCTGAAGCTGAGTTATCAGAAGAAGACGAAATAAAAATCTTATCTAAATTAGTAAAACAAAGAAAGGATAGTGCTGCGATTTTTGCAGATCAAAACAGAAATGATTTAGCAGAGCCAGAATTGGCACAAGCAGAGGTTATAAGC
The DNA here is from genome assembly GCF_045765065.1 of Winogradskyella sp. 4-2091. Taxonomy (NCBI): domain Bacteria; kingdom Pseudomonadati; phylum Bacteroidota; class Flavobacteriia; order Flavobacteriales; family Flavobacteriaceae; genus Winogradskyella; species Winogradskyella sp. 4-2091. The sequence goes on from NZ_JBJKOD010000009.1 coordinate 56,457, forward strand.
CAGTTTTTACCAGAGCAACTATCTGAAGAGAAGATAACTGTTGAAGTAATGAAAACCATTGCTGCAGTTGGTGCAGAAGGCATGAAAGATATGGGAAAAGTTATGGGAATAGTAAATAAGAAATTAGCAGGACAAGCTGATGGGAAAACTATTTCTAATATTGTTAAAGCTAAGTTGTCTTAAAATACAAGAATAGGATTCCTGTTTTAACAGGAATTATGGCTGCGTAGTTCAACTGGATAGAATATCAGATTTCGGCTCTGAGGGTTGGAGGTTCGAATCCTCTCGCGGTCACGAATAAATCAAAAAGTTGCACGTCAAATCAAGCTCGCTTGAATTTGTAAGTGCAACTTTTTGATTTTCAAAGCGGAGCTAAAGAGGATGCGTAGCAATCCTTTATAACTTCGTTTTGTTTAAAAAAAAGACGTAGTATAAGCTCGCTTGAATTTGTAAGTGCAACTTTTTGATTTTCAAAACAAGTGTTTTAAGCGGCTTAAAAATCATATGAGGCTGCTTTACTATCTATTTCAGCTCAACCTCTAAAATATTAGCCTCTTCTTTATTGGCTTCGTTAGAAATAAATAAACGGCCATCAGTGCTAAAAGTTATACCTTCTGGTTGCGCAAATTTGTGTTTATCTAATTCAAAAACATCTTTTATTTCGCCTTCTGAATTAAGAATTAGAAGTTTCGGGTTTCTGCCATCTATTACATAGATATCCTTCGTTTTAGGGTGCACTGCAATATCAGAAGGACTTAATGTCTCACGAATTTTCTTTTTCTTAAAGTCTTCTAGAATGTTTGCTTTTAAATCAATATTAATGATAGGATTGGCGTCCATTTTTTTAGAGCTAAGCGGAATTTTGTAGATACTTTTAATATGTTTTTTTCCGAAGTCGTAATCTTTTGGTGTGATGAGTAATTGGTCATTCCCTCTATCTAAAGTTAAACTTTCCATGTTATTGTATTGTTTAAAAGAGGTTGCAATTTTAGAGGTTTCAAGATTTTCTGAATCATAATTTTTAACTTCATATATTAATCCATCACTTCTTAGAATGTAAGCGTCATTATCATTTATGGCAATAGCTTCATAATCACCTTTACCAGCAAATTTTATTTCTTTTGTAATAGTTTGTTCTTTAGTGTTGTAAATGAAAACTGTACCAGATTCGTCTTCAACACAAGCAAACATATTAGAGCTAAGCCATACAATACCACTAATTTCGTTAAGCGATTTAGGGAGTTTATATGTGTTTTTAATTGTGTAATTTGAAGATGATTTGTTCTCAACCTTTGTGAGGTTGTTTTTAGACTTCTCAGATATTTTATCTTTATATGTAATAGAAGCAAAGTAAGACAATACAATTACTATAGCAGATAGTATAAGTGCTGATTTCATGGTTTTCATAGTTTTTAATGTGAAAATTTAAAAGTTAGCTTTAGCATTTTTTTACTTAAGGAATGTAGCCAGTAAAGTTGTTCCCAAACCAAGTGGGCTTCTTTATGAGTACTTTCGTTACCTAATTGAATGGCGCCTTCATTAGTAATTTGATTAACGGGAAATATAAAAGGCTCTGGTTTAAAAGTTACTAAATTTTGTTTAAAATCTTCAAAATTAATTTCCTTTAGATGCGAGCAAGCTTTATCTAGGTTATGGTTTATTTTTTCTGAAATAATTTTAAAATCCTCAGAGGCTTTAGCAGTACTATTATTTTGGAAAAATGTACTTAACGATGCTAGTGATGCTAAAAAGCTATGGTTTATTACTACAAGTTGGTAAATATCATCAATATGGTTTTGTTTAGACTCTGGCTCTTGAGCCATACGTTGGAAAGCAGAACTCAAATTAGACATTTGCAAAAAAGCTTCCTTTCTATTAATTTTTAAGCTTGTAGGAATTGGGCCTTTATTAATATAAAATTTACTGATTGATTTAAAGAACTCTGTGTTTCCTTTTACACTGTCTTTTATATGGTCTCCTATCTCCATGAAAGACCATGCAGGCCAAAGCCAACGCATTGCAGTATAGGAAATAACTGCGCCTATTAAAGTATCAATAACTCTAAATTTAATAACGCTGATAATGTTAGGTTCTAAGATGCCATAAATTAATATAACACTTAATGTTATGAATGTAGCGGCTGCTTTATAATTCTTTTGAATCATTGAAAAAGCTACAACAATAGATAATACGCCAAGACCACCAAATACATATGGACCGCTAATTACAAAAACTAAACCTGTAGCTATTACTGCACCAATAAGTGTTCCAATAATTCGGTCTTTAGATCGCTCCTTGGTTAGTCCATAACTTGGTCGCATTATAACAATAATGGTAAGAATGATCCAGTATGGATTTTGAAAATCGAAGAACAAGCCAATAGCATAGCCTAGCATAACGGCTACAGCTAATCTTAGGGAGTGTTTAAAAATTGTAGATTTAAAACTTAAGTTTCTTAAGATTATTTTTGGATTGTAATCTCTAGATACAATAAAACGTTTAAGCTTATCATTTTTTATAAAATCATCAGAAGTTAAAACAGGATTACCTAAAAGCCATTTTATCTTTTTAATTTTTTCGAATTGCTTTTTCTGATAATCTAAATAATTCTGTAGCATCAAATAACGCTCGTAGGCCTCAACATCATTTTCATTTTTAAACTTTGAAATATTAAGGTCTAAACTTTTTAAATAATCAGATAGTATTTTATTTGATGAAAATTGTTTTGACTTATTAAGGTTTTTAGAAATATTTCTAAGTTGTTCAGAAAGTCTAGAAATGATATTCTGAAAATCATTCTTAAACATAGGATGCTCTTCAAAGAAATCATCCATTTTATCGTAATTAACAGGATTTGCAATGGCCGTTTCTAAAATGTCTATAAGCTGCCCAAAAACAAGCAAACGCCTACTTTGGTAATTAGATTTCCCTGAGCTTTTTCTTGATAGTATTAGAATTTCACGTAATGTTTCGTGATGCTCTATAAGTTCACTTTGTAAATTTAAAAGTTGAACTTGTAAGTCGCTTCTGTTAGGCTGTTCGCCAATTAACTGTTTTCTAATATCTAAAAAATCTGCAGTGAGAGTAAAGATTTCTGTTAGGATTTCTTCGGTTTGAGCTTTGGGATTAATATAAAACCAAATTGTAGATAATATTAAATACCATAAACCTCCAGCACCAATTAATAATGCGTATTGGTAGACTTCTAATGTCTCCAAGGTGTGTGCAAAACTTAAAACAAGAGCGAGTAAACCAGAGAAACTAATTAAAGATGCCCTAAAACCATAAATTGATATAAAGGCTATGCAAAATGTTAATGTGCCTAAAACCGGAAAGAGTAGGTAATTAGAAATATTAAGATATCCACCAATAAAACTTATCAAAACAACAATTAATGAAGAATATAAAATACCAATTTGTGTATGTCTTAAGTTGCCACTAATGTCGCTTGGAGAGCACCAAAATGCACCGAAGCATATGGCAAGTCCAATTTCTAGTTGATCTACAACGATACCTAAAACAATTGGCGTTGTTACGGCAACACTAATTAATACAGCTTTTGAGAAGTTAGTGCTTTTAAAGAATTCAAGTAATTCTTTGATGTGTTTTGATATAAAATTTATAATTAGATGTATAATTTTCTGGTTCTATGTAAAGATACGATTTGAAAAAGGACACCATGCTTATTAACTATAAAATGCTATAAGTTTAACTATTTCATCATTCTTGTAAGCTGAAAGAATTTTTTGTAATCGTCTGGTATGGTATCAATATTTAGTAATGAACCTTTTTCCATAGGAGGATAAATATCATGATAGGTTTGTACATTATATAGGCCAACTCTTTTGCTAATATGATCTCTTGTAAGCTCTCCTGGATTGTTCAATCCAGCAGCAGCAACAAGTTCTAGGAAACTTTGAATTGTAGCTTCATGATAACGTTTTGCTCGAGGTGCTTTATCTTCTACTACTAAGCCTTTTACTAAGGATGCGTTTTGCGTTGCCACACCAACGGGACATGTATTAGTGTTACATTGTAAAGCTTGAATACATCCAATAGATAACATCATAGCACGTGCGCTGTTACAACCGTCTGCTCCTAAAGCTATCGCTCGAGCCATATGGAAACCAGTAATTATTTTTCCGGCAACAATGACTTTTATATCTTTTCTTAAGTCGAAGCCAATCAAAGTATCATGAACAAAAATTAAACCCTCTCTTAATGGCATTCCCATAGAGTTGGAGAATTCTACTGGCGCGGCACCTGTGCCACCTTCTCCGCCATCTACGCTGATAAAATCTGGTTGAATGCCAGTGTGTATCATAGCCTCACAAAAATCCATAAACTCTTGTTTTCTCCCTAAGCATAACTTAAAACCTATTGGTTTTCCATCAGATAATTCTCTTAGTTTCTTTATAAAATACATAAACTGTATAGGGTCGGAAAAAGCAGAATGAGATGGTGGAGAATGCACTGCAACGCCAGGTTTTACATGTCTTATTTTAGCAATCTCTTCAGTGTTTTTAGAAGCTGGTAAAATACCACCATGACCGGGTTTTGCACCTTGAGATAATTTTATTTCTATCATTTTAACCTCAGGTCTTAACGCGTTTTCTCTAAAGGTAACTTCGTTAAACGTACCGTCTTCTTTCCTACAACCAAAATATCCTGTTCCTACTTGCCAAATCAAATCACCACCATTTTCTAAATGATAATTACTAATTCCACCTTCGCCAGTATTATGTGCAAAATTTCCCATTTTTGCACCTTTGTTTAAAGCCAAAACGGCATTTTTACTAAGTGAGCCAAAACTCATTGCTGATATGTTTAATAAGCTAGATGAGTAAGGTTGTTTACAATCTTTACCTCCAATAATTAATCTAGGAAACTCACCAATATTCTTCGGGTTTTGCTTTGCATACATAGAATGTTCTAGCCATTCGTAACCAGAATGATATAAATCCATTTGCGTACCAAAAGGCTCAGTGTCATTTTCGCCTTTTGCTCTTCGGTAAATTAAAGATCTAAGTATTCTATTTAGTGGTCTTCCTTGAGTATCTGTTTCCACAAAATATTGCATAATTTCTGGTCGAATAGACTCTAATAGATATCTAAATCTTCCTAATAAAGGAAAATTACGTCTAATGGTGTGTGAGGTTTGCATGATATCAAAAAGACCCATAATAATCAATGGTCCTACTAATAAGAATGCCCATAAAATCGGTTGCCAAATAAAAGCAAAGCCAACAATTGCTAAAACAATAATTACAGAAATGATTAAAAATTGTTCACGTACCTTCATAGAAAATAATATTAGAAAAAATTAGGAAATTATGCTGTCTTAAGAATTCTGACGTAAATATAATAATTATACCACATTAGTAACACGCTCTAATCTTATTAAAGCTATAATAGTTGGTTTATTGCTAATTTGTTTTGATGCGTTTAATTCTGAAAAATTATTGTCTAAATTAAAAATGAAAGTTAGAATAGTTTCCTTATTTTCAACTTTACCTTATTTAATTAAAAATTCGATATTGAATGTTGCTACAAACAGAGCAAGAAATTTTAGAAAGACAATTAATATCCAAATATTTGATTCCAATAGGGATTGTGATAATTGTCCTTTTTATACTTTATAGATTGTTTAAAATTCTTCAAGTATTATATGCCTCTCGTTTTAGTAAGCCCTTGTTTACGCACCTTTATGTGAAGCGGAATATATTAAACGAAACACAGCAAGCTATATTAAAAAAGGAGTATGAGTTTTACAATAAGTTAAAAGATAGTCAGCAACTACATTTTGAACATAGAGTAGCTGTTTTTATAAATGAAAATAAATTTATAGGAAAACAAGAACTTGTAGTAACAGATCATATGAAAGTTATCGTTGCTGCTACAGCTACCATGTTAACTTTTGGTTTTAAAAAGCATAGATTAGATTTAATTGATACAGTTATTATTTACCCAAAGGTTTATTATTCTAGTATTAATGAAGCTTATCACAAAGGGGAGACTAATCCAAAAATGAAAGCTATTGTTTTTTCTTGGGAAGATTTTAATCATGGTTATAAGATAGGAAATGACAACCTAAATCTTGGTATTCATGAATTTGGTCACGCGATACACTTAAATGCTAAAACAAGCAAGGATATAAGTAGTCATATATTTAATAAAGGATTTAATGAGCTTATAACCTATCTGCAAAGTAATGAGAATGTAAGAAAAAACCTTCTAGCATCTAAATACTTTAGAACTTACGCATTTACCAATCATTTTGAATTTTTTGCAGTTCTCCTCGAAAATTTTATTGAGACACCAAATGAATTTAGATCTCAGTTTCCAGAGTTATATAGATACATGAGGCAAATGCTGAATTTTAAGTTTGCTGGTTACTAATATTTAGTAATACTTTTTAATTAATAAGTAATTCTAGAGAATAAAAAAAGCGGCTAATGCCGCTTTTTATGTTTTAAAACTAAAAATAATTAGTCTTTAGTTACTCTTACTGTTTGAGTATTCTCTCCTGAAGTAATTTTCACTAAATATAATCCTTGTGATAAGTCAGACATATCAATTGAAGAATTAGTGATTTCATTTTTAGTATAACTTGCAACACTTTGACCTAATAGGTTAAAAACAGTAACGCTATCAACATCTTGTGACGATTTAATGTTTAATAAACCAGAAGTAGGATTAGGGTAAACACCAAAAGTTTCGTTTGTATTGAAGTTATCTTCAACGCCAAGAACTGTGTCAGTTGTGAAACTCCAAACTGAGGTTCCAGTGGTAGTTCCAATACAATTAGTTACATCAATACTCCAAAAATAAGTAGTGTTAACAGCTAAACCTGTAATTGTTCCGCCATTAGGGAAATTTTCTAGTGGAGTTGTTGGAGGGTTAGATGTACCAATATTTAAAGTATAACTTTCGCTATCGCTTCCTGAGTCAGTCCAGCTAAAATCATAAGTTCCGTCTGGTGCTTCAATCGCAACAGCAGTAGCTCCATCTGCAGGAGAAGGTGCTGTTGCTGGTACACTTGGTGCAGCTGTTTCAGTACAGGCTTCCGTTGTAAATGACCAAGTTGCGCAACCGGTAGCTGCTGCAAAACAATTTGTTGGTACCACTTGCCATGTATATGCTGTTCCATAGTCAAAACCAGTAAAGGTAACTCCAGATTCTCGTGATCCTTGAGAAAAGTTATTTATAAATAATTCATAAGATTCCGCGTCTGGATCTGTATTCCACTCAAAAGTTACAGCACCTCCAGTACCTACAGTTGCAGATGGATCTGCATCTACAGGTGAAATTTCAGTAACACAATTTGGTGCAACAGTGTAACTACAAACACATGAAGTACATTGTATTGTAGTAACTGTATTCCCTGAGTTTTGAGTGCCACAGGCAGCGTCTAAATGCCAAAAAATTGTAATTCCAGTTACACCAAATCCAGCGGTAAATGAAACACTACCAGCTCCGTGGCCTATGACTGTACCATCAGAAGTATTTGTAACAGTAATATACATTGAAGGTGTAGCGGTAACTGTATAGTCTGAACCAACTTGAACTCCTTCAATTACTGAAAATTCGGCGTTAGGCCAATTATTAGATGCGATAGCTTCTTCACCTCCTGTATTAGCTAAAGTAACAGCTGATGCTGGCCATTGACCACCAGTACTTGTAGTACATTGACCATATGATATTGTGGCGAATGCTAAACAAAAAATAAATAATAAGGTAATTTTTTTCATGTGTTAAAAATTTTGGATTAATGCTATAAAGTTACAAATATTTGTGAGCCATAAATGTTAAAGTTACATTATTGAATTTTTCGCAATAAAGAATAGTCATTATTTGTAGTTTTGTGAATTAAGTCATCATTTATAGATAAATGAAAATAACCGAACAAATAAAACAACCTATTGCCTACGAGATGGATCTTTTTGAACAAAAGTTTCAACTCTCCATGGCAAGTAAAGTTGCACTTCTTAATCGGATTACACATTATATAGTTAACAGAAAAGGAAAACAAATGCGACCTATGTTTGTTTTTTTAGTTGCTAAAATGATGAATAATGGTGAGGTAAGTGAACGTACTTATAGAGGCGCTTCGGTTATTGAGTTAATTCATACAGCGACGTTAGTCCACGATGATGTTGTAGATGATAGTAATAGAAGACGTGGTTTTTTCTCTATTAATGCACTTTGGAAAAATAAGATAGCGGTTTTAATTGGAGATTTTCTGCTGTCTAAAGGATTGTTGTTGTCAATTGACAATAATGATTTTGATTTACTTAAGATTATTTCTGTCGCAGTACGTGAGATGAGTGAAGGTGAATTATTGCAGATAGAAAAAGCCAGACAGTTAGATATTACAGAGGATATATATTATGAAATAATAAGGCAAAAAACAGCAACTTTAATTGCAGCTTGTTGTAGTCTTGGTGCTGCCTCTGTTAAGCCTAACACTCCAGAAGTGGAAACTATGAGAAAGTTTGGTGAGTTAATAGGTATGGCTTTTCAAATTAAAGATGATTTATTTGATTATGGCCAAGAAGCGATTGGTAAACCAACTGGTATTGATATTAAGGAGCAGAAAATGACACTACCTTTAATATATGTCTTAAACAACTGCACTAAAAAAGAGAAATCGTGGTTGATTAATTCGGTAAAAAATCATAACAAAGATAAACAACGAGTTAAGCAAGTTGTCACTTTTGTAAAAGAAAATGGTGGACTTGATTATGCGGTTTCTAAAATGAAAATGTTTCAAGTGGAAGCGTTATCCTTATTAGCAACTTACCCAGAATCTCCATACAGAGCATCTCTAAAGCTCATGGTGGATTATGTTATTGATAGAAAAAAATAATATAGAATACTGTAAAACAGCATATTAAAAATTAATTTAATTTTTTTTTACTCTCCAGGCAACCCTTGGATAAAGAATTGCGTCTTTATAAATAGAAAGGCATCTGTAAACAATCAGTACTTATTACAATCAATGAAAGTTATTCAGCTTCATAAAAACGAAAAGAAACTTATAGAACGTGCAGCGAAACAAAATCGTGAAGCACAGCATGTCTTATATGAGTTGCATGCGCCAAAAATGTTAAGTGTATGTAGGTATTATATAAAAGATGTACATCAGGCAGAAGAAGTAATGCTAAATGGTTTTTTTAAAGTATTTAAATACTTAAAATCATTTAAAAATGAAGGAAGCTTTGAAGGTTGGATAAGGCGAATAATGGTTCGCGAATCTATTTCGTATTTAAGACAGAAAAAGAAAATAGAGTTTGCGGTAGAAGATGATTACTTAGAACATGATTCTTCAAATAACATCAATTCAAATATAGAAGTTGCAGAAATACAACAAGTAATAGATAGTTTGCCAGAAGGTTACAGAATGGTATTTGTAATGTATGCGATAGAAGGGTACAAGCATCAAGAAATAGCAGAATTACTAAAGATTTCTGAAGGAACGTCAAAATCGCAATTGTTTAAAGCACGTCAAATGCTACAGAAAAAAATTAAAGAATTAAATAACAACAGTTATGGCTCCAATTAAATTTGAAGAAAACATAAAAGATAAGTTAGAAAAAAGAATCTTATCGCCATCACAAGATGGTTGGTCTAAATTATCTGATCGATTGGATGAAGACCAAAAAAAATCAAAAAAACCATTGTATTGGTGGTTAAGTATTGCTGCAAGCTTATTGCTTATGACGGCAATTGCGGTTCAGTTTTTTAATACAGTAGATTCAGATAAAAATCTTCCACAATTTGTAAATGAAGACAATAATGAAGTTGAAATAAATAAAAGTGAAATTCAGCCAAATAAAAACGCTATTGAATTAGTTGAGCACGAAAAAGTTGTAGAGGTAAAACTAGAAAAATCAGAAATATTACCAGAGCTAAACAACTCAAATCATAATGATTTTAAGAAGGTAACAAAAGGCCAAGCTACAATTGATTCTAAACTCGCGTCTCATGACAATAGCGAAGAAACTGAAAGTGTCACTGTAAAAAATAAGGTGATTAAAAAAGAAGAACAGAATATTATAGATAATGCTATGTTGAAAGAGGCTCTAGCTGTGGCAATGCAAGAATTAAAAAGTGAACAGCCTGAAGTAAGTGATAGAGAAATAGATTCCTTATTAAAAGTAGCAAGTAAAGAACTATTTAAAGAAAATATTAAAAGTGAATCCATTAAGGTTACAGATGCGGAAGCCTTATTAATAAGTGTAGAGGATGAAATGGGGCAATCTTTTAGAACAAAAGTCTTTGAAGCTTTAAAGGATAGTTATAATACAGTAAAAACAGCAGTTGCAGATCGAAACAACTAAAATCATCAAATCAAAATAAATCATCATTAATCAAAAAACGAACAGTCATGAACACAATTACAAAGCTATTAGTATGCCTAATTTTAAGCATTACAATATCACATTTACAAGCACAAACAAAGGATTTAGATTCTATTAGAAAGGAAAAAATAGATTACAAAATTGTTAAATTAGAAGAAGAAAGGTCTCAAATTGAAGCACAAGAAAAAGGAGCTTTAAAGTTAAAAATTCAAAAAATCAATGATAGGTTAGATGCCGATGAAATCACAGCTGCAGAAGCTGAAAACCTAAAGAAAGAAGCTGCAAAGGTAGCTGTGCTAAATATTGAAAACAGAACGGTTATTATAGATAAGCAAATTGCTTTACTAAAGCGTAATGGCTATGATGCTTATCAATATAGAAGCGACGATGACGAGAAGGTAGAATTAAACATTGGATCTAATGGTTTGCATATCAATATAGGGTCTGAGGATAAAGCTCCTAAGTACGATCTTAGAACCACTAATAAATTACTTTTTGCTATAGGCTTCAATAACACATTAATTGATGGCGAAAATTTAGACGATTCTCCATATAAGATTGGAGGTTCTGGTTTTGTAGAGTTGGGTTGGCTATGGCAAACACGTCTTTTTAAAGACTCTAACTTTATGAGAGTGAATTATGGGTTTTCATTTCAATGGAACAAATTGAATATGAAGGATAATCAATATTTTGTACAATCAGAAGATGTAACGTCATTACAAGAATTTCCAGTAGATCTCGATAAAGCACAATTTAGAGTAACTAATTTAGTGTTTCCGCTTCACTTAGAATTTGGACCATCTAAAAAAAGAGAATATGAGAATAAAATAAGGTATACGACGGAAAACCAATTTAAATTCGGGATTGGTGGTTATGGAGGTTTAAGGCTTGGTACATTGCAAAAACTGAAGTATAAAGAGAATGGAGATCGTGTTAAGGATAAAATCAGAAAAAATTATAACACTTCTAATTTTGTATATGGTTTAAGTGCATATGTAGGTTATGATGATATATCACTTTACGTAAAATATGATCTAAATCCATTATTTAAAGACCAAGCAATAGACCAGAATAATATTTCTGTTGGGTTGCGTTTTGATTTAGATTAACCAATCAATTTAGTTGAGATAAAAAGCCTAAATCTATTATTAGATTTGGGCTTTTTATTTTTACTGCTGAATTTGATTAATAGGTTTAAGATGAACAAACTTATGTTCAATTGTATCTCCCGAAACTTCCCATTGCCTAAATCCTAGTGGTCTATCATCTAGATTTTTACTTGTAGCTTCACCACTTACTAGTTGAATGTTCTCATAATTATTGATGGTTAACTTATGTGTATGACCAGATAAATATGCTGCAACATTATTGTTCTTAAACAATTCTAATATTTCTTTCCTTTTATCCACAGGTAAATTAAAATAATGTTCTTCTTCGTTAGGTGTCTCTGTAAACAAAGGATAATGACCAATTACAAATACAGAATGTTGTTCTTTTTTATGACTTTCAAGTTTATTTTTAAACCAGTTGTAATGCTTTTCAGATTCATTTTCAACATCTACTTTAAGTAGTTGGGTATTTATAACAACAAAAGCATTGTTTTTGTGTTTAAAATCATAGTAATCTTTGCCAATAGTATTTCTGTAAAAACGAAGTGTTGAGTCATTAGGGATATTACCAACATCATGATTGCCAGCAGCTACATAACAAGGTGTTTTTAATTCTTTCATTATGTCTTTAAATTCAACATAGCTACTGTCAGCAGCGTCGTTAACAAGATCACCACAAATGACTACAAAATCATGGTTTAATTCATTTATTTGAGATACAGCTTGTTTAAAAGTGGCAATATCATGTTCATAACCACCCATTCCTAACTGTGTATCGCATAATTGAATGAAAGAAAAGGGTTCAGCCCTTTTTGTTGTGCAAGAAATGTAGATTAATGATAGGCTTACAGCGGCAAAATAAAGCCTAAGAGAAGTTGCGTTGTATTTAAATTTCATTCTATTTAAGTTCAAAATATGAAGTTAAAGTTATATAATATGAATGTGATAATACATTAATTTATATTGGTTTTTATAAATTAAACCATCTTACGTTAATTCTTGGCGTCTAAAGCATCTTTATATTCAATATCATCATCAACAACACCTTTAAAGGCTTTTATCCAGGCATTTTCTAAAATGTTAAGGACACTAGGTAGAACTCCTGTTTTAATTTGAGTAAGATCGCCTTCAATAGGTATTTTTGTGGCTAAGGTATCAGTCTTTTGATTCTTTAAAATGAATTTAAAAAAACCAACAAAACCTTCCCACAAAATGCTAAGAAAACTGTCCTCTTTACTTATTAGGTTAGAATCGGTTACTAATGGTTTCATATAGCCTTTTAGATAACCATCTGCAATAGCCATTTCACTAAAAAGCTCAAATGTTCCAGATTTAAAATCAATGCCTGCGTAATGTTTTGTAAACGGATTTAAAGCAGTAACATCAGCTCCTTTTAGGCCAAATTCAATATTCATATCTGGTATTTCTTTAATAAGATTAATATTGCCATCTAAAGTGACCATTCCATTTCCAATAGAAGTCGCGGTTGCATAAATGGGAGAAGGTAAAGTGTGCTCTTTAGAAGATACGTTTCTCAAATTTTTTGCAGTTAAATTTAATTTGTTGAAATGTAAATCAATATTAGGATCTGCCTGCAATTCTACAAACGCCATCTTTCCGTTATGAATTTCAAAATTATTAATATCAATAGGTACTAAGTCGGTTAAGGCTTCTGTCCAATCATCAGAATCTGCAGTTTTTCCTTCTGTTTGTTGATCTTCCATAACATATATAATTTCAGGATTGGTCATGATTATCTCACTCACAATTTTACCTTTAAATATTGATTTCCACTGTATAGATATGTCTGTTTTGGGGAAATTAAGAAAAGGCACTTCTGTTTTAGCATTAACCTTATTAAGATATAAGTCCTCAATAACATAAGCACCTCGTAATAGTGAAATGTCTATATCTTTAACTTTACCAAAATATCCAGGAAGATCAGCCAAGACTTTATTAACTTCATCTTTAACAAAATAGGGCAAATAAATTCTTAAGGCTATTAGAGTAGTAATTATAATTATAGGAATTGTATATTTCTTTTTCTTATATATTTTACGTTTGTTATGAGAGTCTGAAGACTTCGTTTTAGTGTTTTCCGCGGCATTATTCATATTTTAAATATAGTAAATAGATGTATGTTCCTAGTTTCAATTATCTATTGTTTAACATATGAGCGGTTACAGTTTGATTAATTATCAATTTATCTTCTTAAATTTGCAGACTATTTAATACCCAAGATATTTGATTTCACAAAGTTCCATAGCACAAGTTTTTGAAACCGCTCGCGTAGAAGAGGTTATTGGCGATTTTGTACAATTAAAAAAATCTGGTAGTAATTTTAAAGGGCTAAGTCCTTTTAGTGAAGAGCGTTCACCAAGTTTTATGGTTTCACCTGTAAAACAAATATGGAAAGATTTTTCGAGTGGAAAAGGAGGGAATGCTGTGACTTTTTTAATGGAACATGAGCATTTTACATATCCTGAAGCTATAAAGTATTTAGCAAAAAAGTATAATATTGAAATTGAAGAAACAGAACAAACTGACGAGGAAAAAGCGCAGGCTGATACCAGAGAAAGTTTGTATTTGGTAAGTGAATATGCCAACACTTATTTTCAAAAAGTATTACATAATAGTAATCAAGGTAAGGCAATTGGCTTGAGTTATTTTAAAGAGCGTGGCTTTACAGAAGAAACGATTAAAAAGTTTCAATTAGGATATTCGTTAGATGAGTGGCAAGCCTTTACTGATGATGCTTTAGGAAAAGGTTATAATATCAATTTTTTAGAGCAAACAGGTTTAACTATTGTAAAGGGCGAAAAGCGTTTCGATAGATTTAAAGGTAGAGTTATGTTTCCTATTCATAGTATGAGTGGAAGAATTCTAGGCTTTGGAGGACGTATTTTAGTGGCCGATAAAAAAGCAGCTAAATATCTTAACTCTCCTGAAAGTGAAATATATCACAAAAGTAAAGTTTTGTATGGTTTGTATCACGCCAAACAGAGTATTGCTAAAGAAGATAATTGTTATTTGGTAGAAGGTTATACCGATGTTATTCAATTTCATCAAACCGGAATTACCAATGTGGTTTCCTCTTCTGGAACTGCTTTGTCTTCAGATCAAATAAGGCTAATTAATAGACTTACTAATAATATTACAGTACTATTTGATGGAGATGCAGCAGGTATAAGAGCTTCCATTCGTGGTATAGATTTAATTCTAGAACAAGGTGTTAATGTAAAAGTATGCACATTTCCAGACGGTGAAGATCCTGACAGTTTTTCAAAATCAAATACATTAGAAGAACTTACGGAATACCTCAATGCAAATGCAAAGGATTTTATTCAGTTTAAAGCGTCATTATTGGTAAAAGAAGCGAACAATGATCCTATTAAGAAAGCAGAGACTATTAGAGAAATTGTAAATAGTATTGCACTTATACCAGACCAGATAAAGCGTGAAATCTATATACAAGAGTGTGCTCGAATTATGGATATAAGTGAAACTGTACTTTTTAGTACGTTAGCACAGATAAATAAAAAAGAGACTCAAGACGCTAGTAAGAGTCATAAGCAAGAACAACAAGCATTTCAGGTTGTGAAAAATGAACAAAAGCCTAAGCAAAAGGTAGATGTTCAGTTTGAGTTAGAACGTAAAATTATTGAAATTCTGATGTTGTATGGTGAAAGAACCGAACAATTTGAGGACTTAATATTAAAGGAAGATGAGGCTTCAGGAGATTTAGTTTTAGAGCCTACTCAACACGAAACAAGAGTGTTCGAAAAAATATATCTAGACCTTCAAGAAGATGAAATGCAATTTTCTAACCCTCAGTTTAAGGCTTTATATTATTCTATTATTGATAAGTTGAATGTTGATGAAAATTTTTCAACTAAAAACTTTGTAAACCAACTCGATCAAGAAGCTGCAAGTTTAGTTACAAGCATTTTAATGGAAGATGAAAGATATAATCTACACGATTGGGAGCGTAATCAAATTGTGCCTAAAGAAAAGAAGGATGCAGTTTCTCAACTGGTAAGTCAAACGATCTTAAGTTTAAGATGTCATCTTATAGATCAAAAAGTGGCAGAATATAAAAATGAAACATTAAACGAAAACGCGGATACGAGATCCATTATAGAAGATGTTAAAGATTACGTAGGTCTTAAGATGTTATTGTCTCGTAAGTTGGGTAAAGTTGTTGGCTAAAAACATAAAAAAAATGCCACGTAAAGTTACATGACATCTGTTATTTCTATTATTATTATTATCTAAGCTAAATTATGGTGTTTAGCTTGGTGAATTAAGTCTACAATGTTGGTTACATTAAGTTTTTTAAACAAGCGTGCTTTATAAGTACTTACTGTTTTTTCATTGATATCTAATTCTTGCGCAATTTCCTTATTCTTACGACCAATGGATAATAGTTTTAAAACTTCTACCTCTCGTGTTGATAGTTTTTTAAACATTCTACTTCTGCTTTTTCTGGTGTCTTCATAACGAAGGTGCTTATCCATTTTTTCACTAAGTGAAGTCTCACCAGCATGAATTTTTCGGACAGCAGTTTCTATAGCTTCGACTTCAGCAGTTTTATTTAAATAACCAGATGCACCTGCTTTTAGTGTGCTTATGGCGTAAATTTCTTCGGGTTGGTGGCTAAACATTAATACATTTACAGACTTGTATTCTTTTTTTATAGCTCTAAGTGCAGTTATTCCATTAAGTTCTGGAAGATCTACTTCAGATATAATAACATCTACTTTATTACGTCTAACAAATTCAAATATTTCAATTCCGCTTTCTAAACTTCCTATTACTTTAAGGTCTGGCTTGCTGTTAAGATATAGCTCTAATCCCTTGCGTATAATGGGATGATTATCAACTAGTAAAATATGTATCATTACTATTGTATTTTATTTGGTTGGTTAGGATTATTAATAATTTAATAGGCTATAATCAATACAATGTGTAGATTCAATTAGGTAAAAATAGTGAAAAATTGATTAATTTCACTATTTAGTATATTAAAACGCAAAATTTATTTTAAATTATTAGGGATTTCGCAAACTGGTATGGCGACCATTTTATGTTTGTTAGAGTTATTATATCTAGAAAAGATTTCATAAACTTCTCGTTGTCTTCCTTCAAAATCATTTGCTGATTTTCCTTCGTCTTTCATTTGCATTGCCCATTCTAATTCTGGGTAAGAAGCTCCAATTTGATCTTCATCACTTCGTGCATCACCAAATAATCCATCACTAGGCGCTGCATTCATTATAGATTCTGGCACTTTTAGATAGGATCCAATTTCATATACTTCAGACTTTAATAAATCTGCAATCGGACTTAAGTCAACTCCACCATCTCCATATTTAGTATAAAACCCAACACCAAAATCTTCAACTTTGTTCCCTGTGCCTGCAACTAAAAGACCTAAAAGACCAGCGTGATAATACAACGTAGTCATTCTTAAACGCGCTCGCGTATTTGCTAAAGCCATATTTACAATTGCTTCCTTACCATCTAAATTTACTTCTGTTTTGAATTCTTCAAACACAGGTGTTAAGTCTACTCGTGCATCTTTAACGTTAGGAAAACGCGCTTTTAATTGAGCAATATGCTCTTGTGCTCTTGTAACGTGGCTAGCGGCTTGGTGAATTGGCATTTCAATACAGAGAAGATCTAAACCTGTTTTTGCACAAAGAGTTGAGGTTACGGCAGAATCAATTCCGCCCGAAATTCCTATTACAAAACCATTAACACCAGCTTTAGTGGCATAGTCTTTTAACCAATCTACAATATGATTTACAATCTTTTCTGTCTGCATAATTTTTGAGTTTTTATAACAAAGAAGTGTACCTTTGCACAACAAAAATAACGCAAACGTGTTAGGATTAAAAATGTTTTATAAAATGCAGATAAGATTTTTTATAATATTAGTGATAGGATTAGTTATATGGTCTTGTGAAGAGGAGTCTAAACTAGAAAAACAAATTGCTGAGATTGATATAGATTTTTACGTTGAACGTTTTGATAAAGCGTTTTTTGAGGCTGAGCCTAAAGATCTTCAAAAATTAAAAGAGGCTTACCCATTTTTTTTTATAAGTGATCCGGATTCTTTCTGGATTGAAAAAATGAATGATAGTTTACAAAATGAATTACTAGGCGAAGTACAAGAGAAATTTCCAGATGTCAATACGGCTACAAAAGAGTTAGAAGGCTTATTTCAGCATCTAAAATATTATGATAAAACCTTTAAGGCTCCTAGAGTTATAACTTTAACTAACGATGTAGCTTACAGAGATAAAACCTTTGTTAACGATTCTATTGTTCTTATCGCATTAGATAATTATTTAGGAGCTAGTCATCCATTTTATCAAAATATACCAATGTATATCGCTGCCAATATGAAAGAAGATCAGATTATCTCTGATGTAGCAAATGGGTATGCATCAAAATATAATTTTCAAACTAGGCGAAGTACGCTGTTAGATGAGATGATTTACTTTGGTAAGTTGTTATACTTTAAAGACGTAATGATTCCGTTTAAAACTGACGCTGAAAAAATAGGATATTCTGAAGCGCAGTTAAAATGGGCAGAAGCAAATGAAAGCCAGATATGGAGTTATTTTGTAGAAAAAGAATTCCTTTATAGTACAAACAGTAAATTGCCAAGTCGCTTTGTTGGTGATGCACCATTTACAAAATTTGGGCTAGAATTAGATAATGATTCGCCTGGACGATTAGGTCAGTATTTAGGTTGGCAAATTGTTAAAGCTTATGCTGAAAAAGTAGAGGATGATGTGTTAAAAATAATGCAAACTGAACCTGAAGAAATATTTAGAAACGCAAATTTTAAACCAAAAAAGTAATGTCTAAAGTTATAAAATCTAAGATAGTATTAAACGTAGAACTTGATGAAAACCGTGTGCCAGAAAAATTAAACTGGTCTGCACAAGATGGTGGTGTTAATAATGAAGAAGCTAAAGCATTAATGTTATCTGTTTGGGATAGTAATGCGCAAGAAACTCTAAAAATAGACTTATGGACAAAGGATATGCCTGTAGATGAAATGAAATTGTTTTTTCATCAAACATTAGTCACAATGAGTGATACGTTTTTAAGAGCCACTCAAGATGAAAAAATGACTGCAACAATGAAAGATTTTTGTGATTATTTTGCTGAGAAATTAGAGTTAAAAAAATAGTAGACTATTTGCTGTCTAGCTCATTTACTTCTTTGTAATAAGGCTCTGTATTGTAGCTGTCTGATGCTGTTGTAGAATAATTGTTTTTGTTTGCTCTTCTATGTTTTAAAAACTTGGAAGAATCAAACACTTTCCAAACTATCAACTCATTTAAGCGACCTGTTTTAGTTTTTTTATCTATTTCAATTTTTCTAATCATTTGGTCAATAGCTGCTTGATCTCCAAATTTTTCGGTTTTAAGTGTGTTTTGACCCGTATTGATTTTGTATTCTATCCAATAAAGTGCTGTGGATTGCTTTCTTTTTACTTCAACTGTTCTAACAGCTTTTTTTCCTGCTACTGCCAAATCAGATTTTTTAGTTATCGTTTCTCTGTTTAAAAGTTGAGAGGGTGTAGGTTTTTTTTCTTCCTGCTTTACAACATTAGCTATAATATCCTGTTTGGGTAATTTAAACTCTTCGTTTCTTACTAAAGTAAGTACAATGAGTTTATCTCTAAGAAGTGTTTCAATTATATACTGACCTACTGGCAAATCTGTTATAGCGATTTTGGCTTCTTTTTTTCTAACTCTAACGACCCTTTCAAAATCATCGTTAAAGAAAACGACTTCGAATATGGTACGATCACATTTTAAAATAAGACTATCGTTAGTTTTATTTAGTTCGTGTTTTAGCTCTAAAGCTCTAGAATTTTTATTTTGGAATAACGTGGATTTTTGACCATAAACAAAAGAAGTCAAAAGCAAATACACGAGTGTAATTTGTAGTCGCATAATAAAGTAGGTTTTTTGTTTTTGGGAACAATTTAATAGCAAAAAGTAATTAGGGATTACTCACTTAGCTAGTGTAAAATTAAAGTATTATACTAACCTAATTTTAGATAAATGGACACATTACTTATTTTATTGTTGAGTTGTATTCACTATCGACGTAGTGCAAAAAAAAGGTATTAAAGTTAATTTTTTTATTAATGCGTTTGTTTGGTTTAAGTTGTTTAATTTCAGATGATTAAGTGGGTTTTGTTGAGGTGTGATTATCTCATGGAGATTCACTAAGCTAGTCCGTTAGAGTGATTGGATTAATTGTAAAAAAAATCTCAGATTAATTACTAATCTGAGATTTATATATTACGTTTTATGTATTTAAGTTATGAAAATTACAAATTATCCGGATCGTTTACTTGCTTGTAATAAGGTTCTAGATTGAAGCTTTCCGATGGTAATGTTGTAAAGTTCGATTTATTGTTCTTTTTGTGATTTACAAATTGTGGAGGATCATAAACCGTCCAGATAATAAGTTCATTTAATCGTCCGGCTTTAGTTTTCTTATCAATCTCTATTTTTCTAATCATACGATCAACCGTATCTTGATCTCCTAATTTTTGTATTTTTTGAGAGCTCTGTCCATTGTTAATTCTATATTCTACCCAATATGTACTCTCAATTCTATTAGCTCTCGCAGCATCGACTTCTCTGGTAGATCTTTTAGATGAAGTACTAGCGGTTTGTTTTTCAGATTTAAATAATGATAAACTACTTTCCGTTGGATCTTTAGGTTTGGTATAAGTTACCTTTCTTTTTAGCCTTGGTTTTTTTACTTTTTCTGGCTCAGACTTTTTACCTGCAACCGCTAAATCTGTCTTTTTTATATGATTCTCACTGCTGGTTAGTTCTTCCATCGGTTGAGTCTCTTCAATTGCAGCAACTTTAATTTCTTCTTTTTCTGGAGTCTTAATTGGGACTTCAACACTCGCTACAGCTTCCTTTTTTTGTTTGGTTCCAAATAAATCAGAGCTATCCGTTATAAGAGCTTTAGGAGGAGGTGTTCCAAAAGATTCATTTCTTAATAGAGTCATTACTATTAACTTGTCACTTAGCAAGGCTTCTACAATATATCTTCCAACAGGGACATCAGCGATAGGTATAACGGCTTCATTATCTCTAACTTTAATAACACGTTCAAAATCATCGTTGAATATAACAATTTCGTATACTGTTCGCTCACATTTTAATATGAGACTATCTCCAGTTTTGTTAAGGTTGTGTTTAAGTTCTTGCGCTCTTACATTTACATTTTGATATAATGTAGATTTTTGGGCATAAACTAATGATGCCAAAAGTAAGAACACTGTTGTGTAAAGTGTTTTCATGTCTAAGTAGGTTTTTGCTTTGGGGAAACAATATTACCAATGTAACTACAAATATGTACAATTCATCGGTATAAACAAAGATATTTGCTTTTATTTTGGTAATTTCTATAAATCAGTTAGCCTACTTTAATCTTAGTTAATGTGTAAAGATCTTCGATAAACAACACAAAAAACGGCATGAAAAGTAAATGTTTTAATATTAACTGTCTTGATTACTAGAGGTTTAAAAATTGTGATATTTGAAAAGTCAAAAACTTAAAAACCTTAAATTATTCCAAAAATTATCTTATAAACTATAAATCTTGAGATTTTAGATTTGTCGTATAATACGGTGTAGAATTAAAAACATCCGTAGTTGAAGTATATACAAAGTTTGGATTAGAGGCTTGGTTTTCCATAAATTCACTAGTATCATATACTTCCCAAATGGTTAACTCGTTAAGTTTGCCACAATCACTTTTTAGTTCTACCTTATGTTTTAATATCATTCTATCCACTGATTCTTGGTCTGCTAATTTCATAGTTTTACTCGATCCTATCTTATTATTTACATGAGATATTATCCAATAAAATTTAGAACTATTAGTTCTGTTTTGTTTTATTTTGCCACGAGTAAGAATATATGAAATACTATTTTTTGGTGATGATTTTATAATATTTAAACTCTCATCTAACATCATACCTTTACCTTCTGCTGGTTCATTTACATCCGTTTGAGGGTTGTCATTATAGTTCTCATGTCTAATCAAATCCATAAGAATAATTTTATCTGCTAACTTAGCTTCTATAACAAATTTTCCCTGTGGAAATTCTTTCAGTGATATTTTGGTCTTAAGGTCATCAACGATTACTTTTTTTTCAAAATCTTCATTAAAAAACTCTACATTTAGAATCTTGTTATTACATTCTAAAATTAAACTGTCTTTGGTATGATTTAAACTATGCTTTAACTCTTTTGCTTTAGGATGTGTGTTTTTTATTAACTTGAAGTCTTGGCCGTAGCTAGTTAAAGTCGTAAATAGGATAAGTAGTGTGCTTATATTTTTAAACATAATAGTCACTTTTTAGATTAGAGGGCTTTCTTTAAGTATTCTGTTTTAATAGAAATACTATCTTATTCTGTGTCTAAGTTAAAACCAGAAGAAAGAAACTTTTAAATTTTAGTGATATGTTGCATTTTTTTTAGTTAACCCACACACGTTTACGACATAAGGCAAAAAAACAAGATTTAATAATAATTAATTTTACAGTATTAAATATGTAAAATGTATAAAATAACCTATGAAAAAAATAGTATTTGGTATCATTATCGCAATAATTGTCATTTTTACTTTTAAATATTGTGATGATAAAAATGAAGATAAAATTGTAATTGAAGAGCACAGTGCTTTAATCCAAGAACAAATAAAAAACGTAGGTAAATTAGTTGTAACCGAAGGGCATTTTTCTGAAGTGTTTAGCTACAAAAATTCTAAAGCTATTTTTGGAGACTATCTTTCTGCAGATAAAAAAGCATTAGTCGTGGTAAACGCAGATGTTACTGTGACTTATGATTTGAGTAAAATTGAATACAATATTGATGAAACAACTAAAACGCTTCAAATCTTAAATATCCCAAAAGAAGAAATAAAAATTAGTCCAGATTTTGAGTATTACGATATCCAAGCCGATTATCTCAATCCATTTGAAGCCAAAGACTATAATAAGATTAAGGAAACGGTTAGTAAATCTTTAATGAAAAAGATTGAAGCTTCAGATTTAAAAGCTAACGCTCAAAATCGATTAATCAGTGAGCTTTCTAAATTTTTTATGTTAACGAACTCTTTAGGTTGGACATTGCAGTACAATGAAAATCCCGTTAACGATTTAATTCAGCTCGAAAATTTAGAAGACATATTAAATTAACCTAGCTTGCGCTGTAAGCTACTTAGTCCACCACCATTTATAGCATCAATTCCGTTAGATTTTAAAATATTAGCTGCATTAGCAGAGCGCATGCCACTTGCACAATGCGCAATAACAGGTTTATTTAATTTTTTAATTTCATTAATTCTATTTGCTAATTCTTGAACCGGAATATGAATAGCATTTTCTATATGTCCACCATTATATTCACTTTTTGTTCTCACATCTAATATTACAGCGCCTTTTTCAATATATTCTGCAACATTGTTAGTCGATTTTCCAAATAAAGCATTAAATATTCCCATAGTATATAATTTTTGTCAAAAGTCTAAAAAGAAATTAGACCAATGCGTAACCAAAGTTACATTATATAATAGTTACATAAAAATCTTCTTATTTTAGTGGTTTAGATAACAGATGAAATCAGAAACAAGACAAGAAGAAATCATAAGAGTGGCTGCCAAATTATTTAAGGAAAAAGGTTACAGTGCCGTAACCATGAGAGATTTGGCAAAAGTGATGGGTATCAAAGCGGCAAGTTTATATAATCATATAAAATCTAAGCAAGATATTTTAAAGACCATAATAATTTCTCTTGCTGAAGAATTTACTGAAGGAATGCAGTTAATTCAGTCTTCTAATGATAATTGTATAGACAAACTAAATAAAATTATTGAACTACACGTAAAAATTTCTAGCCAAAATATTTATGGAATGGCATCACTTAATAATGATTGGATGCATTTAGAAGAAAAGTTAGGTTATTATCAAAAATTGCGCTCGGATTATGAGAATGATTTTAGAAGTATACTTAATGCTGGCATTGCTTCGGGAGAGATCGTAAATGTAAAACCAGATGTAATGATGTTTTCTATACTAACAACCTTACGATCACTTTACATTTGGATTCCTAAAAAGGATGATATTGACCTTAATGACTTAACAAATACCTTAAGCCATATCTTGATTAATGGCATTAACAAATAATTTAGATTATATTTTATAACTTTGTCATGTTAACTAACAACTGTTAGTTTTGTTTTTAATTAATCAATATGGCAGAATTTCACAACTTAAAAGTTGCAGATATATATAAAGAGACAGAGGACACATCAGTAATTACTTTTGATGTGCCTTCAGATTTGCAGAAAGTTTTTTCATTCAGACAAGGTCAACATTTAACCCTTAAAGCAGATATTAATGGAGAAGACGTCCGTCGTTCCTATTCATTATGTTCAAGTCCATTAGATAATAAGTGGCAAGTAGCAGTTAAATTAATTCCTGGCGGAAAATTTTCAACTTACATCAATGAAAAATTAAAAGCAGGAGACGAGTTAGAAGTTATGGTACCAAGCGGTACATTTGGTGTCGAGGTGCAACCTCAAGCCTTAAAAAACTATCTATTTTTTGCCGCAGGAAGTGGTATTACACCAGTGCTTTCCATGTTAAAAGCACATTTGTCTGCAGAACCAAATGCAACATGTAAGTTGTTTTATGTGAATAAAACAGCAAAATCCATTATCTTTAAAGAAGAACTAGAGCAGCTTAGAAATACATACTTTGGCAGACTAGAAATCTATTATTTTTTAACCAAAGAGCGTCGCGATATCGAATTGTTCAATGGCAGATTTAATGATGAGAAAATGCAAGTCTTAACCAAAACATTTATCGACATTCCAGATACTAATGAAGTTTTTCTTTGTGGTCCAGAAAAAATGGTAAACTACGTAAGCGAGTATTTAATAAACGCAGGTTTACCTGAAGAACTCGTGCATTTCGAGCTGTTCGTAACAGGATTATCAGACGAAGATATTAAAAGAGCAGAACGTTTAGCAGAACAAAAAGTAGAAGGAACAGAAGTAACCATTGTCGATGGTGGAAAAGAATTCGCATTCACCATGACTAAAGAATATGATAATATTCTCGATGCAGCCTTAGGCGCAGGAGCAGATTTGCCATTCGCCTGTAAAGGTGGCGTTTGTAGTACCTGCAAATGCGAAGTCAAAGAAGGAAGCGTAGAGATGAAAATAAATTATGCGTTAAGCGATAAAGAAGTATCACAAAACTTGGTGCTAAGCTGTCAAGCAGTACCAACATCAGATAAAGTCGTTGTTGATTTTGATGTATAATAACAATTTGTCATTCCTGCATAGGCAGGAATCCACTAATCACTAAATACGATTCACTAACAACTATATATCATGAGTGAAGAACAAATAAAAAGTTTAGAAGAACAATTCGAAGCACGTATCGCAAGAGACGAGAAAATCGAACCTAAAGATTGGATGCCAGAAAAGTATCGCAAAACGCATATCAGGCAAATGTCGCAACACGCACATTCCGAAATTGTAGGTATGTTACCTGAAGGAAACTGGATTACAAGAGCACCTTCCTTACGTCGTAAAGTGGCACTATTAGCAAAAGTACAAGACGAAGCAGGACATGGTTTATACCTTTATTCTGCAACCGAAACTTTAGGCATTTCCAGAGAGCAAATGTACGAGCAATTACACACAGGAAAAGCAAAATATTCTTCCATATTTAATTACCCAACAATTACTTGGGCAGATATGGGAGCCATAGGTTGGTTAGTAGATGGTGCAGCAATAATCAATCAAGTACCATTATGTAACACTTCTTACGGGCCATACGCAAGAGCAATGATTCGTGTGTGCAAAGAAGAGAGTTTCCACCAACGTCAAGGTTATGAAATCATGATTAAGTTGGCTAATGGCACACCAGAACAAAAAGAAATGGCGCAAGATGCTTTAAACCGTTGGTGGTGGCCAAGTTTAATGATGTTAGGTCCTACAGATGCAGAGTCTATTCACACAGAACAATCCATGAAATGGAAACTAAAACGTAAGTCTAACGACGATTTACGTCAGCAGTTTATAGACCAAACCGTTCCGCAAGCAGAGTTAATTGGTTTAACCATTCCAGATGCCGATTTAAAATGGAATGAAGAACGCGGAAGTTATGACTTTGGAGAAATCAATTGGGACGAATTCTGGCAAGTTGTAAAAGGTCATGGACCAATGAATAAAGAACGAATGAAGGCAAGAGTAAATGCTTGGGAAAATGGAGAATGGGTTCGTGATGCAGCAATGGCACATGCCTCTAAAAAGCAACAAAGAAAAGAAAAACAAGCAGTATAATATAATGTCTGTTCGAGCGCAGTCGAGAACTACTTAAAGAAATATAGTTATGTCAACAAAAAATTGGCCCTTATGGGAAGTCTTCGTAAGAAGTAAAAACGGATTAGAACACAGACACTGCGGAAGTTTACACGCAGCAGATGAAGATATGGCATTAGAAAACGCACGTGATGTTTACACAAGAAGAAGCGAAGGTGTTAGTATTTGGGTTGTAGAATCTAAACACATTACAGCGTCCAATCCAGAAAATAATGGAGAAATGTTCGAGCCTGCTCACGATAAAGTATATCGTCATCCAACATTTTACGATTTACCAGACGAAGTAAAACATATGTAACAAATTCCTGCGAAATCGAAGATTCACGAATTCAATAAAAGAAAATATGAATTGATGAGTAATGCAGGAATCTCATTTAGGAAACTATGAATCAGAATTTATATAATTATATATTAGGTATTGCCGATAACAGTCTAATCCTAGGTCAAAGATTAGGAGAACTTACAGGTCATGGACCAAGCCTAGAAACAGATATTGCCTGTACTAATATTTCTTTAGATTTCTTTGGTCAAGTACGTAGCTATTATCAATATGCAGCAAAAATTGCAGGAGATAAACGAACGGAAGATGATATAGCAATGCTTCGTAAAGAAAGAGAATACGTCAATGTTTTATTAGTAGAGCAACCAAATACCAATTTTGCATATACTATTGCACGTCAGTTTTTATTTGATGTGTATCACTTTCTATTTTTAACGGAATTAGAAAAAAGTAAGGATTTAACGCTTTCCGCAATTGCAACAAAATCAATCAAAGAAGTCAGTTATCATCAACGATTTTCTACCGATTGGTTAAAGCGTTTAGGAGATGGAACAGCAGAAAGTAAAAAAAAGATGCAGGAAGCAATAGAGGCTTTATGGACATATACAGATGAATTATTTCATCAAACCGAAGCAGATAAAGCAATGGTTGCAGAAGGTGTTGGAGTAGATGTTACAAAACTAAAAGAGGCATATTACTCAAAAGTAGAAGAGGTTTTAAAAGAAGCTACTTTAGAAATTCCGGAATCTAAATGGTTTCAAAAAGGAGGAAAACATGGTATTCATACAGAACATTTAGGATACTTGTTAAGCGATTTACAATACATGCAACGTACCTATCCAAATATGGAATGGTAAAAAAAAAAAAGCCCATCTCAATCTTCCCAGAGGGAAGAAGTTAGATTATGAATAAAACAGTACATATAACCGGTCCGAGTGAAAACTCTTCCCCTTTGGGGAAGGTGGATGGGGCTTTTGTTGCCATTTTGGAGTCTGTCTCAGATCCTGAAATTCCAGTATTATCCATCATGGATATGGGAGTGGTACGTTCTGCTGTTATCGAAAATAACATCGTTAAAGTCCAAATTACACCAACCTATAGTGGTTGTCCAGCAATGGATGTCATTGGAGACGATATAAAAGCTGCTTTAAAAATAGCAGGATATGATTCCGAAATCGAATTAATTTTAGCACCAGCTTGGACAACCGATTGGATTACACCAAGAGGAAGAAAAGCCTTAGAAGATTACGGTATAGCAGCACCTTTAAATGCAGAAGCAGATAAAGAGGTGCTATTAAATGGAAAACGATTGGTAAAATGTACCAATTGTGGTTCCACAAATACAAGATTAGTAAGTCAGTTTGGTTCTACAGCATGCAAAGCACAATTTCAGTGTGACGATTGCCAAGAACCATTTGATTATTTTAAATGTCTTAAGTAGACAAACAAGAAAATAAGTATGAGTAAAAGCATTCTTTTAAAAATAGAAAATAAAATAGCGTACATCACGCTAAATAGACCAGAAGTATTCAATAGCATTAACAGGGAAATGGCATTTCTGTTTCAAGATACTTTAGATGCTTGCGAAACAAATACAGATGTTAGGGCCATTGTAATTACAGGAGCAGGAAAAGCATTTGGTGCTGGTCAAGATTTAAAAGAAGTTACAGATCCAAATTTAAATCCTGGCTTCAAAAAAATATTAGACGAGCATTACAACCCAATAATTACAAAAATCCGAGCGATTAAAAAACCAATTATCGCAGCAGTCAATGGTGTTGCAGCAGGTGCAGCAGCCAATATAGCTTTGGCTTGTGATATAGTTGTAGCACATGAAAAAGTGAATTTTATTCAAGCATTTAGTTTAATAGGCTTAATTCCAGATAGTGCAGGAACGTATTTTTTACCAAGATTAATTGGATTTCAAAAAGCACAAGCATTAGCCATGTTAGGGGATAAAATTGGAGCTGAAGAAGCAGAGAAAATGGGAATGATTTATAAAATGATTCCTTTAGAAGACTTTGAAGAAGCGGTAAACAAGCTCGCTTTAAAATTAGCAAACATGCCAACTTTAGCATTAGGTAAAATTAAAGAAGCATTCAATGCGTCATTAACCAATACTTTAGAACAACAACTGGCTTTAGAATCTAAATTACAGATAGAAGCAGCAAGTACTAATGATTATGCCGAAGGCGTTGCAGCATTTATAGAGAAAAGAAAACCAAATTTCAAAGGCAACTAAAGTTTTGTCATTCCTGCGTCAGCAGGAATCTATTTTAAAATGAATAAACAAACTCTCATACAATCCCACAACAGAATAAAACCCTTTATTCACAAGACACCTGTCTTAAGTTCAAGCTTAATAAATGAAATGGTAGGTGCTACTATTGTGTTTAAATGTGAAAACTTTCAAAAAATGGGAGCGTTTAAAATGCGAGGCGCAGCAAATGCAATTTTATCATTAACTGAAGAAGAAAGAGCACGAGGCGTAGTAACACATTCTTCAGGAAACTTTGCACAAGCGGTATCTTTAGCAGCGTTAAAATTAGGCGTGAAAGCTTATATCGTAATGCCTGAAAACGCGCCACAAGTCAAAAAAAATGCAGTTAAAACCTATGGTGGAGAAATCATAGAATGCGAATCCACACCACAAGCTAGAGAGGCTACTGCGAATAAAATAAAGGAAGAAAAAGGAGCTTCATTTTTGCATCCATCTAATCAAGATGAGGTCATTTATGGTAATAGCACAGCAGCTATGGAATTACTCGAGGAATATCCAGATTTAGATGTAATTTTAACACCAGTTGGTGGAGGCGGACTCATTGCAGGGACGGCTTTGGCTGCGCATCATTTTTCAAACAATTGCAAAGTAATTGGTGGAGAACCCATGGAAGCTGATGATGCATATCGTTCATTAATTTCAGGTAAAATAGAAACAAACGATAGTTTCAATACAGTGGCAGATGGCTTAAGAACACATTTGGGAGACCGAAATTTCCCGATTATTCAAAAACACGTTGATAAGATAATCCGCGTTGAAGAAGATGAAATTGTAAACGCGATGAAGTTGATTTGGGAGCGCATGAAGATTATTATAGAACCATCGTGTGCGGTGCCTTTTGCAGC
This sequence comes from Winogradskyella sp. 4-2091, assembly GCF_045765065.1. NCBI lineage: Bacteria > Pseudomonadati > Bacteroidota > Flavobacteriia > Flavobacteriales > Flavobacteriaceae > Winogradskyella > Winogradskyella sp. 4-2091. The sequence goes on from NZ_JBJKOD010000009.1 coordinate 85,793, forward strand.
AGTTTTAAAAAATAAAGAAGAATTTGCAACTAAAAACGTCGGCATTATCTTGTCTGGTGGAAATGTAGATGTAACAAATCTACCATTTTAGGTTTGTCATCCTGAACTCGTTTCAGGATCTCATAAAAAATAAACAGTTTTGTCATTCCTGCGTAGGCAGGAATCCACAATAAAAGTAAAAAATATGAACATAGGAATAATAGGTTCTGGAACCATGGGAAGTGGTATTGCGCAAGTAGCTGCAACTTCTGGTTGTAAAGTAAAGTTATACGACACCAATCAAGTAGCTTTAGATAAAGCTAAAGCGAGTTTGGAGAAAATACTAAATCGTTTAATCGAAAAAGAAAGAATAGATTTTGAAGAAAAAAATAGAATACAATCTAACATTTCTTATGTCAAAAGTTTAAAAGATTTAGCAGATTCAAATCTTACAATTGAAGCCATTATTGAAAACCTAGACATTAAGAAAAAAGTGTTTTCAGAATTGGAAAGCTATGTTGAAGAAGATTGTATAATTGCATCAAACACGTCTAGTTTATCTATTGCTTCTATCGCAGCTTCATTACAAAAACCAGAGCGTTGCGTCGGAATTCATTTTTTCAATCCTGCACCTTTAATGAAATTGGTGGAAGTTATTCCAGCCATTCAAACCTCAAAAGAAGTTCTTGAGAAATCAATACAAACCATTAAAGACTGGAAAAAAGTAGTGGCTGTTGCCAAAGACACACCAGGGTTTATTGTAAACAGAGTCGCAAGACCTTTTTATGGCGAAGCACTAAGAATTTATGAAGAAGGTATTGCAGATTTTGCAACCATAGACTATAGTTTAAAAAGTTTAGGTGGTTTCAGAATGGGACCATTCGAACTTATGGATTTCATAGGAAACGATGTTAATTACACCGTAACCGAAACCGTTTTTACCGCTTTTTATTTCGACCCAAGATACAAACCAAGCTTTACACAGAAACGATTAAGTGAAGCAGGATATTTAGGGAGAAAATCGGGAAAAGGTTTTTACGATTATGATGAAAACGGTAAACCTGTCATTTCGAACGATAGTGAGAAATCGCATAAAAAAGAGCTCGCAGAAACCATTTTCGACAGAGTATTAGTTATGCTAATAAACGAAGCTGCAGATGCACTATTTTTAAACATCGCATCCGCAGAAGACATAGATAATGCCATGACCAAAGGAGTTAATTATCCAAAAGGATTACTGGCTTGGGCAGACGAAAAAGGAATCGATTGGTGCGTTTCTAAATTAGACGAATTATATAGCGAGTACCACGAAGATAGATATCGTTGTAGTCCTCTATTACGTAAAATGAATAAAGAAAATAAATCGTTTTTTTAATATAACGTCAGTTCGAGTGAAATTGCTTTTTTGCAATTTTGTATCGAGAACAATTAAATATGAAACCAGAACAAATTCCTCATAAAATGCTATCTCAAGATGCCTACAGCACTTGGCTAGGAATAGAAATTCTAGAATGCGAAATAGGTCGCTGTAAAGTAGCAATGACAGTAAGAAAAGAGATGCTAAACAGTATGGGTAAAGCACATGGTGGTATTAGCTATTCTTTAGCAGATACAGCTTTTGGGTTTGCAGCAAATACACATGGTAAATATGCAGTATCAATAGAAACAAGTATTAACCATATTGAGGCTTTAGAAGAAGGTGATTATTTAACCGCAGAATCTGTTATAGAAAACGTAAAAAATAAATTAGGCTTCAATATTATTGAAGTAAAAAGAGGAGATGAATTAGTAGCGCTTTTTAAAGGTGTAGTTTATAGGACAAGTAAATCTTGGGAAGAATAAAATAGAAACGGTTTGTCATTCCGCACTTGATGCGGAATCCATAAAATAATAATTATGAAAAACGCATACATAATAGACGGAATTAGAACACCAATAGGAAACTACAAAGGAACCTTGTCTGCGGTTCGTACAGACGATTTAGGGGCATTAGTAATCTCAGAAGTTGTAAAACGTAATCCAAACATCCCAAAAGAAGCATACGACGATGTTATTATGGGTTGTGCAAATCAAGCAGGAGAAGACAACCGTAATGTAGCTCGTATGTCTTCACTTTTAGCAGGATTACCATTTACCGTTCCTGGAGAAACCGTAAACCGATTGTGTAGTTCAGGTTTATCAGCAATTATTCACGCAAATAGAGCAATAAAAGCAGGCGATGGCGACGTATTTATTTCTGGTGGTGTGGAAAACATGACACGCGGACCCTACGTTATGGCAAAACCTTCATCCGCATTTGGAGGCGATTCTAAACTATACGATTCTACTTTCGGATGGCGATTTATAAATCCGAAAATGCACGAAATGTATGGTACAGATGGTATGGGAATTACTGCCGAAAATCTAGTCGAAAAATATAATATTTCTCGCGAAGACCAAGATAAATTCGCACTTTGGAGTCAGCAAAAGGCAACCAAAGCACAAGAAAATGGTCGATTAGCAAAAGAAATAGTAACAGTCGAAATTCCGCAACGTAAAAAAGACCCTATTCCATTTTCAAAAGACGAGTTTATAAAACCAACATCATCTCTTGAAGTTTTGGGAAAACTAAGAGCAGCCTTTAAAAAAGTAGGTGGAAGCGTAACCGCAGGAAATTCTTCTGGATTAAACGATGGAGCAGCAGCAACCATTATTGCAAGTGAAGATGCAGTAAAAAAGTACAATTTAAAACCATTAGCAAGAATTGTAAGTTCTGCAGTGGTTGGTGTCGAGCCAAGAATTATGGGGATTGGACCTGTACAAGCCTCTAATAAAGCGTTAGAGAAAGCAGGTTTAACCATGGACGATATAGATATCATCGAGCTTAATGAAGCTTTTGCAGCACAAGCTTTGGCGTGCATTCGTGCTTGGGGATTGGCAGATAACGACCCAAGAATTAATCCAAACGGAGGCGCAATAGCTATTGGTCATCCGCTAGGTGTAACAGGAGCAAGAGTTGCCTATTCTGCAGCTTTAGAGTTGCAGGAGCAAAATAAAAAATACGCTTTAATTACCATGTGTATTGGCGTAGGTCAAGGGTATGCTTGCGTTATTGAAAGAGTCTAATTCCTGCGCAGGCAGGAATCTCTTAGTAAAAAGGAAATAAATTTTGGCTAAGAAAAAACATAGCAAGTAAGTGCGTTAGGGATTGAGGCATTTGTTGAAGCTCTTTTTTGTTTTTCACAAAAAAAGCGACTGCCGAAAGCCCTACCTTTAGGTAACGCCTAAATAGAATTAATAAATAAAAGATACCTGCCTTCGCAGGCATTTGATATGAAAAAAATACAACACTACGTCCAAGGTTCTTGGACCACAGGAAAAGAAGAAGGAACACCAATCTTAGATGCAGTAACAGGGGAAGCATTTACTAGTATTGCAATAGAAGGATTAGATGTTCCAGAAATTCTAAATTATGGAAGAACCAAAGGAGGAGAAGTTCTTCGTAAAATGACCTTCCAAGAGCGTGGAAATATGCTTAAAAAATTAGCATTGTATCTTACCAAAAGAAAAGATGCTTTTTACGATTTAAGCTACAGAACAGGAGCAACCAAAGTAGACAGTTGGATTGATATTGAAGGAGGTTTTGGCAACCTGTTTGCCAACGCATCATTACGAAAATTATTCCCTAATCAGCCGTATCATGTAGAAGGCGATGCTATCGATTTGTCTCGTGGTGGACGCTTTATGGCGCATCATATTATGGTACCTAAAAAAGGAGTAGCAGTGCATATTAACGCATTTAACTTCCCAGTTTGGGGAATGTTAGAAAAATGTGCGGTAAACTGGATGGCAGGAGTTCCTGCTGTGGTGTTGCCTGCACCTTCATCATCGTATTTAGCAGAAGCCGTTGCAAGAACCATTATAGATTCTGGAATTTTACCTGAAGGCGCATTACAAATCATAAACGGAACGGTTAAAAATATTCTAGAGACCGTAGAATCTCAAGATGTTGTAACCTTTACAGGTTCTGCACAAACCGGACGATTATTAAAAGCGCATCCAAGATTAATTCAAGAATCGGTACCTTTTACTATGGAAGCCGATTCTTTAAATGCTTCTATTTTAGGAGAAGATGCGGTTCCTGGAACACCAGAATTCGACCTGTTTGTAAAAGAAGTTAGAAAGGAAATGACGGTTAAAGCAGGACAAAAATGTACAGCCATTAGACGCATCATTGTTCCTGAGAAATTAGTAGACGATGTACAATTTGCATTAGCAAAACAGCTAGATAAAGTAACTATTGGAGACCCAAGATTAAAAGAGGTTAGAATGGGTTCTTTAGTGAGTCATCAACAAGTACAAGCAGTTCGAGATTCGATAAACGATTTGTCAAAAGAAGCACAAATTGTGTATGGTAATTTAGACGAAATTAATACCATTGGAGCAGATGCCAAAAAAGGCGCATTTATTAGTCCGATACTATTACGAGCAGATAACCCATTTCAAAATACAGTCATTCACGAACGTGAAGCATTTGGACCAGTAAGTACCATAATGCCTTATAAAAATTTAGACGAAGCCATTACTTTGGCGCAAATGGGAAAAGGGTCACTAGTGTCTTCCATCGCAACCAACGATGATAAAATTGCGAAAGACTATGTTATAAATGCAGCATCGCATCATGGTAGGATTTTAGTTCTAAATAGAGAAAGTGCGAAGCAAAGTACAGGACATGGTTCGCCATTACCATATTTAGTCCATGGTGGTCCAGGACGTGCTGGTGGAGGTGAGGAAATGGGAGGCATGCGTGGTATTAAGCATTATTTACAACGTACAGCCATTCAAGGTTCGCCAACAACCATTACCGAAATTACAAGAGTTTACCAACAAAATGCAAAATATAAGGAAGCTGAACAGCATCCGTTTCAATACCATTGGGAAGATATTCAACCAGGAATGTCCTTAAAAACCCACAAGCGTACCTTAACAGATACTGATATTCAGAATTTTGCCAATTTAACTTGGGACCACTTCTATGCACATACCGATATTACATCTTTAGACGGAAGTATTTTTGAAAAAAGAACAGCACATGGTTATTTCATTATTTCTGCAGCAGCAGGATTATTTGTGTATCCAAATAAAGGGCCTGTAGCAGCCAATTATGGCTTAGATAGTATCCGATTTTTAAGACCATTATATCATAACGATACTATTTATGTGCGTTTAACGTGTAAAGAAAAAGTAGATCGTGATGTTGCTTCTGCAGAACATCCTAGCGGCATTGTAAAATGGCATGTGGAGGTTTTTGATGCTAATTTTGAAAACCGACCAGAAAGTCAGAAAGCAGAAAAAGATAGTCCGTTAGTTGCTGTTGCAACCATTTTAACGATGGTAGAGAAAAAGCAAGAAACTTTTGTGGAAATGACAGAAGAAAAAATTGATGCATGTCTTTCTACGTTACAAGAAAATGCAAAACCAAAATGGGGAATCATGACGCCTCAGCATATGATTGAGCATCTAGAATATACCTATAAAATTGCTTCCGGAGAGATTCAAGATTTTGAGATTGCAACACCGGAAAAAGTCTTAGAAAAAGTACATCACAGTTTATATAACTACGATAAATTTCCGAAGAATTCTCAATTTCCGCGGTTAGAGAAAGATACATTCGAGCCTTTAAAGCATACCGATTTAGAAACAGCAATTGAAAAATTTAAAGAGCAACGCAAGAAGTATCTAGAATTTTATAAAGAAAATCCAGAGGCTAAATTGAAAAATTTGGTTTTCGGAGAATTGAATAAATATGAAGCGTATTTATTAGAAAGAAAACACCTTAACCATCATTTTGAACAATTTGAATTAATATAATTTGTCATTCCTGCGAATGCAGGAATCCACAATAGAAGAATAATTTAAAAAATAGATTCCTGCCTACGCAGGAATGACAATAAAAAAACAAAAATATGAGTGAACCTTATGTTAAGTTAGAAATAATAAACGAAGTAGGATACATAGAGTTTTTCCATCCTGCACACAACTCGTTACCAGGAAATGTATTAGCAAAACTAGCGCAAACCATTACTGATGCAGGAACTAACGACGTAATTAAAGTTGTCGTTCTTAAAAGTGGAGGCGATAGAACCTTTTGCGCAGGAGCAAGTTTTAATGAACTTATCAATATTAATGACGAAGCCACAGGAAAAGTATTCTTTTCTGGATTTGCAAACGTAATTAATGCGATGCGTAAATGTCCAAAATTCATCATTGGTCGCGTACAAGGAAAAACCGTTGGAGGAGGTGTCGGTTTAGCAGCTGCAACCGATTATTGTATGGCGACTAAATTTGCAGCTATTAAGTTAAGTGAGCTTAATATTGGTATTGGGCCATTTGTAGTTGGACCAGCCATTGAACGTAAAATGGGATTAAGCGCCATGTCGCAAATTGCAATAGATGCGAATACATTCTATGCACCAGAATTTGCGAAAGAAAAAGGACTTTTTACACATGTTTTCGATAAAACAGAAGAACTAGATGAAGCTGTGAAAAATACAGCAGAACATTTATGTACTTATAATACTGATGCTATGCTTGAAATGAAAAAAGTCTTTTGGCAAGGTACAGATCATTGGGATGCTTTATTGGCAGAACGCGCAGCGACTAGTGGAAGATTGGTGTTGAGCGATTTTACAAAAGAAAAATTGAAGACTTATAAATAACCAAATCTTGCAAGGTTTCAAAAACCTTGTAGTTGTAATTAGAAAAATATGGCAATTTATTCTTTTAAAGGATACACACCAGTCGTTCACGAATCAAGTTTCGTGCATCCTTTAGCTGCTGTAACAGGAAACGTAATTATCGGTAAAAACTGTTATATAGGTCCAGGAGGAGCTATTCGTGGAGATTGGGGACAAATTATTTTAGAAGATGGAGTTAACGTGCAAGAAAACTGTACAGTGCATATGTTTCCAGGCAAATCAATCACTTTAAAAGAAAGTGCGCATGTTGGACATGGAGCCATAATCCATGGCGCAAATTTAGGACGTAATTGCCTTATTGGTATGAACACGGTAATAATGGATGATGCCGAAATTGGAGATGAATGTATCATTGGAGCCATGTCATTCGTCAAAGCTGAAACTAAAATTCCATACAGAAGTTTGGTTGTTGGTAATCCAGCTAAAATCATCCGTGGAGTTACCGATGAAATGATAGCATGGAAAACAAAAGGCACACAATTATATCAGCAATTACCAGCAGATTGCCATGAATCATTAAAAGCAGTAGAACCGCTTCGAGGAATTCCTGAAAACATGAAAGTTCAAGATGAGGTATATAAAACGCTTCGGGAAACGTTTAAGAAGTAAATAGTTTAAAACCTGTCAGGTCTTCTGAGAATCACAACACCCGACTCAAATCTATCTCATTAGTTTCTTTACTAGTAGAAAGTGCGATTAAACTCTGAACATTACCCAAATAAGGCAACAATGTCAATTTAGAAATAATAAAAGATTCATAAGCTTCAATGTCTTCCACCACCAATTTTAGCAAGTAGTCAAAATTTCCACTGACTCTATGGCATTCTATTACTTCAGGAAAGTTGTTAATTTCCTTTACAAATTTTTCCAAATAACTTCTGGTGTGACCTTGTAAAGTAATACCAATAAATACGGTCAATTTCAAACCAATTTTTTTGTTATTTAAAACCGCAACATATTTCTCAATATAACCTTCTTTTTCAAGCTTCTTAATTCGTTCAAAAATAGGAGAAGTCGTCATTCCAAGTTCTTCAGCAATACTTTTTGTTGTTCTGTTACTATTTTTCTGAAGAATAGAGAGCAGTTGCGTGTCAATTTTATCGAGCGTATGTGGCATAAGAAAAATTATTTTTTTAGTGTGTCAAATATATCAATTAATAGATGAATATTCTTTTTATTAAAAATTATAAAGAAAATTTTGCTGATTAAATTTATATCTTAAGATTTTAACAACTGAAAATATTCATATTAATTATCTTTATTTCTTTAAAATTGAAAGTTTTGACAGAGTTTGAATTAAAAATGCCTAAAATGGGCGAAAGTATAACTGAAGGCACCATCATAAATTGGTTAATTTCCGAAGGAGATACTTTCCAAGAAGGAGACATCATCCTAGAAGTTGCCACAGATAAAGTAGATAATGAAGTACCTGCACCAGCATCTGGAACATTAGTTAAAACCTTATTTCAAGCTAAAGATGTGGTTCCTGTTGGAGAGGTTATGGCAATTCTTGTAATTTCAGAGGAAATTAAGTCTTCAAATAAGAAGCCTGTCATTTCGAACGAAAGTGAGAAATCTCATAAGCCGAAGACAGCGGTAAAACGACCAAAACCTGTTCCGCAAACTTCAACGTCTTTTTCAACATCAAATACAAATGCCTTCTTTTCGCCATTAGTATTAGAAATAGCAAAAGAACAGCATATCAGTTTTGAAGAATTAGCCAGAATACCTGCAACAGGTCACGAAGGCAGACTACGCAAAAGCGATGTGTTCAACTATATAGAAGACGGCAGACCGTATAAATTCGCGCAACCAGTATCGGAAAAAGATCCAACTGCATATCGTATTCCACAATTACAATTCGATAAAGGCAAAGGTAAAGTCATCGAGATGGACCGTATGCGTCAAATGATTGCCGACCATATGGTGTATTCTAAACACACCTCGCCTCATGTTACCGCTTATGTTGAAGCAGATTTAACTAATATGGTAAACTGGCGAAATGCAAACAAAGTCGCTTTTCAAGAAAAACATGGCGAACGCTTAACCTTTACGCCATTATTTGTAGAAGCAGTAGCAAAAGCAGTAAAAGATTTTCCAAATATTAATGCTTCGGTAGATGGTAATAATATTATTGTAAAAGAAGATATAAATATTGGTATGGCAACTGCATTACCAAGCGGAAACTTAATAGTTCCTGTGGTAAAAAATGCAGATACTAAAAATTTAAAAACTATCGCTAGCAATGTAAATGAATTAGCAGGAAAAGCAAGAGAAAACAAATTAGCTGGAGACGATATTAAAGGCAGCACATTCACGATTTCTAATGTAGGAACCTTTGGTAGTGTTATGGGAACACCAATTATTAACCAACCAGAAGTTGCCATTTTAGCATTAGGGATTATAAAGAAAAGACCAGAAGTTATCGAAACCGAAAATGGAGATGAAATCGCTATTCGTAGCATGATGTATTTATCTTTATCATTCGATCATCGCGTTGTAGATGGCTTTTTAGGAGGGAGTTTTGTTCGCAGAGTAGCCGACTATTTTGAGCAATTTGATGTCAATAGAATAATATAACCCGTTTTGTCATTCCTGCGTAGGCAGGAATCCGCAAAAACCAAATAATTAAAATAGATTCCTGCCTTCGCAGGAATGACAAAGATTATGAAACACAAAATATCAATCACTAAAGTAGAAAAATCAAAAGTCAAAAATATAGACTTTAATAACATTCCACTAGGTACAACATTCACAGACCACATGTTTATATGTGATTATAATAATGGCGTTTGGGAAAACCCAAGAATAGAACCGATGGGAATGATTCCTACGCATCCAGCAGCCATGGCATTACACTATGGACAAGCCATATTCGAAGGCATGAAAGCAACAGTATATGCAGATGGAAATCCAATGCTCTTCAGACCATCCAAAAATGCTCAAAGATTAAACTTTAGTGCAGATAGAATGGGAATGCCTTCATTTCCAGAAGAATTATTCGAGGAAGGTTTAAAAAAATTAGTTGATATAGAGCGAAATTGGATTCCACCAATGGACGGAAGTGCACTCTATTTAAGACCATTTATGTATGCAGACGAAGCTTTTATTGGAATGCGTGCAGCAACACATTTTAAATTTATCATTATGGCATCACCGGCAGGACCATTTTTTACAAAACGCATAAAATTGTGGGCAGAAAACAAGTATATACGCGCAGCATCAGGTGGAACTGGAGAAGCTAAAGCTGCAGGAAATTACGCAGCAGCCATTCGTCCAACCGAATATGCAAAAGCCAAAGGTTATGATCAAGTACTGTGGTTAGATGCTGTAGAACATAACTATATTCAGGAAGTTGGAACTATGAATATCTTCTTCAAAGTCGATGGAAAATTCATCACACCAAAACGCGATGGTTCAATCCTAGATGGTATTACAAGAATGAGTGTTATTGATATTTTACGAGATAAAGGTTACGAAGTAATAGAAAGAGCAATTACTATTCAAGAAATTCGTGATGCTGCGATTGATGGTAGTTTGGAAGAAGCCTTTGGAACTGGGACAGCAGTAGGTATTGCTTACATTCAAGAAATTGCTATGGGAGAAACAACCATTCATGTGTCCGACGAAAGTCCAGTTGGTTTAGAAGTTAATGACACTTTAAATGCCATAAAAACTGGTAAAATAGAAGATAAATTTGATTGGATGGTTAAAATTGAAAAGCAGTTAGCGTAATATGATTTGTGCGTTACCACAAGGGGCGCGCTTTCCGTTATATCTTTTTTGCTTTTAATGGCAAAAAAGGATGCCACATCAATCGCTAACACGGAAGTAACGGTCCAATAGTACATAACGTCACTTCGAGTGATTCCGATTTTTTCATCGGAATTGTATCAAGAAGCTCATCAAAACGTTCTCGATACAAAATTGCAGAAAAAGCAATATCACTTGAACTGACGAGAGATTGTCATTCCTGCGAAGGCAGGAATCCAAAATAAAAAGAACAAAATAGATTCCTGCCTGTGCAGGAATGACAAAATGCAACCGCTTTTGTGGTCATAGATACTGAAATAAATTCAGCATAAAATGAAAAAAGAAACACTAAAAAAAGGATTTTCCAAACTCTGCACAGCGCAAGCTATGGCAGAATTATATGAGGCTAATTTTAAACAGGTTTCAAAATATGTACACGCAACGTCTAGAGGTCATGAAGCTATCCAGATTGCTTTAGGTATGCAGTTATTGCCGCAAGATTATGCATTTCCATATTACAGAGACGATGCGATGTTGTTATCATTTGGTTTAGAACCTTATGATTTAATGTTGCAATTATTAGCAAAAAAAGACGATCCGTTTTCGGCTGGAAGAACCTATTACTCGCATCCAAGTTTAAAGGACGACGATAAACCAAAAATTCCACATCAATCTTCGGCTACAGGAATGCAAGCTATTCCTGCAACTGGAGTTGCAATGGGAATGCAGTATAAAGAATTACAAGATTTAGCAGATTATGGTTTACAGTCAGCCCCTGTTAATTCAAACACAGTAGATACGGCTTTAAAACCAATCACAGTTTGTAGTTTAGGGGATGCTTCAGTAACCGAAGGAGAAATAGCCGAAGCCTTCCAAATGGCAGCATTAAAGCAAATGCCAATCCTATATTTAGTGCAAGATAATGGTTGGGATATTTCGGCAAATGCGGCTGAAACTAGAGCACAGAACGCAGCAGAATATGCATCAGGTTTTCACGGTTTGGAGGCTATTTCAATTGATGGAGCCAACTTTACAGAAAGTTACGAAGCCTTAGAGAAAGTAATAGAAACTATCCGAACTGAGCGTAGACCATTTTTAGTGCATGCCAAAGTACCATTATTAAATCATCATACGTCTGGTGTAAGAATGGAGTGGTATCGCGACGATTTAGACGAAGCGCATTCTCGCGATCCGTATCCAGTTATCAAACAACAATTATTAGATGTTGGTTTTTCAGAAAAAGAAATTGGAGACATAGAAAATTCTGCAAAAGCGAAAGTGCAATTAGACTTTGAAAAAGCATTACAAGCTGAAGATCCAAAGCCTGAAGATTTATATACTAACGATTTTGTACCAACACCAATAACCGAAGAAAAAGGAACGCGCTCACCAGAAGGCGCAGATAAAGTTGTAATGGTAGATTGCGCACTATTCGCAGTTGAAGAACTGATGAAAAAGCATAAAGAATGTTTGCTTTACGGACAAGATGTTGGAGGTAGATTAGGTGGTGTTTTTAGAGAAGCAGCTACTTTAGCTCAAAAATTTGGGGACGACAGAGTCTTTAACACACCAATTCAAGAAGCCTTTATTGTAGGTTCAACTGTTGGTATGAGTGCTGCTGGATTAAAACCCATTGTTGAGGTTCAGTTTGCCGATTATATTTGGCCTGGATTAAATCAATTATTTACAGAAGTTAGTAGAAGTTGTTATTTATCTAACGGAAAATGGCCAGTTAGTATGATACTTCGTGTACCAATTGGAGCATATGGAAGTGGTGGTCCTTATCATTCATCTTCAGTTGAAAGTGTGGTTACCAATATCAGAGGCATTAAAATAGCCTATCCAAGTAATGGAGCCGATTTAAAAGGTTTGATGAAAGCTGCGTATTATGATCCAAATCCTGTAGTTATTTTAGAGCATAAAGGTTTGTATTGGTCTAAAGTTCCAGGAACACAAGGCGCAACATCTGTGGAGCCAAGCGAAGATTATGTATTACCTTTTGGTAAAGCTTGGGTTTTACAAGAAATCTGGAAACAAGAAAATGTAGAAACAATAACCATTGTTACGTATGGAATGGGAGTGCATTGGGCTATGAATGCTAGTGAAGAACTAGGTATGCAAGACCAAATTGAAGTGATTGATTTACGAACTTTATTTCCTTTAGATGAAGACACAATTATGAAATCGGTTAGGAAAACAGGTAAGTGTTTAGTGGTAACTGAAGAACCTTCAAATAATAGTTTTGCACGCGCATTATCTGGGAAGATTCAAGAAGAGTGTTTTAAGTTTTTGGATGCTCCAGTTATGACGATTGGTAGTGAAAATATGCCTGCAATTCCTTTAAATTCTACCTTAGAGCATACTATGATTCCTTCAACTGAAAAAGTAAAAGCTAAGATTGAAAAGTTATTCAATTATTAAACTAAAAAAGCCTATCCAAAAGATAGGCTTTATTCTTAAAAAGATTGTAAGGTATATAATTATATAACTTTTACATTAACTGCATTTAATCCCTTTTTTCCTTCGGTTAAATCGAATTCTACATTATCTCCTTCTCTTACTTCATCAACTAAACCAGAAATGTGTACAAAATGCTCTTTGCCGCTTCCTTCTTCTGTTATGAATCCAAAACCTTTAGAGTCATTAAAAAATTTTACTGTACCAGTACTCATATTATAATATATTAAATTAAGTGGTAAATGTAGTCTAATTAATTGATATTCAATTATTTTGAGTCTTAAAATTTATAAAATAAGGTAAGTGCCTAAGCCTTAGTCTATAGAATATTAAATAAGGCATATTTAATGTTTATATATCGTATTCAAAAAGTGATTTTGTAAATTTTTCTGGGTTTTCAGCTAAATGATATCTTGGATCATCAATGGCTTCAACTATTACGTCTTTAAATTTTGGACTCGCTTTGTAAAGCAAAACTTTACAGTCTTGACTTAAATGTTTTAATTTAATGGTCTTGCCAGCAGCTTGATATTTTTCAACTAAAATAAAAATAGCTTCGATAGCAGAGTGGTCTGATATTCGAGCTTCAACAAAATCAATTTCAACTATATCTGGATCATTTTTTATATCAAATTTTTCATTAAAAGAAGTAATACTTCCAAAGAAAAGTGGTCCCCAAATTTCATAAGTTTTTGTACCATCTTCTTTAAATCGTTTTCTGGCTCTAATTTTCTTAGCGTTCTCCCATGCAAATGATAATGCAGATATTATAACACCTACAAATACTGCGATAGCTAAATCAAAGACTACAGTTACAACAGAAACTATTATTAGTACAACGGCATCAGACATTGGTATTTTTTTCATGATACGAAAACTAGACCAGGCAAATGTTTCTATTACCATCATAAACATTACACCTACTAAAGCAGCAATAGGCACTTGTTCAATATATTTATCAGCGAAGAGTATAAAGGTTAATAATGTAATGGCCATCATTACACCAGACAACCTGCCTCGTCCTCCTGCATTAATATTAATTACGGTCTGGCCAATCATTCCGCAACCACCAGTTCCTCCAAACAATCCGCTTAACATGTTACCTGCGCCTTGAGCAACACATTCTTTATTTCCATTACCTCTTGAATCCGTTAATTCATCCACCAGATTCATTGTCATCAATGTTTCAATTAAGCCAACAGATGCTGCTAAAAATGCATAAGGTGCAATGAATTTTAGTGTATCTAAATTAAATGGTAGATGGCTCCAAAGTTCTACGAGGTTTAGTTTACTAGATAATTCATCAAAACCGTTGAGTCCAGCACCTCCACCATCTCTAATAAAATCACCAACATTAATGGATTGCAGTCCTCCAAAAATAGAAATTAGTGTGACAATTAAGATTGCAGTAAGCGCTGCTGGTAGCTTTTTTGTCAATTTAGGTAAGCCCCAAATTATAAACATGGTTAATAAAACAAGACCAATCATGATGTAAAGTTTATTGCCTTGCATAATGGATTTAACGACACCATTATCCTTTACAGAATAAAAACCATTATTTTGAAAGTTGAAAACAACCTTCTTCGTAGTAATATCGTATACTTGGTTATCTGCAATCACAAATACTTCTTTACCAGTATTAATGCTTTTTACCGATTCATTATCTATTGAGAAAATAGCTGTGCCAGAAATTAAATCGTTAACAGTATTGTTTTGTACATTATAGACTAGCTCTTTAGATTCCGTTTTGCGCATGTTTTGCCCAAAAATGTCTTTTGTATTCTCTTTAAACATACCTAGTTGAGCCATGAAGATTACTATGGCTAATCCGTTAACAAAGCCCATCATTACTGGATGAGGAATTAAACGAACAAATTTCCCAAGCTTAAATAAGCCTGCCAATACTTGAATAATTCCCATTAAAACAACAGCAGCTAATAAATAAAAATAACCCATATTTTCTACGGGAGTATCAAATAGGAGGCCTTTGGCGTGGCCTTCTTGTATCATGTGAACAAAAATAACAGCCACAGCGCCTGCTGCTCCAGAAATTAAACCTGGTCTACCTCCAAATAAAGCAGAAATTATACCAATGATAAATGCTCCAAAAAGTGCAACAATAGGACTAATTTGAGCTACGAATGCAAAAGCAACAACTTCTGGGATCATTGCTAATGACACTGTGATACCTGAAAGAATATCATTCTTAGGGTTTTGAGTAAAGTTTTTCATTGTTTTCGACCCGAGTTTCATAATTTATTCTTCTAAAAGGCGGCAAAGATATACGTTTTAGTTTTAATGCCTAATCAAATATGATTTGAAACAAAAAAAGCACTAGCTTTATACTAGTGCTTTAATGCTAAAATTAAATTTCATTATTTTACTTCGGGTGGAAATAGCATGAACATCTCAGATACAAATTCTTTAATTCGAGCGTCTTTTTTATCTGTGTTTTTCACTTCAAGATTTCCTGTTCCTGAGCCTTGCCATATTAACTCCTTCTTTTTAGAATTTAAAATGTCAATAAATAATACACCTTGAGTTGAAACTGAAACTTGATTGTTATTCCAGCCAGAGCGCCAGCCCCAACCACCATAACCGCCCCAACCCCAAGCACCATTGCCCCAAGCATTGTTGTAAACGTCAACACGTTGATTAGATTTAGTAAATATACTGACTAGCATATCTGGATTTTCAGATTTTGTATAGCCTTTTGCTAATAATTCAGCTTCAATAGCTCTTAAAATCCTGCGCTTATCAATGTCATTTATTTCTGCTTTGTCAATACCAGGTTTAAAGAAAGCAAACGTTTTGTAATCGTCAAAATTAGATTCTCTATCATAGTCAGCGGCAACTTTTACTGAGCTACAAGAAGATAGAATTACTAATAAAAGTAAAATAGGAGTGAATTTGAGTAGTTTTTTCATGGTCATTTTATTTAAGTGTTATACTTCATTGAATATAGCATCATCAACACTATTTGGCAATGTAATTTTTAGATTTGGTTCTTTTGCCATTGCCCGTTTTATAGCGAAAATAGCACCGTCATTTCTGGCCCAACTACGTCTAGCGATTCCATTATTAACGTCCCAAAATAACATTTGTTTTAGTCTTTTAGATGCTTCTTTACTTCCATCAAGAACCATACCAAAACCTCCGTTTACAACTTCACCCCAACCAACTCCACCACCATTATGGATGCTTACCCAGGTTGCACCTCTAAAACTATCTCCAATGACGTTTTGAATTGCCATATCTGCGGTAAAACGTGAACCATCATATATATTGCTAGTTTCTCTATACGGAGAATCTGTACCAGAAACATCGTGATGATCTCTACCAAGAATAATATATCCTATATCTCCTTTTTGTATGGCTTTATTAAAAGCTTCTGCAATTTTAGCGCGACCTTCTGCATCTGCATATAGAATTCGAGCTTGAGAGCCAACGACTAAATTGTTGTCTTGTGCGCCCTTAATCCATTGAATATTATCGGCCATTTGCTGTTGAATCTCTTTTGGAGAATTTTTCATTATGCTTTCTAAAACTTCACATGCAATCTTATCCGTTTTAGCTAGATCTAGAGGGTTACCAGATGTGCAAACCCATCTAAAAGGACCAAAACCATAATCAAAACACATTGGTCCCATTATATCTTGCACGTAGCTTGGGTATTTAAATTCGCGACCAATAGTAGGACTATCAGACATGATATCTGCGCCAGCTCTAGAGGCCTCTAGCAAAAATGCATTACCATAATCGAAGAAATATGTTCCTTTAGCCGTATGCTTGTTAATTGCTTTTGCGTGACGACGAAGTGTTTCTTGAACTTTTTGCTTAAATAGTTCTGGATTGGATGCCATCATTTGATTGGCATCTTCAAAAGAAATACCTACAGGGTAGTAACCACCAGCCCATGGATTGTGCAGTGATGTTTGGTCACTACCTAAGTCTATTAGAACATTAGCTTCATCAAATTTTTCCCATACATCTACAATATTTCCTAGATAAGCTAACGAGATCGTCTCTTTTTCTGTTTTTGCTTTAATAACTCTGTTAACGAGTTCATTTAAGTCTGTGATTTTTTCATCGATCCATCCTTGGTCTAACCTTACTTGTGCTATTTTTGGATTTACTTCTGCGCACACCGTAATACAACCAGCAATATTTCCAGCTTTAGGTTGTGCACCAGACATGCCGCCTAATCCTGAAGTTACAAATAGACTCCCTTTAGGTTCTTTTTTTATTTTTCTAAACCCGTTTAAAACAGTTATAGTTGTTCCGTGAACAATTCCCTGTGGTCCAATGTACATATAGCTGCCAGCAGTCATTTGGCCATATTGAGTAACGCCGAGTGCATTGAATTTTTCCCAATCATCGGGCTTAGAGTAATTAGGGATCATCATACCATTAGTAACAACTACACGAGGAGCTTCTTTGTGTGAAGGAAATAGTCCCATTGGATGACCTGAGTACATGACAAGAGTTTGATTGTCATTCATTTCTGCAAGGTACTTTACAGTTAACCTGTATTGCGCCCAGTTTGAGAAAACAGCTCCATTTCCGCCATAGGTAATAAGCTCATGAGGATGTTGGGCTACAGCGTAATCTAAATTATTCTGAATCATAAGTATGATAGCGGCAGCTTGTTTAGATTTGGCAGGATACTCGTCAATTGGTCGTGCATACATTTTGTAATCAGGTCTAAATCTGTACATGTATATCCTTCCGTATGTTTTTAATTCATTTTGAAACTCTTTAATTAAGACCTTATGATGTTTTTTATCGAAATAGCGCAATGCATTTCTTAGTGCTAATTCTTCTTCCTCTTCGGATAAAACGGACTTACGCTTTGGAGCGTGGTTTATGCTTGTGTCGTAAGGTTTTTCGATAGGTAATGTTTCTGGGATACCTTCTAAAATCTGATCTTTAAATGATAATGTAGATGTTTGCATTACTTTTTTTTTAAAGTATTTTTATTGAATCCATAAGGACAATGTCTGCAGCCACTTGCACAACAATAACCACGTTTTAAGTGATATTGTTCTGTAAAGCAACGATAGCCTTCTGGTGTGAGATAGTAGTCTCCATCTTCAATTGGGACATAATTCTTCATATTAAACAAAGATAATGTAATTTGGTGTGATTTTTGAAAGGATAATAGGTGTGATTATTATATCAAAATATCTGGTACCGAGAGGTTATGTTGGGATAACTATTTTTCCTTTTGTGTTGTTAAAATTTGAAGGGTTAAGAGGGAGCAAGACACTTTTAAACCATGAGAAAATACATCTGAAGCAACAAATTGAATTATTGATTGTTCCTTTTTTTATTATTTATGTCATTGAATTTTTGATTAAATTGGTTACATACCGAAATTGGGATTTGGCCTATAAAAATATTTCGTTTGAACGAGAAGCATATGCAAATGAAAAAGACCTTGATTATTTAAAATCAAAGTCTTTTTACAGTTTTGTAAACTATTTTATTGAATAACTATCTTTTTAGAAACAGCGGCTCCATTTTGTAATGAAATTTTCACAAAGTAAGGCCCAGTGCTTAAGTTGTTAGTTGGTAGGCTATAATTTGTGTTGTCAATTTTAAGATTCTGATGAATCAATCTTCCGGTAAGGTCAAATAATTCAAATGATATAATAGAGTTTAAGTTTGATGTGACTTTGATATAATCATTTATTGATCTAATATCTAAATCAGAAATGATTTCTTCATCCTTTATGCTCAAGGCTTGATTTGTAAATCTCAGGATAAATCTATCATTTATTTCCCCTTCTGTTGTTGTAAAGCTATATGGGTTTGCTCTTAAATCATGAATAACATTTAATTGTGTATCTTCTAAGTAAATATTCTCATCAGAGTTTACGAACATTCCGTCTAATTGGTTTATTGAAATTGTTAACGAGCCAGCATTAGAAGTTTTAAATCCTAATGGAATGGTATCTGTGTCAACAAACGGTATGCCTTTAGCTTGTATCGCTAGTTTTTCATCTGCTACTAGTGAGTAGAATTGATCACCACCTTTGTTGATGGAGTAGCCATCGTATAATCTGTCAATGCCATCTGTTGCATCAGTGATATAGCCAACTAAAGTCGATAGTGCTGTATTGTCTTCTCTAACTAAATCTAACCAAATTCTATGCTTTTCTTGGGTGTCTGCACTTCTATAAAAACCATCGTTGGCATAATTACCTCTCATAGTATTGCTAAAAGTAACATTACTGTTTGTAGGTGCTGAATCTAACATTAGTGCAAAGAAACCTTGACCAGATGCGATGTAATCGTTGAAACCAGGAGGTGTAGATCCTAGGCTATTGGCTGCTAAATAATCCGTATCTGAATAATTATATGCATAACCTTCATAAAAAGGAGTGTCAATAGAGCTGCTAACTGGTGTTGAATGTTGCCAAAAATAAAGTGTGCCATCGATAGCAGGATTAGCGTCTACAAAATCTTTTAGAGAAATAGCAGATGGATATGGGTTACCTAGTAAATTCCAGTTATCATCTTCTGATGTTGCTGTGTTAGCTGTACCTGCATAATTGGCACCTGTATAAGTTCCTCTATATATTGGGTAAGATATTTTACCGTTATTTAGTGTGCCATTAAATTCTGCTGTGTTGGTAATTGATGTGCCTGAAAGTCCACGTACAATATAGCCTTTTCCCAACTCCATATCTTCACTTGTGTTTGTCCAGTTTCCGTGATTTCCAGCTGTCCCATTAGCTACAGTCGGAATCCATTCGAAAATAAGACTATTTGACGTGCCAGGAGAAATATCTTCAATATCAAAAACGTCTACGGGAGAAGACCAATAAACATAATCATAATTATTTAGTCCATCAACCTTACGTTGTACTCTTGCTGTTCCAGTATTTTTATTAACATTTACATCTGTTATTTGTATAATACTTGAGCCGTCAGTGAGTTCTAAATCTCCATTTGGGTCAATTTGAATGACATCTTCAATTGTTAGTGACGCATTGGTTTGCTGGGTTAATAATGCATTATCTTCTATGGCCAAATTGTATCCAAAGCCGTCGGTAGAGCTTAACATAATTGGGTCGTTGGCTGTATCTGGGATTGTAATACAATTTGTAATTATAGGTACGCCAACGGGTGTCCAATTGTTTGGGTTTTCCCAGGCTGTACTTTGTGAGCCATTCCAGGTCTTTTTCCCTTCAACAGTTACAGTTGTTGGATCTAACTCTACTAAGGTTGCACCACTACACAAATCATATGTTACTTCTGCGAAATAAGTTGTGGTTTCCGTTGGTTCAACAACTATTATACCATCATTATTTGGATCAATAATTTCATTGGCTGCAGATATTGAGTTTTCATACCATTTTAGTGTAGTGATAGAATTTCCAGATGGTGTAAATCTCCATGCCTCATTTGTTACAGACCAATTGGTATCAGATGAATTTCTATTTGGAGCGGCTAATCCAGTCACAGAGTTTGCTTGAATTGCAACAGATGCGTTACCGTTGTTCCAACTGTTAAGTGCTACCTTTTCTTCAATGTATACCTCAATTATATTAGTGTCTTCATAAAGAACAATCATTCCTGTGTATTTCAAAGAGTTGTCAGCATACATTGGCACATCGTTCCACGCAGCAACTAGTGCTCTACAGCCAGTATCTAATGTTATGAGTTGATAACCAATCTCGCCACCAGCACTTGGATCTACATCATGATGTACTCCGAAGATTGATGCTCCATAGTAGCGACCTGATGTATTATTGAATGTTGGTATGTTTTCTGTAAAACTCCATCCCGATGATGTGCCAGCTAATCCATCGTTAAAAGATATCACGCCATTAGAACCAATAACGCATGAATTGTAGGTGTTATCATAAAAACAAAAGTCGAATGGTAAATTTACAACTGGAGACCAAACATCATCGACATTAACACTCACAGGGTTTTCTAAACACCCGAACTGATATGGAGGATTGTAATCAATGGTATTTACGTTATAGTTTGAAGTTTCTCCTAACTGAAGGTAGTTGGCTTCTAAAGTTGTGCTACCAATAGAGCAATTGATGTTAACATCTGAACCGGAAGAACCTAACCCTCCAGCATCTACAGATGGGCAAGCTAAACTCGAAGTTCCTAAGACATTAGTTGCTTCGCAAGGCAGTAATACACATATTGAAAAAGTTCCATTATGTCCTGTACTACTAGATCTACTGTAGACTCTAATGAGATATGTGGTACCCACATTTAAACCAACTAATGTTGTAGTTTCTGATTCGGTTATTCCAGTGCTGTTTTCGCAAATCAATGAAGATCCATTACATCCTCCAACAAAAACTTCAAAAACAATATCGAGTATAGATAATCTATCTACAATAATGGTGTGTTCTGGTCTTTCGGCAACAAAAGAATACCAAACATCATCATTTGCTGTACCTGAACATCCTGATAGTGACTCCGTACCACCAATAGTGGTACCTGTAACAGGATTACATGTTATTTCTGGGTTCAAAGAAATGGCATTTGAGCAATCGTCATTTGGTGGCGGTGGAATTGTTGGTTCTGTAATACATATGTTAAAAGTACCATCATGACCTGTACTACTTGATCTACTATATACTCTAATGTGGTATGTGCTACCGGTAGTTAAACCTAACAATGTTGTAGTTTCATCACCTGTCGTACTAGTGCTGTTTTCGCAGGCTAAAGAAGTTCCATTGCATCCACCAGTAAAGACCTCAAATACGATGTCTAAAATTGATAACCTTTCTACAGTTATAGTATGTTCAGGTCCTGTGGCTACGAAAGAATACCAGACGTCATCATTAGCCGTGCCAGTACATCCAGGTAATGACTGAGTTCCATTAATAGTTGTGCCCGTAATAGGGTTGCAACTGGTGTCTGAAGTTAGCATAATTGCATTAGAACATAGGTCATTAGGAGGTGTACCAGCTATTCCAGTAATAGTTATGTCATCAAAAAAATTATATTCACTGTCATTATTAGCTGTACCATATAGTCGAAATCTTGAGTTATTTGAAAAAGAGTATACGGCATCTGTTAGTGTTGCAGAAAGGGTGTGTTCACTATTAGAGCCTTGAACATTGAAATCTGTGCCAAGAGTAAACGTGTCTACGGTAGACCAGCTAAATCCATTGTAGAACTGAAGTCTAAAGCCTTCTCCATTTTCCATATTAACTGCTTTATGACAAAAAGTTATTGTGACCTCACTGTAACTTTCTAAGTTAATTTCGGGAGAGGTATTTATATTTCTACTGGTGTTGTTACCTCTAGTGTATAGGGAGTAACTATCTGAACAAGACCAACTACTATTATTAAAACGACCTGATCTATTTCCATTGTTTGTCCAAGTCTGGAAGTCAGCGTTTGAGTCATACGTTATTGGTAATTGGGCGTGTGCAAAATTACTGGTTAATAGGAGTAGACCTATCATTAAAATGATACTTGATCTTTTATTAAGTCCATTAGTTTTTTTGATTTGTTTAATGGAAAGAGAATGTAAAGTATTCTTCATAATAAGTAGGGTTTTAGACTAATATTAGTCAACGATAATCATCACTAATTAGCTTAATCTTAATATTAATTTGGATTAATTGTTCAAATAATTCGTCAAGTGTAGTAAAAAAATCACAGAAAAAATAATTTTTTACCGTTAAAACGATTAAAAACACCGATAAACGGTATTTTGTACATTTTTTCTTACTTATATTGTGTGTTTATAATTAAAATGTGTTACTTATCTTTGTTTACAATGGAGAAAGTTAGTATTCAAAATCAAAAAATTTTTATAGATAATTATTCAATTGAAATTATTGTCAAACGAGAAGATTTAATTCATCCTATTATTTCGGGTAATAAATATAGAAAACTGAAGTACAATGTTTCTCAAGCCAAAGCGCTTGAGAAAAATACTTTATTGACTTTTGGTGGTGCGTTTTCTAATCATATTGCGGCCTTAGCTTATGCTGGAAAACTTAATAACTTAAATACCATTGGTGTTATTCGAGGAGAAGAACTAGTTTATAAAGAAAATTTAAACCCAACATTAACTTTGGCTAAATCTTTAGGTATGAAGCTTAAATTTGTAACTAGGGAGGAATATAGGCGGAAAACAAAAGACTCATTTGTTAATACGCTCATTAATGAGTTTGGCGAATTTTATTTAATTCCGGAAGGAGGTACCAACAATTTAGCAATAAAAGGTTGTGAGGAAATTTTAAAGAATGAAGATTTTAGGGCTAATTATGTTTGTTGCGCTGTTGGAACAGGAGGTACAATTTCAGGGATTATTAATTCGTCAAATGCGAATCAGAAAATATTAGGTTTTCCTGCGTTAAAAGGTGGTTTTTTAAATCAAGATATTCGTAATTTTGCAAATCAAGATAATTGGGGGTTAATAACTGATTATCATTTTGGTGGTTATGGTAAAATAAAGCCAGAATTAATTTCGTTTATAAATACATTTAAGAGGGATTATAATATTCCGTTAGACCCAATTTACACGGGTAAAATGATGTTTGGTATATTTGATTTAATTGAAAAAGGATATTTTCCTGATGGATCAAAAATTTTAGTGGTCCACACCGGTGGATTGCAAGGCATAATTGGTGTAAACGAGAAATTGAAACTTAAAAATCAGCCTTTAATAGAAGTATAAGTAATGAAATTTAAAACTTTAATATTATTAATTGTTTTGACCGCTATGAGTTGTGGTCCTAAAAAAGGTATTGTAACAAAAAAGAAAACGACTAAGCCGCAAAAAACAGTTGTAGTTAAAGATAAGTCAGCAAAAAAACAAAATGAAGATGTTAAGGAGGAACCTATTGTAAAAGATAAGGGCGCACGTAATTCTGTTGAGGTTTATTTAGATCGTTATTCTGAGATAGCAAAAGATAATATGAGAAATCATAAAATACCGGCGAGCATAACCCTAGCTCAAGGTGTTTTAGAATCTGGTGTAGGTAAAGGTCGTTTGGCAGTTAAGGCTAATAATCACTTCGGAATAAAATGTCATGGGTGGAAAGGCGCAAAAATCTATCATGACGATGATCGATCCCAAGAATGTTTCAGAAAATACAAAAAAGTAGAAATGTCTTATGATGATCATTCTAAATTTTTAACAGGCAGGAAACGTTATGCAAGTCTTTTTAAATTAAAACCGGATGATTATAAAGGTTGGGCAAAAGGTTTGAGGGCTGCAGGTTATGCCACGGATAGGAAATATCCTCAAAAGTTAATTAGTTTAATTGAGCGTTATCAATTATATAAATATGACGCAGAAGTATTAGGGGCTTCAAAATCTAAGAAAAAAAGAAAGTCAACAACAATAATTGAAGGTAGAAAGAAGAAAGAGGTTTTTAAAAAGCATATAGTTTCTCAAGGTGATACCTTGTATTCGCTTTCTAGAAAATATAATACGACTGTTGATGCAATTAAATCTCAGAACAATCTAAAATCAAATGACCTTAAAGTTGGTCAGCAACTAATTATTCCAAATTAATTTATGTTATATCAAAGAAGCAGTGCTTTATTTAAAGAAGCTCAATCTGTAATTCCAGGAGGTGTAAATTCACCGGTAAGAGCGTTTAATGCGGTTGGAGGAACTCCGATCTTTGCTAAATCAGCTAAAGGTGCATATGTATTTGACGAGGATGGCAATCGCTTTATAGATTATATAAATTCTTGGGGACCAATGCTGTTAGGTCATGCGTTTCCGCCTGTTGTGGATGCCGTTATAGACAAGGCAAAGCAAGGGACTTCATTCGGTATGCCAACGGAAATAGAGACAAAAATTGCAGAATTGGCAGTTTCGATGGTTCCAAATATAGATAAAATTCGATTTGTAAACTCAGGTACTGAGGCCTGTATGAGTGCTATTCGATTGGCAAGAGGTTATACTAAAAAAGACAAAATTATAAAGTTTGCTGGCTGCTATCATGGACATAGTGATTCCTTTTTAATTGCAGCTGGTAGTGGCGCTATTACTTTTGGTACTCCCAATAGTCCAGGTGTAACTGAAGGCACAGCTAAAGACACTTTACTAGCAACTTATAATGACATAGAAAATGTAAAGGAATTAATAAATGCAAATAAAGACTCAATTGCAGCGATTATAATTGAACCTGTAGCTGGTAATATGGGTTGTATTCCTCCAGTTGATGGCTTTTTAGAAGGTTTAAGAAAGCTGTGTGATGACAATAACATTTTGTTGATTTTTGATGAGGTAATGACAGGGTTTAGGCTTGCAAAAGGAGGTGTGCAAGAGCTAAAAGGTGTTAAGGCCGATATTGTTTGTTTTGGTAAAGTTGTTGGTGGAGGATTACCAGTTGGTGCGTTCGCATCTAGAAATGAAATAATGAATTATTTAGCTCCTATTGGACCTGTTTATCAAGCAGGGACTTTAAGCGGAAATCCGTTGGCAATGGCTGCTGGTTTGGCAATGTTAAAGGAAATAGATGCTGATAAAGGTTTAATGAATAGGTTAGAAGAAAAGACTAAATATCTGCATAATGGTATTGAGGAAGCATTAAATAAAAATAATGTGATCTTTACGATAAATAGAATTGGTTCTATGATATCGGTTCATTTTTCTGATGAGGCAGTAGTTGATTTTGATTCTGCTGCAAAAGGTAATAATGATACCTTTAAAAAGTTTTTTCACGGTATGTTAAGTCTAGGAATATATATTGCTCCAAGTGCTTTTGAAACTTGGTTTATAACTGACGCTTTAACTTACGAAGATTTAAATGAAACTATTGCTGCTGTTGAGCAGGTTGCAAAAACATTATAAAAAAAAAGCCTCGCAATTGCGAGGCTTTTTTTGATTTATTCATTTTCTGCTACAAACGTTTTGTATCGTTCAAATTGTTCTTCAGATAAAATTGCTTGAACTTTATCATTTAATTGCTGTTCAATTTTAGCATCATCTTCTTCATTGATTGGCTTGTCTGCAACATTAGCTCTATTTTGTCCGTAGACTTTTAATGCTTCGTAAATTTCGTCGCGTTGCTCGTTATTTAGTTTTACGTATTTTCTTAACGCTTCAGTTTTTTTATTAGCTGCAGCGTTTATTTCTTTCATTAATTCTAATTTGCTGTTTTGCGCAACCATAGTTTGGCTACCTAATAACAGTGCAAATGCGAATAAACATAGAGTAATTACTTTTTTCATTATGGACTATTTAATTAAATTGGTCACTAAAGTAACAATTTTATTCAATAAAATAAAAAAGTATCGACTAAGCGATACTTTTTAATGTAATAATATGGGTTTATCTCTTTTCTCTGCGCTTATTTTCGCCTCTTTTTCCTTTTTCACCTCTTTTTTTATGTTTTCTAGGCTTCATTTTTTCAAACTTAGCATATTGTTCTTCAGATAAGATTGATTTCATGTTACGTTTCATTTGTATTTGCTGATCTAATCTTAGATTTTGCATTTTTACAAATTCTTCTTGAGAAGGCCTTTCTCTTTTCTCTCCTTCTTTTAGTTTACGACTATCTTTAAATTTTTGTCTAGTTTCTGCTTCTTCTAAGAAAAGCTTTTGTACTTTTTTTTGTTGAACGTCTGTTAAATCTAATTTTAATGTTAATCGTTTAGATTTTAAATCTGCAATGTCTTTAGGCGTCATGTCTTTTCGCATTTCAGATCTATTTCCTTTTCTCATTTTTTTGTCGCCCTTTTCTTGAGCAAATCCATTTAAGGTTACTAATGCTATGGCAATAATTACTAATTTTTTCATGTTGTTTTATTTTTATGTTATATCTGTTTAGACCTAACTATTTTTAATTCGTTTAATTAATAATTGAGATTTAACAAGAAATTTAACATTTTGCCTTAAGTAATTGCAATGTGGTTCTGTATAGATTTTCTTCTTCAACTTTGCTTTTTAACCATGCGTAAAAACTAATAACAAAAATATCTTCTTTAGCGATAGCAACCCATTTAAAGGAGTTTTCAAGAGTTGTTTTAAATTCAATAGATGTTACGCTTTTAGGATTTACATAGTATTGTTCGGCAAATTTTAAAAAAGTTAGAATTCTAATTTGACCTATCTTTTTTAAGTAGTTAGAATAGCGTCTTTTAAAGCTTTTTAATCTTGAAAAAAACAACTCATCCTCGCTTAATTCTATATAAAGTAATACTTCAGCCACATTTTTTTTTATTACCCAATCCATATTAGCTTTTTCAATATACCATTTATCAGTATGGTAAAACTTAGAAGAAATTGATTTAGCTTTTGTAAAATTGGCCTTCTGAAAGTGAAACATAAAACAGGATAATCGCAAGTCTAAAAGAGATTCTAAATCGTCATGTTTTTTATACATTATGCTTTCTACTAAAGAAATGGCTTTGTCTTGATTATTGTTGTAATTGAGGTTAAGGGCTTCTACCAATGTTTTCTTTAAAATAAAAGATTTGAAATACGTGCGCTTTTTTAGTAGCATAAGCTGTTCCATCTCCTTTATATATAATAATGAAGATTCAAACCTTTTATTTCTAAACAAGGTGTTCGCGATGATGTAAACTGTATGTATTTGATAGAAAAGTTGTTTATCGGTTTCTTTTTTTTGCTTTAACAAGCTGTAACTTTTTAGAACAAAATTTTCAATAGAATAATATTTTGTTGTGACTAATGCAGATATATGAGCTATAGCTAAAATTTGATATAAGGATTTAAATGAAAGTGAAGTATCAATTTTAATGCTGTGTTCTTTAAGGATGGTTTCGAGTTCTAATTCAAAGTTTATAACATTTCCTTGATGTGCTATGTTGTTTAAAACTGATTTTAGTTTAGCGTAAACAATGTTAAGCTGGTCTTCTAATTGATGCTTTTTTTGATTTTCTTTTTGTTTAAGAATTATAGCGTCTAAATCTATTTTAGTGAAACTTGGTGCGTACTGTATTTGTGTATGATAGATTTCGTTAAGCATTGGGAATAGTAAATGCTCATCTGCCAATCGTTCTGCTTTGTTTAAAATTTTATAAGCAATATTGAAGTTGTTTTGAAGGAGAAACGTTCTGGCGGCTAAGATATATTTTACAATCTGCATATCTATAGAGTTCTCATCTTCTAGGTTTTTATTCGCAGTAAAATCTATCAACGATTGAAATAAACGTTTACGCAAAGCATGGTATGCATTGCTGTGATCTACCTTATATATCTGTTGGCAAATTGTTTTTGAGTCGGAATCAATATTTGATAAGAGTTTAAATAATTGAATGTTTTTGGTGTCTTTTCGTTTGTTCTTTTGTTGAAGATAATTAACAAATTTTTGTTGATCTTCATAAGAAAAGGTATCAATTATAGATTTTAATTCTATCATTTAATCGTCATTAATATATACTAAAATTCTTTTAAAATATGTAATTTTTAATAAATATATTAAAATATATCGTCAGGTTATGTTTTATTTTGGTTTTCTGTATCTTTTAATTAGTTCGAGATTTGCGATATAATCATTAAAACAAAACATTATGAATTATCAAACAACAGTCTCATTAAAAGACGAAGAAAAAGTAAAAGCAAAGAAAAACTTAAAAAAGGTATATAATCACAAGCCAACACCTGCATTTATTGGTGCATCTTGGTCTGCGGTACTTATTGGTATGGTTGCATATTGCGTTGGTCTTTGGAATGCAAACATGGAACTCAATGAAAAGGGCTATTATTTTACCATTTTATTATTTGGCTTATTTTCAGTTATTTCAGTTCAAAAAGCAGTACGAGATAAATTAGAAGGCATACAGGTCACAGAGATGTATTTTGGAATCAGTTGGTTTACATCTATAGCGTCAATTGTATTATTAGCCATTGGGCTTTGGAATGCCACTTTAGAGCTAAGTGAAAAAGGGTTTTATGCAATGTCATTTACATTAAGTTTGTTTGCGGCAATTGCTGTTCAAAAAAACACACGTGATGTAGCTTATATAAATACTGAATTAGAAACTAAAGAAAACGAAGATTAGTTTTGATGATAGGTTAGTTAGTAACCCAAAACCTCGTAATAATTCATATTGCGAGGTTTTAAATTTATATTATCATGAAACAAAGACTTACAAATTTTTTAGTAGAGTTTTATAATATAAAACTCACGAGACCAACAACAGACAGAATTAGGATTTGTGAAATTATTGCAGTTTTCATTACAGCCATTTGCAAATTTATATGTGTAGACTTCCTTAATTTCAGGTTGACTTATGTTATTGTAACCATTATATCATGGTCTATATACGTGATTTATCGCTACAGAAAAGATAAGATGGTTCTTAAAGATTGGGGATTTAGAACTGATAATTTTAAACCTGCAATTAAACTTATGTTACCTTTTGCTGTAGTATCTGTTTTAACTTTTTTTATCATAGGATATATTCAAGGTACTATAAATTTAACATGGCATATTTTACCACTTCTATTTACATATCCAATATGGGGAAGTGTACAACAATTTTTAACTATAGGAATTGTTGCAGGTAATCTAAATAGCTTAAAGAAGTTAAGAATTAAAAAAGCTACGATTATTTTTATTACAGCAATTTTGTTCTCTGTCGTTCATTATCCATCTGTTTGGTTAATGATTGGTACTTTTATATTGGCTATTTTTTATGGTTATGTTTATTTAAAAGTTAAGAATTTATATGCGTTAGGATTATTTCATGGTTGGCTTGGTGCATTGTTTTACTACACGGTAGTTAATCAAGATCCATTTGCAGACGTATTTTTGAAATTTTTAAATTAATAAAAACTTAAGAATAAAAAAAGGCTTCAAGTTATCTTGAAGCCTTTTAGTTGTTATATAAAGTTTAATCTTATTTAGGATCTAAAATAAGATTAATACGCTCTATAGCATCAGCTATATGAATTCTACTCATAGAATCGCCACCTCTAGCAGATCTTAATGAACTTCTTAAAGATTTTAATTCAGCTCTAACGACAGCTCTAATATCTGATTGGCTTGTGTTAACAGCAGTAGCTTTTACATAAGGACTACGAGATCTTCCGCTTTGGTTCTCTGCAGTCATTAAATAACCTAATCTATCAATATGAGCACGCTGTAAGTTACGTCTGTAAGTGTCAATTTTCTTACCGCTA
Organism: Winogradskyella sp. 4-2091; assembly: GCF_045765065.1. Lineage (NCBI taxonomy): Bacteria > Pseudomonadati > Bacteroidota > Flavobacteriia > Flavobacteriales > Flavobacteriaceae > Winogradskyella > Winogradskyella sp. 4-2091. The sequence goes on from NZ_JBJKOD010000009.1 coordinate 115,826, forward strand.
CGTAGTTCACTCCAAACGCCTAAACGAAGGTCTTTCATCATGTCTGGTAAAGAATAAGCTTTACTATCGTAGGTGTGTGCTTCCGTTAAACGTTGCATTTTACCTAAACTCATAATGTTATTAAGCGTTCTAGATTGTAATGCTCTAACGCGTTCTACAGAACCTGTAAATTCAATTCTATCAAAAATAGATTTGTCAATTAACCAATCAGGTGTATCAAATAAATTCTCTTGTACAAACTTCATAGCTTCCTTTTGGTGAGCTTTTGGTACGGCACTGTAAACAGCACCTTCTTGGTCTGAAGCCTTATAATGTTCATAAACACCACCAATGTTATTAGAAACATGTCCCATATAACGATTGAACTGAGATATTACATGACCATACATTTCATCTAAGTCATCATAACCTTCTCCTGCTTCAGTTGTCCATTCTATTAGGTTTGGCACAATACGCTTAAGGTTTTTAATTCCGTATTCACTTGCTAACATAGCATTATCACCTAAATCTTCGGTTTGTGAACTTGGATCAACTACATCACCAGCTTGTTGGTGTCCAAAACGGTACATTGGGTCACCAGCATGTTCCATAATCCACTGATTCAAAATTGGCTTTTCATCTTCCGCAGACTTATCTAAAATAGGTTTGTAACCCCAAGCAATAGAATATTTGTCATACACTCCAATATCTGGCATTAAAGCAACACCTTCATCACCTGGTTGCGCTATATAATTGAAACGCGCGTAATCCATAATAGATGGTGCTGTGCCATATTTTTTAGTGAATTCTGCGTCACGTAGTTTCTCAACAGGATAGGCAACACTAGATCCCATATTATGAGGTAAACCTAATGTGTGACCAACTTCGTGAGAAGATACAAAACGAATTAAACGTCCCATAACTTCATCTTTAAACTGAGGGCTCTGTGCATCTGGATTTATCGCTGCAGTTTGTACAAAGAACCAACCACGTAATAACGACATTACGTTATGGTACCAGTTGATATCACTTTCTAAAATTTCTCCAGTTCTTGGGTCACTTACGTGAGGACCATTTGCATTAGGAATAGGAGATGCTAAATAACGTACCACAGAGTAACGTGCATCTTCAGGACTCCATTCTGGATCTTCCTCTACAGTTGGTGCATCTTTTGCAATAATTGCATCTTTAAACCCAGCTGCTTCAAAAGCGACTTGCCAATCTTCAATTCCTTGCTTTATGTACTTTCTCCATTTTACAGGTGTAGCTCTATCAATGTAATAGATAATTTGCTTTTTCGGTACAACTAATTCTCCACGTTTAAATTTCTCAATGTCTTCATCTTTAACTTCTAGTCTCCAGCGGTCTAAAAATGTTAATGATTTACTCTTCTGATCTTCTTGTCCGTAATCTGTTTGGCTTCTAGCAAACCATCCAACACGTTCGTCAAAATAGCGACGTTTCATAAGATTCTCTGGTAATAAAATCATTGAGTTATTGATTTCAATAGAAATACTACCAGTACTCCAATTAGAAGGTGGTGCGCCTGCTGCATATGTTTTTACGTGACGTGCTTCAATATTTGTTGGGTAACTTTTTATGTTTTCAATAAAAGATTTATCACTTTCTAAGCGTGTTACCTTGTAAGGTCTTCTTCTGTATTGTGGTAAACCCAATGACTTCACATCTTTTTGAAATAAAGGCGAAGCATCAATTACAGTACTTGTAGAATCTTTACTGAATGCTTTAATAGGAAATGTGTAAAGTACAGGTTCGAAGTTTGAATTTTTTACAGCTTCATTAACCGGAAGTGAATCTGCAGCAACAACATTATAAGACACAACTCTTAATATCACTTTTTTGCCTTTTTTCTCCCAACGTAGTACCTGCTCGTTTTGTTTACCACCACCAAAACCTAATCCAGCTGCAGTTTTAGAAATACGAGTAACCATTAACATTTCTCTGTTAAAAAGAGAATCTGGTATCTCGTAATAATACTTATCATCTACAGTATGTACTGTAAATAAACCTGCATCACTTTTGGCATCTTTAGTAATGACTTTGTTATAAGGTTTTGGATCGTTTTTACCAGGTTTTTTCGCTGGTGGCTTTGCCATTGCAGTGGCACTTTTTGATTTTCCGGCTTTCTTAGCTGTAGAGCAAGAAAATGCAAGAAAAGCTGAAACTACTAAAAGTAGTTTGAGGGATAAATGTTTCAAAATAAGTTGGTTTTTAGAAATTTTTGATGAAAATAAGGTTTTAGCTGAGAATCTTTTAATTTTTTCCTTGATTTTAGTATATTTTTAACGTGATTTTCAAAGGGTATTCATGTATTGTTGAATAAGATCTAAACCTTCAGTATGTCTCATTGTTGTCCCAATGTATGGCATGCTAATACCGTCTAAGTAAAAAGAGACTCTGTAATCCATAAGTACACTCTGATCTATCATGTTAGTGTCTTCTAAAGGAACTTCAAAAGCTAAATTTAGTGTAGATTGATCCTCGCAACTGCCTCCAGGAATATGGCAATGCGCACAGTTAATATCAATATAAGCTCTTGCTCTTATATCTAATGGAAGCGAGGTGTCTTCCCAGTTTGGTAAGCTTCTAACAGCAGAACTACTTGCTACACCTATTAATTGTTGATTTGTTATAAATTCTTCTAACTGATTTACACCATTAATATCAAAGTTCATTGATCTTAGTTTAGGACCAATAGGTAAAATGTTCTCGCTATTAGAGTGGCATGTAAAGCAGTCTGTATCTGCAGGTATTTTATAATTTGAAGTATTACTAGTACCATCCAAATCAATCCAAGTAACAGGCAATTCACCTCCTGTGTTGTCTAAAATGGCATCAGTTTGCTCAGTATTCCATTTATAATTTCCAGTTTCCCAATTGCCGTTAAGTTTAATTAAAATACGTGTTTCAATTATTGTTCTGCCTAAAGACAAATCGCGTTCATCAGCGTTGTAATAAAACGTTTTTGCTATTACTGTGTTATCTGGGAATATTGGTAACCCGTCACCATCAAAAGCCATGCTTGTCCCTTCTGGTAAGGCTATAAGTCTTTGTTTGTGTGCATAGTCTGTAAATAAAGTGGTGTTTAGGTTGTATTCAAAAGCCTTGTCAGTAATATTTAATTCGTCTAAATTACCAAGAAATAAGTTAAGATCAGATAGGTTAGTTTGAAACTGAGCTACAACAATAGGAGATTCTACAGGTGTTATAGAATCATCTTTTTCACAGGAAACGAAACTCAATAGAATAGCAAGAAGCCCAAATAGGGTTTTAAATTGATAAGACATAGATTTAGGTTTGTTGCTAATGTACAAAAAAGAAATAATTATAAAAACCTTGGAGATAGTTTGAAATCTTAATAAAAAAGAAGAACCATATAACAATGGTTCTTCTTTTTTAAAATTAATATGTAATGCAGATTATACCAATTCTACAAATAAGCCATCATCGGTTTTTTCAACTTTAGTTAAACCATGTTTTCCTAAGCCTTTAATGCCTTTATCCCAACCTTTATTGCTTAAACCAGACTGCGATTTTAAGGCTACTAAATCCATTCGTTTTTCAGCTTTTAAAACTTCAAGAATCGCTTTTTCATTATCACTTAAGTCTACCTTTTTCTTTTCTGGTCGCATCTGTGGAAAGAATAACACTTCTTGTATACTTTGGTTATTGGTTAAGAACATAATTAAACGGTCCATACCAATTCCCATTCCAGATGTTGGAGGCATTCCGTATTCTAGTGCACGTAAAAAATCATGATCTATAAATTCGGTAGCTTCGTCATCACCTTTTTGAGCGAGTTTTAATTGATGCTCAAAACGTTCGCGCTGATCAATTGGGTCGTTAAGCTCAGAGTAAGCATTTGCAATTTCTTTACCACAAACCATGAGCTCAAAACGCTCAGTTAATTCTGGGTTTTCTCTATGCTCTTTACATAAAGGACTCATTTCTTTAGGGTAATCTGTAATGAAGGTAGGTTGTATGTAGTTGCCTTCACATTTTTCACCAAAAATTTCATCAATTAATTTCCCTTTACCCATAGTCTCATCAACTTCAATATGCATGGCTTTTGCAGCTGCTCTTATTTCGTCTTCAGACTTATTGTATATATCAAAACCGGTGAATTCTAATATAGAATCGCGCATGGTTATACGCTTATAAGGCGCTTTAAAGTTTATTTTATGTTCTCCAAAGGTAGCTTCAGAAGTTCCGTTTACTGCAAGTGCACAATGTTCTAAAAGTTGCTCACAGAAATCCATCATCCAATTGTAATCTTTGTAAGATACATAGATTTCCATGGCTGTAAATTCTGGATTATGCGTTCTGTCCATACCTTCATTTCTGAAGTTTTTAGAAAACTCATAAACACCATCAAAACCACCAACGATTAACCGTTTTAGGTATAGCTCGTTAGCAATTCTCATGTATAATGGAATGTCTAAACTGTTGTGATGTGTTATAAACGGACGTGCTGCTGCGCCTCCTGGAATAGGTTGTAAAACCGGAGTTTCTACTTCAAAATAACCAGCATCATTAAAAAACTGACGCATGGCATTAAACAATTTTGTACGCTTTACAAATACTTCTTTTACATGCGGATTTACAACTAAATCTGCGTAGCGTTGTCTATAACGTAATTCAGGATCTGTAAAGGCATCATAAGTAACACCATCTTTTTGCTTAGGAATTGGTAAAGGTTTTAGTGCTTTACTAAGCAGTTTAAAATCTTTAACCATCACTGTTTTTTCGCCAACTTGCGTTGTAAAGAGTGTACCTTCAACACCTACAAAATCGCCTAAGTCTAATAGTTTCTTAAACACATCATTATACAAAGACTTGTCTTCGCCTTCGCAAATTTCATCTCTATTAAAATAAACTTGAATACGACCTTCACTATCTTGTAATTGCGCAAAAGACGCTTTTCCTTGAATGTTAATAGCCATTAAACGACCAGCAATGATAACCTGTTTACCTTCCTCAAAGTCAGATTTTATCTGTTTAGAAGTATGATTTACCGGAAATAAATCCGCTGGATAAGGGTTAATCCCTAAAGCTCTTAGCTTGTCTAACTTTTGGCGTCTTACCAATTCTTGTTCTGAAAGTTGCATTCTTGTTAATTTTTAATGGCTTACTCGTTTTGAAGTAAGCAGATGCAAAATTACAATTTTTACAAAAATTAAAGAGCACCTTTTTAGTTAGATTTTATAACCTTAAGGTTTTCTTTTAAATCAGCGTTGTTGGGAAGTAATTTTATTGCATTATTTAGCACGTCTATTGCCCTTTCTTTGTTACCATTAATGCTTAGTGAATTTGCTAAAGTCATATGTGTTCTAGGTTCTTCGGGAAACAGTTTGGTGTTTAAAGTGAAAACAGTTATTGCGTCTTCAATTCGGTTGGTACTGTATAATATTCTGCCATAAGTATTAAGCTCATACATGCTACTGACCTTGCCTTTATATGTTTTTAATAATTTTTTCTGTTTTCTATTGAGCCCTTTTTGACCTTTCTGTTCTAAAATGGCATCAACAGAAGCGACAATTTGATAATTAGATATATAATTATTTTCCGTGATAATGTTTTTTATATCTTCTTCAAATGAGTCAATTGGGTGTTCTACAATTCTATTGACTTCTATATTATTCTTGTAAAAAATTATCGTTGGTACTCTGTGAATATTTAAGCCTGCTTCTTCGTGCTGTGGACTTTGTTTGTACATATCTGGCTTTCTGCTAACAGCGATAACGGTTAATTGTTCCATAGGGAAATTACATGCTTCTAAAACCCTATATAATTTAGGAACTTCTTGTTTGCTGTCGCCACACCATGTTCCCATAAAAAGTTGAATGTTGTAGGTTTTTAATTTTGAAGAAATTTTGTCTATTATTTCTGAATTTGGTTCGTAGTTATTGTAGTTTGAAGTAAACCAAGACTTATAATTTTCGCCTTCCAAACCTTTCTTATTGATTTTTCCTAATAAAAAAGGAGTTTCGCCTTCTTCAATGATTTCTGTATTGAGTTGTGCATTTATCTGAAATGTAAATAATGCTATGATTATGATTGTGATGATGTTCGTTTTCATGATGATGATGATGATGATGATGATGATGATGATTTGCTTAAATGCTGTTTTAAAAAAGTAGATTATTCTGAACTCGTTTCGTGATCTAAAAGTAAATTAACATCAATTTATAAGATGCTGAAACGAGCTTAGAATAAAATGAAATGCTAGATTTTAATGTAGACAGCGCTTATTTGGCGGCTACAATGTTCCCTTTTATCTTTAATATTTTGTTGCCACCTTCAGCATTAGATGTTACAGTTATTGTTTTTGTAAAAGCACCTAATCTTTTGGTATCGTACTTAATTTCTAATTCGCCTTGATCTCCTGGTTGAATTGGAGCTTTAGAATAATTAGGTACTGTGCAACCACAGCTTGTTTTTACTTTGGTAATAAATAAAGGAGCATCACCAGTATTTGTAAAAGTGAATAGGCGTTTGCCTTCGGAATTTTGAATAATCGTTCCGTAGTTAATAACCTCTGTTTCAAATTTCATAATAGCGACTTTAGTGTCATATTTATGAAATTCGGTGGGTGCTACGCTAAAAAAGCTTAAAGTAAAAACTAAAAGGAATGCCATGTTTAATGTTTGTTTCATGATAAAATATTTTTATGATTTCTATGAAAGCAAACATCAAGGATTTAGATGTGTTTTTTGATAAAACTAGGTTGGAAATCGGTACTAGTACTTGGTTGTAATTTTGTAATTACTTGGTAAACAACGACTTTGCGTCATCTCTAGATTGCACATTCAACTTTCTGTAGATATTATTGGTGTGAGTTTTTACAGTGCTAACACTCAGAAAAAGTGATTCTGCAATGTCTTTATTTGTTTTATCCATGAGTAAATGTTCTAAAACCACTTGCTCTTGTTTAGATAATTTAGCTTTTAAATCTTCAATTTTAGATTTATTTTGTTTCCAGTATCGGAATAAGAAAAATCCATTTAATATTAAAGAAAGCGCTAAAAAGGAATATAACAGTACATTTAAGTTAGAATTGGTTTTCCCAGACGAATTTTCAAGCATATATCGATCAGCTTCCAATTCGTTTTTATATTGCTTGGTGTATAATGTATTTGGGTAAGATTGTTCTAACCTTGCCTTAAGATTGTCGTAGTAGTTATTATTTTTTAAATCTTCAATATAATAACTGTGTAAGTCACTGCTTCTTTCCGATAAATACGTGAATATATACAATTCGGCTAAAGGTTCGTTTAAAGTTTCGCCATAGGATTGAAGTGTTTTAAACCACTTTTTATTATTTAATCTTCGGTTGGCTTCACTTCTAAATTCGCCATATGCAAAACGCATATCGTTTTTTAAGGAATCAATTTTTAAAAATGCATTGGCTTTAGGGTTGTTAGATTCTACCTCACAAAATATTTGCTTTCCAAATGAAAAAGGAAGTTTTAGTGTATCGGTATTTTTTGCAATAAATAGCAATGCCTCACTATCACTACAATGACCATTAAAATGATTGACACCTTGCTTATCATCAGAGCAACGATCTACGTGTATGCGATAAATTCTATTATCAAAATCTAAAATATTGCCTTTAAACTCAAAATGTCCAGTAGAATCTGCAGTCGTTTTCGCGATGATTTGTTCGGAATAAACACCAGCCATCTTTCTATAATCATCTACAATGGATAAGTATACAGATGTGTCCCATTCTTCAGGGTTTGTATAGCCAGAAAATGAATATTGCGCTTTGCAAACAGAAGAAATAACTATAAAAACGAAAAGAATTTTTATTCGCATAGAACGAAACTACATAATTTTAATGTGATTTCAATATGATGAATTCATAAAAAATGTAACAATTTAATAGAATTAACGTCCTATGTGTACATCAAATCAAAAAACAAATTATGAGTATCTGGCGCGTTATTTTATCTATTATTTTTCCTCCCTTGGCAGTTTTTGACAAAGGTTGTGGCTCCATCTTTATTACCTTTTTACTATGGATTTGCGGTTGGGTTCCTGGCGTCATAGCAGCCTTAATTATTTTGAATAATCCTAAACGATAAGAAATACACATTTTAGTTACCTTTGTTGTCTACTAATTTAAATTTTCCTGAAAATGAAAAAAGTATTCTTATTACTATCAGTTGTGGCTTTTTTAACGAGCTGTAATGTTACAGAATCTATTATATTCAATGATAATATGGGTGGCGATTATAAATCGTCTTTCGATCTGTCTCCTATGATGCAAATTGCAGGATCTCAAGGGCCAACTAAACCAGAAGCTGAGATGAAAAAAATGGACACAACTATTGTTTTTAATGATTTATTTAAAACTCATAAAGACAGTATTGCCTCGTTGTCTAGTGAGCAAAAGGCTAATTTAGAAAAGTTGAAAGGAATGATTGTTCATGTAAACATGGACGAAGCAAACGAGGTGTTTGAGTTTACTATGATTAAGCCGTTTGAAACTGTAAATGAGTTAAAAACCATTAATGATCAAATGGATGAGGCTATGGGAATAGTGAAGAGTATTAGTAATGAAGAAGGTGCTGCACCAGAGGATCAAATGGAGGAATTAACAAAAACTAAAGAAGTTAATTATTCATTTGTAAATAATACGTTTAGTAGAGTACAACCTGCTTCATTAATTAAAAAAGACGAAGTAACAGAGGAAACTCAAGACATGGATTCTGAAGCAGAAGAGGATGATTTTGGTAAGCAGTTAGAGATGCAATTTGAGGAGATTTTTTCTGCTTCATTTTATACCATAACCTACACATTTCCAAGAAAAGTGAAATCAGTTTCAAACACAAATGCAACAATATCTAAGGACGGAAAAACAGTACATTATAAGGTCGCTTGGAGCGAAATTAATAAAGATGAAACTGTAATGAATTTAGATGTTGTTTTAGAGGATTAAGATTTGAATAAAAACATACAACTTAAAGATCTTGGAACTAAAGATTTTAAGGAAACTTGGGATTACCAAGAGACGCTTTTTAAAGCCATTTTAGATACTAAAATTAAAAATAGAAGGGAAGATGCAGGCTTAGTTACTGATAATCATTTTCTGTTTGTAGAGCATCCGCATGTTTACACTTTAGGTAAGAGTGGTGACTTGTCTAATTTGTTGCTTTCTGAAGCTCAACTTAAAGAAAAGGAAGCTACTTTTTACAAGATTAATAGAGGAGGAGATATTACATATCATGGTCCTGGACAAATTGTGGGTTATCCTATTTTAGATCTCGATAATTTTTTTACCGATATTCATAAGTACTTACGCTTTTTAGAGGAAGTTATAATTCTTACTTTGGCAGAATATGGTTTAAAAACTGAGCGTAGTCCCGGAGAAACTGGTGTTTGGCTAGATGTTGGTACGCCATTTGCTCGTAAAATTTGCGCATTGGGTGTTAGAGCAAGTCGTTGGGTAACGATGCATGGATTTGCGCTTAACGTGAATGCAGATTTAGGTTATTTTGATAATATTATTCCATGTGGTATTCGAGGAAAAGCAGTAACAACTTTAAATAATGAATTAGGTATTGATATTGTTGATGAAGCTGAAGTTAAAGCAAAAATTTTGAAGCACTTTGAAGCGCTTTTTGAAGCTGATTTTGTTTAGTGAATTACGTTTCATCGTTAAAAAACACTTTGTAGTAGTGCATTTTCTTCTCTTCGTCATAACCGCGTTCTAGATATTCTGCCGAAGCATCAGGAGCATCAACATCCAGTTTTATTTGAATGTTGGTGTCTAGTTTTATTTCGGTTTTTATCTTTTGTTTTTGCTTTTTTAATGCAATTTCAGAAACGTCAAACTGGTTTCTAATGAGGACTTTATTGTCGCTTTCATAGGTTTTTTTATAGTCTTCAAATAACTGAATTTTATCTTCCTCTTCAAAGACCTCTTCTTTAAAAGTATCAATATTTACAATTTCATTTTCTTTGAAAAAATCTACTGTTTTTGCCAAGAAATTACTTTGTTCTTGCCCACCATAATTGGGTTGTAAAACTTCTTTTGAAAACTCTCTACAAAGCTCAATACAATTCTTGGTGTGTTGGTTGCTATCATCAGGATATCTAATGTTTAGGAAACTTTTGATCCAGTATTGGGTGTCGTAAGTATTATTATCTACACTAAACACAATTTTACCTTCCATATCAGAGGTATTGAGTATTAAACAACCTTTGTCTACTTTCTTTGCTTGAATCCCTTTTTGAACTAATATGTCATAATTGTTATCTTCTAAATACGTCTGAAAGAATTCTGTTTTATTTTCAATTTTAAAAATGCCTATGGCATCTGTAAAATAGTCTTCGTATTGTACATTTTCAAAATGACAAATAAGGACATCGCCTGTTTTAATTTGTGCAGAATTACTTTGTTCAAATAGGTGTGTGACGATGTGTTTAGAGATATCTACAAAATCAGCATCGTCTTTAAAGAGCTGATCGCTATAAGTGTTAATTTCATTGAGTCCGACGTCGCTGTGATGATGAAAACGATAATTCTCAGCAACACTAACAAATGGTTTAAGAAGATATGGCAGCATTAGATTGTAAGTGGCTTCATCAAAATGAACGATAGCATCTGAAAATGCATTTTTAGTGCCATTAAACTTGTTTCCAACTTTGTGGATAATGCAACTTTTAAGTGAAGCTTTTTGTCTTTTTATCATTTGTAAAATCTTAGACTTAATTAGAGTTTACAATGTTACAAAATGGAGATGTTAAAAATAAGAAAACGTACTAATTAATTTGCGCTGTATTCTCATTCACTGGCTTTATATTTTAATAAACTCTACACGTCTATTTTGTGCTTTACCATCTGCAGTATTATTGTCGTCAACGGGTTGTGTTTCGCCTTTGCCATCTGTTGTTAATCGCTCACTAGATATTTTATAAATGCTAACTAAAGCGTCTTTAACAGCATGAGCTCTATCTTTTGATAGCTTTAAATTGGTGTCGTCTGGCCCATCTGCATCTGTATGGCCAATGATTTTGAGTTTTATGGTTTCATCTTGCATTAAAACTTGCGAAATCTGTCTAACAATTCCTAAAGATTGCGGTTGAATGTTAGATGAGCCAGAATCGAATAAAATACCATTGGTAGAAATTTTACCTTCTGATAATAGTTTTCGTCTTAAATCTACTCCGCCTTCAGCAACTTTTAAGTTTTTAATAAAAACGTGTTCTACATCTTTAAGAGAACTAACGCTAAATTTTAAATAATTTAATACATTGAGTTCTTCTATAAATCTTGGGATATCTACATGTTTAGTCTCGTTTACCCAAAGTCTTAATCGTTTTTTTGTTACAGATATTGCAATGTGTGGTTGGTTTAAAACCTCTTTAGAAATGTCTGCTTTTATATAGCTATTAATGTCTCCACCTGATCTATTGAAATAGTTATGACAGTTAATTTTACCATTAGAATTTTGAACAATAGGGATAGAAATTTTGGCGTAATGCTCCTTGCCGTTTACAAAATTATCCGAATCACTAATTACTACTGTTAAAGCAGCGAACATTGAGGTGTGTTTTGATAATCCTGAAGTGAGTACATCAAATTCAATTGTATAATCTTCTGGTAGTTGGTTGACATCTGGAATGTAAAATATGCTGTTGCCATGTATCATTTCAAACCAATTTCCTTTGGCTTTATTGGTCCTTATGACCTCGCCTGAGCCATTAGTGTTCCACTTAGAAGGGAAATCGCCTACAAAATCTTGTGAGAAATCATCAAAGAATAGTACTTGGTCTCCAGGAACAAAATCATATTTACTATAAATTTCTAATTGATCTGATACGTTAAGGTTTTCAATTTCTTCGTTCTCTTGGGTTTCTTGAGGTTGTTGCTTAGGTTCTTTGTTAGAATCTGTTTGAGGTGCCGTTTCTTCTTCTTCTTCTTCTTCTTCTTCTTGTGATTGTCGTTGACCAAGGAGCAATTCTTTAGCCGTTTTAATGCTGTATTTAAGCGCTTTCTTAGCACGATTAATTTGAAGAGTCGCTTTGGCTTGTTTAACAGCGCCTTTGCCATCTAAATCACTTAAAATATCTGGTGCACTTTCGCTTAAAACTGTTATTTCTTCTATAGCATCCTCTAAGACATCTAAATCTTCGTCCTCTAGTGGTGTACCTGTGGCTGCATAGGCATCATATTTGTAAACCTTATCATATAGGTCAAAGGATTCTTTAACGAAACGGTCTACACTATTAATGCCAACTTTACTTTTTGGACGTTTAAGTTTTTTTGTTTGAGCTTCTAAGTTGGGAGCTACAAAACATATTATAATTGAAGTAAGTGTAATTTGTTTGAGTATAAAAGATTTTCTCATTCTAACTAGCTGATTGTTTGGAATCTAAAATTAGCAATAAGTATTGGTATTAAAAAATAAATATTATAATGAAACATGTTTTTAGTGCAGCTTATACACAACAATTGTTTTATCGTCGCTTTGCGTAATAAGTTCTAAACCGTTTTCATTATCGAGTTTCTGAAGTTTTGCAGGAGCAGTACCAAAAACAGGAAAATTAGGAATTGATTTTGCTTGACTATCAAATAGGTAGACTTTCTTAGATTGTAAATCTGTTATGGTGATGTAGATTTTGTCATTTAAGTAAAAGATTTCTGGGGCTGTATATTCGCCAAAATCTAAATCTATCTTTCTCGATTTAATTTTTAATTGATTTTCACTTAAAGTCACTAAAGTTTTACTAGTTGTGTAAAGTTTGTGTTTATCAGTTAGGTTTAAATTTTTTGAGGCTACTTTTCCACGTGTATCTATTTGTACAAGTTGACCTAAGGTGTTGGTTGTAGTAAACTTGTTTTGATATAAGAAGATATCATTTTCAGCAAATCTAATTTTATCTTTTACATTAATCCTTTTACTACCTTGTCGGTTTAAAATTTGTAAAGATTCTCCAGCTCCAAAAACGATATAATCTTTTGTCCCAATTCTAAAATGTTTTGGTTGCGTATTTATGTTAGAACCATTGGCTTTATAATCAAAACCTTTTACTTGTTTCCCTTTAGAATCGTACATTAACAAGTTTTTACCTTGTGTAACGAGAAGTCTATAATTTTTTTGTTTATCGTAATCAAAAATTGAGAGTGGTTGTGTGATTTTATCATTAAATTTCATTGGGAAAAGCGATACGTCGTTCCCATTTCTATCTAAAACATAAACTTTATTTTCTGTTGCAAATACAAGTTGTAATCTTCCGTTTTTGTAGATGTCTATTTGTTCAATTTGTCCAAGAATTTTTCCTTGTAATTGTTTTTTCCAAAGGATGTTACCTGAGCTAGAAATTAGATAAAGAGTATTATTAATATCCTGGACAGCAATATCATGTGCTTTGGTTATATGGTTCTTAACAGTTTGTGGTGCATTTAAAATTTCGGCTTCAAGGGCTGTCGTAAATGTTTCGCTCACAGAATTCGAAGCCGCTCGTTTTTTATATTTTTGAATAATTCCATTGATATGTGTGTAGTCATCTTCTTGTACAAATTGTACGGCATTTGCATTATAACCTTTTAAAGTATTTCCCATTATTTGAGAAAGCGCTTTAGAATTTTTAAAAATAAAGACCGAGGATTCGTCACTAAGATTTTCGTTTATTGAAATAAAACTGTCTAGAGTAGATAATGTGTTTTCGTTTAATGCATTTGTTAAAATAGATTCTAAACTTTCTATTGAAGATGTAAATATCACGAAGTTGTCGTAAACCGTAAAAAAATTAGCCTCGTTAAATGAGATGAATGGCTCTAGGATAGAATTAAATACGTCCGTATTTTCAAGTGAGTAAATATCAATATCTCTAAAAGTTTTATTAAATGATTTTTCTTCAATAGATTCTATAATTAAATTAGGGTCAAGAGTGTGTAGTATTAGGGCATTATCTACAAGTGCAATTTCGTTTGTGAAGTTTAGATATGTTGGTATATCTTCATCAATACTGTTTTTTATAGCGTCTAGATTTTGCTTAAACTTTGTGAAATCATCAAAAGAAATACTGGTTAACGAACTTGTGCTTTCTGGTGCTATAAAAATGGTATTTGTTTTTTGAGGAACAGTGGATTTGAAGCTATTTAGATAGTTAATGCTAGAATCTTTAGATTTTAATAATCCGTTATAATTGAGTTTTTTGTTTGTGAAGTTAAAATCTAATAAAGCTAGTTTAGAATTGTTGTCATTCAGAAAATCACTAAACATAAGTTTTGAGTAATCGTCTGTTTTAGATTTGTAGACAACTGAAGCAATTGATTTGGTATCGGCTGTTTCTATCATCTTAGACATCTGTAAATTTTCATTTTCAGAATTTAAAGATTTTAATAGATCTAGATTATTGGAACCTGCAAATGTGTTTCCTATTATTTTATGATAAAATATTGAAGATTCAATTGTTGTTTTTTTAATCTTGGAATCTGCAAGTGATTCTGACACATGATTTTTAATACTATCAGTAACAAATAAGGTGCTATCGTTTTTTGTTAGAACGATGTAGTTAGAATTGATCGAATCAGGAAAAGCTAGAATAACTTGATCTGTTGTATTCAGGTTTCTAAATATTTCAGAAATAGAATTTAGCTTGCTTTTGTAAATACTAGAAAGTATTTCATTATTGCTTAAACTATTGCTAAAGTCACTTAATTCATTAATTAATAGTACTGATTGCGTATTGCTCGGAATAAATTGATAGGGCAGTTTGGTTTTATTATAGTCATTTTGACAACCTAAAAAGAATAATGATAAAAGAACTAAAAAACCAAATTGCTTCATAAATTAAAGATAAAATTAGAATACAAATATAAAAAGTTATAAATCCAATTGGTACTGCTCAGGCAATAATCTAAATGATTTTCTATGATATTTTGTAACGCCATACTTTTTTATGGCAGCTCTATGCGCTTTAGTAGGATAGCCTTTATTTTGTTTCCAATTGTACATTGGGAATTCATTGTGAATTTTTTCCATAAACTCATCTCGGTAAGTTTTGGCCAATACAGAAGCAGCAGCAATACTCAAGTATTTGCTATCGCCTTTAACTATAGTTTCATAAGGAACAGATTTATAAGGTTTAAACTTGTTTCCATCTACAATTATATAATCTGGTTGAATAGTTAACTGGTCAATAGACTCATGCATCGCCTTTATAGAAGCATTTAATATATTAATTGTGTCAATTTCATCTTCAAAGATATGCTTAACAGCGAAGCAAACACTTTCCGTTTCAATAATAGGTTTTAATAGTTGTCTTTTCTTTTCTGAGAGTTGTTTTGAGTCATTTAATATTTTGTTTTTAAATAAATCTGGTAGAATAACTGCAGCGGCAGTAACTGGTCCTGCGAGGCAACCGCGTCCTGCTTCATCAGTTCCGCATTCAAAATCAAAGGAAGAGTATCGTGTTTTTAGACTCAAAATGTTAAAATTTTGAACAAAGTTAAAATTTTAACGCAACCCTTTTACACTTTTCACATCTAAGTAGTGAGTTAACGCTGAAAACGTTGAAAAAATCAAATGAAAATTCGAATTAAGAATCTTCAAAAGCATTAACATTTTTTTGGCAAAAACACTTGTTTATTTAATATTAAATTAAGATGTTTGCAAATAGACTAACTCAAATAATTGTTTTATGAAATTAAAATTAACATGGTTATTAACGCTATTTATGGCGTTCGTGATGCAATTTTCTTTTGCACAAGAGAAAACTGTCACAGGTACAGTTACAACAGCTTCAGATGGTTTACCCCTTCCTGGTGCAAGTGTAATTGTAAAAGGGACCTCTAGAGGTCAACAAACAGATTTTGATGGTAAATTTGCCATTAAGGTTAATCAAGGTGATGTACTAGTAATATCTTATGTAGGTATGGTTGATGCTGAAGTGAAAATCGCAGGTGCTAGCACTTATGATGTAACACTTGAGTCTGATAGTACTTTAGATGAGGTAATAGTTGTAGCTTATGGTACTCAAACAAAAGAGTCACTTGTAGGTGCAGTTGAACTAGTAGATTCCGAAATCATTTCAAAAACGCAAGCAACTTCAGTAACTGCTGCATTACAAGGTAATGTTACAGGTGTAAGTGTTTTAACATCAGGAGGTGTTCCTGGTGAGAATCCTACAATTAGAATTAGAGGTGTAGGTTCTGTAATTGCTTCTGCTGATCCTTTAATTATTGTTGATGGTTCTCCATTTAATGGTAACTTAAACTCTATTAGTCAGGATCAAGTTGAATCTTTAACTGTATTAAAGGATGCATCTTCTACTTCACTTTATGGTTCTCGTGGATCTAATGGTGTTGTTGTTATTACAACAAAATCTGGTAAGAAAGATTCTAAACCAGTTATTGAATTAAATACTTCTTTTGGTGTTTCTGATAACGCTGTAGATTTTCAAGATGTATTAGGTTCAGAAGAATGGATGAAATATGCTTGGGAGGCTGCTCGTAATAGAGAGCAATATGTAAATGGTCTTTCTGCTAGTGATGCAGCGACTTTTGCTTCTGCTAACTTAATTTCTTCTATAGGATATAATCCTTATGATACTGCTAACCCAGTTGGTACTGACGGTAATATTGTTCCTGGAGCTAATTTATTATGGGATACTGATTGGTTAGACGTTTTAACACGTCCAACTGGTAACAGAACTAACCATGGTTTAAATGTATCTGGTGGTGATGATAAAACAACGTATTTCTTCTCTGTTGATTATTTAAAAGAAGAAGGTAATGTAAAAACTACGGCTTACGAAAGGGTAACAAGTAGATTAAGAGTAGATTCTCAAATTACTGACTGGTTAAAGGTTGGTGGTAATATGTTTTACTCTACATCTAACTCTAACGTTCCTACACAATCGGGATCATCTTTTCAAAGTGCTATTCAATGGGCATATTCAGTATCTTCTATTTACCCTGTGTACAGAAGAGATACAGATGGAGGGTTTATCTTCGATGCTGATGGTGGTTTAATTTTTGATTACGGTCAAAATGTACAGTCAGTAAATGGTAGTAGACCAGTATTATCTGGTGAAAATGCTTTTGGTGCATTGAGTAACTATGTTGTAAAAAACAGAAGATACAATACAACTTTAAATGGATATGCAGAAATTGACATAACAAAAAATTTAAAGTTTAAGACGCAATTATCTTATGAGCATTATATTTTCGATGATTACCAGTACTCTAGTATTGAGTTCGGTAATGCAGCAGGTGTAGGCGGTCGTGTTTCTCAAAGTAGAGATTTTACTACTACAATAAATGCAATTCAATCTTTAAACTACTCTAAAGAATTTGGAGATCATACTTTAAGTGCAGATGTACTATATGAAGCTTACCAATTAGAATTTGATGAGTTAAGTGCGCAATCAACAGGGTACTTAGAAGGTGTTACTGTGCAAGATGGTAGTACTGTACCAGAAGGTGTAGGTGGAAATTTAAGTAGAGAAACGCTTAATGGTGTATTAGGTCGTTTGAGATATGATTATGATAATAAGTATTTTGTAGAAGGATCTTACAGAAGAGATGGATCTTCAAGATTTAGCGAGAGTGTAAGATGGGGAGATTTCTTCTCAGTAGGTGGTTCTTGGATCATTAGTAATGAGAAGTTTTTAGAAAACTCTAGTGTAGTTTCTAACTTGAAATTAAGAGGTTCTTATGGAGAGCTAGGTAACAATAGAGGAATTGGATATTTTCCATCAGTATTTGCATTTACTGCAGGTTGGCCAAACTTAGATAATCCAGGTGTTCTTGTAGGAGGTGCAGTTGATCCTTTCTTAACATGGGAGAAAACAGCTAGTACAAACATCGGTTTAGATTTTGCTTTATTTGATTATAAAATTACTGGTTCTATTGATTATTTCGATAGAGAGTCAATTGACTTACTTTATAATACTCCGCTTCCAGGATCAACAGGTAATACTTCTGTGACAACGAATGCAGGTTCTGTTGTGAATAATGGTATCGAAGTTACTTTAAATGCGAATATTATTAATAAAGAAGATTTTAACTTATCTGTAGGTGCTAACGCAACTTTTTATAATGATTATGGTGTGATTACTGAAATGCCAGAAGAATTCTTTATAAATGGAACTAAGAGATGGGAAGAAGGTCGTTCAATCTATGATTTTTACATGCGTGAATGGGCTGGTGTTGATCCTGCTGATGGTTATGGTATGTGGTATGTTGATGAAGTTGACGCTGTGTCAGGTGAAGTAACAGGAAGAACTACTACTAAGCAGTATGACGAAGCTACAAGATATTACGCTGATAAAACATCTAGACCAGATGTAGAAGGTGCTTTTAATACTAATATTAGATATAAGAACTGGGACTTTAGAGCTTTAGTTGTATATAGCATTGGTTCTTATGTATACGATAGTGAGTATGCTGGGTTAATGTCTGGTTTCAATAACTTTGGTGGTCAAGGTCATGCAGATTTAGCTGATAGATGGCAACAACCAGGAGACATCACTGATGTTCCTCTTTTAATTCAAAGTAATAATAACTTTGCATCTACTTCTACAAGATTCTTATTTGCTAACGACTTTGCTAGATTAAAATCTTTAACACTAGGTTATAATTTTTCACCTCAGTTAGTGAAAGATATGGGTATTTCTAGCCTAAGATTATATTTACAAGGAGATAACTTGTTTACTGCTCAAAGCCATGAGGGAATCGATCCTGAACAAAGTTTAGCAGGAACTACTGATAGTAGATCTTCATTAAATAAAACGTACAGTTTCGGACTGTCTTTAAAATTTTAATACTATGAAAAAAGGAAATTTAAAAAAATTATTAACGGTTGCATTAATTTTACCGTTGTTTTACGCGTGTAACGAAGACTTCTTAGAGGAGCCTTCACCGCAAGATGCAGTAACAGAAAGTGTAGTTTTCTCTTCAAAAGAAAATGCAATGACACATATGTCAGGTATTTTAAGAAGAACTAGAGCTCAGTATACCAACAATGATTCTGCTGGTGTGAACTCTTTATACTATGCAAGAGCTGTAAAAGGAAATGATGTGGTTCAAGGACCAACATGGTTTTTATTTGACTATGCTCATGAGAATAGAGAGCCAAATTATAGAAGAACTATATTTACTTGGAACTATTGTTATGATATAATCAATAACCTTAACGTTTTCATTAAAGGGGTATCTGATAGTTCAATATCAGCTGCTGATAAAAATGAATTACTAGCTCAAGGTTATGGTTTAAGAGCTTTCTATTACTTTCAGTTAGTTATGGAATTCCAACATACTTATACTTATGATGCTTCATTACCAGCATTACCTATTTATACGGAACCTGCTGTTGAAGGTAAAGCAATGTCTACGGTACAAGAGGTATATGATTTTATCATAAATGATTTAGTAACAGCTCGTGATATTGCTGTTGATGATAGATTAGGTAAATCTTATTTAAATAAAAATGTGATAAATGGAATTTTAGCGCGTGTTTATTTAGTAACTGAAAATTGGTCAGGGGCTGCAACAGCGGCAAGTGCTGCAAGCGTAGGTTACCCATTACAACCTGCTTTATATGGAGCTGGTTTTTCAGATGCTTCAAATCCTGAGTGGATTTGGGCTTACCAACAATCTAGTGATCAGTCTAACTTTTATTGGGGAGCTCCTCATTCTCACGCTGACCACTCTGTTCTTTCTTACCAAGGAACATATTTCAACGAAACTTTTGTAAACAGATTTACTGCTACAGATGTTAGAAATAGATTTATTGGAGGATTCTACGGTGTGCCATCAACGGCTTGGAACTATTGGACAACAGATAAATTTATGTTTGAATTTAGTTCTGATTTTGGTTTAATGCGTTCTGCTGAAATGATGTTAATCGAAGCTGAAGGTTTAGCTAGATCTGGTTCAACTGGATTGGCCCAAGCTAAATTGTTTGAACTTCAGTCTGATAGAGATCCTTCTGCAGTTGCTTCTGGTAATTCAGGTGCTGCTTTAATTGAAGAGATTTTAGTTGAAAGACGTAAAGAATTATATGCTGAATTAGGTGTTGAATGGTTTGATGCTAAACGTTTAAGAAGAGGGATTACTAGAGATGGTAACCACAGAGTGTTTTTCGATGTACCAGCAGATGGTAATGAATATAGATTAAAAATACCGGAAGCTGAGATAGATGCAAATGATTTCATCGAACCGTCTGTTAATGATGGTAGATAATAAAACACTTAATTAATTTAATTTTAATAACATGAAAAAAATATTTATCCTTACTATATTATCTTCATTTGCATTGTTTTTTACAAGTTGTGAAGAGGAAGCATTTGAGGCTGGAAGTAACAACTTCTTTTCATTTGAAAATTCTCTTAATGGACAGGAGGTTTTAGTTGCGGCAGGTGATGAGTCTACTCAAGAAATCACTGTTTATTCTAATAGAGTTTCAAGTTCTGCTAGAACTATTGATATTGCTGTAGATACGGAATTATCTACGCTACCAGCTAATAGTTACGTTCTTGCTAGTAATACAGTGACTATTCCTGCTAATTCTAATGTAGGTACTACTTCTGTAACGTTTTCAAATATTACTGATGCAGAAGATGGTGCTAGTTTAGTGTTATCAATACCTCAAACGGGTTCTATCTTAGCAGGTGAAGATTTACAACTTGATATTGTATTATTTTGTCCTGATAATTCTATCGCACTAAATATTACAACAGATGATTGGCCAGATGAAACAAGTTGGGAGTTATATGACTTAACTACAGGTCAAGTATTAATTGCTTCAGGAGGACCTTTTGTTAATCCTGATGATGATTTTGCTACATTGACTACTGAATTCTGCTTACCAGCTGGTAACTACGGTGTAATTGTTTATGATGCTTACGGTGATGGTATCAGTGGTGGTGGTTTCACTATTACTTTAGATGGAGTTACTATTGCAAGTGGAATAGTAGGTGCTTCGGCAGATCCTGGAAATATTTCTTCTTCTGGTTCAACAACATTTGTTCTTGATTAAAGAAGGTTAATATAATATATTTAATTAGCCACTTTAAGTATTTACTTAAAGTGGCTTTTATTTTTTAAAACTATGACTATGAAAAAAATACTTGTGTTTGCTGTGTTATGTTTTATAATGCAAATTAGTTTTGCTCAAACTGATACTTATAAGTACGATGATAATTTATCGAAGGAAAATAATGAATTATTAAAACATCTTTTAGAGCAGGAAAATCTTCGAGAATTAAGGATTAATGAATATTTAAGTACTAATCCTGATAAAAAGAGAGCTACCAAATTAAATAATGGTGGTATTATGGCTATTTATGATATTATTAATGGGAAACCAATTTATAAATCAACAGATAATTTAGATGCTGCAAGAGGTACAAAAACAACTTCGCTTAGATTAGGTGGTTCTTTAGGCTTTGATTTTAGTGGGTCAAACATTACAGTTGGTGTTTGGGATGGAGGACCAGCTCAAAGTGCTCACCCTGAATTTATGGACGCAACAAACACACAGTCTCGTGTAAGTATTGTTGATAATGTAACTGTTGATGGTGATACTGGTTTTAGTGATCATGGTACACATGTCACTGGTACAATTTCTGCAAAAGGAGTTAATCCTGCTGCATTAGGCATGGCACCAAATGTATTCGTTAAATCATATAATTGGTCTAATGATACTTCAGAAATGGTACAAGCAGTTAATAATGCAACAAACCCTATATTATTATCAAATCATTCATATGGCGTACCTGTTGATGCAAACGATGGTAATGGTCCTATTGATTCTTGGATAATGGGATGCTATAACTCTGACGCTTCTAGTTTAGATGCTTTAATTCAAAATAATCCACAATATCTTGTCGTAATGTCTGCTGGTAATTCTGGAACAACCACCTATCCAGATGGAATGGTTGATGGAATGGATAAGTTAACAACTGATAAGAATGCAAAGAATAATTTAGTAATAGCAAATGCTAATCCATCCTTAACACCTTTTACATACGAGATTTCTAATTTAAGTATTAACTCAAGTAGTAGTCAAGGACCAACAGATGACTATAGGATTAAGCCAGATATTGCATCAGATGGTACTAATTTATTTTCTACAGTTCCTACTGATTCTTATTCTACGTTTTCAGGAACATCCATGTCGTCACCCAATACAGCTGGTTCTATAGTGCTTTTACAAGAATATTATAAGCAGTTGAATAATACTTTTATGATGGCATCAACAGCTAAAGGTTTAGTTTGCCATACCGCTACTGATGATACGGCTAATGTTGGGCCAGATCCTATATTTGGATGGGGTTTTTTAAATGTAGAAGAAGCGGCTAACGTAATTACCGATAGTGATGCAAGTGATGCAATTCTTGATGAACTTACTCTAGATGATGGAGATACATATACTTATACTTTTTCTGCTAGTGCAGGTGACGTATTAAAGGCTACAATTTGTTGGACGGATATGCCTGGTGGATCTTTAAATAATCAGTTAAATAATCCATCACCTCGTTTGGTAAACGATCTAGACTTAAGAATCACAAAAGGATCTGAAGTTTATGAGCCATGGAAATTAGATTTTTCTAATGGCACAGATTTTTTAGCAGTTAAAGGAGATAATGTAAGAGATAATGTTGAAATCGTAGAAATTGAAAATGCCACTGCAGGTATTTATACTATAACAGTAAGTCATAAAGGTACGCTACAAGGAAATGAAGGTGGTCCTTTTGATTCTCAAAGCCAAGACTTCGCTTTAATCCTAACTGGTAACAACTTAACATTAAGTACGGATGATAATACAATTTCTAATTCGTTAATGGTATTTCCAAACCCAAGCAAAGGTGAGTTTACTGTAAGTTTTGATACAAAGGCAAATAGTGACGATGTTAAAATTGACATTTATGACATAAGCGGTCGAAAGGTATTTAACAATGTTTATTCTAATAATGCTTCTCGTTTTACAGAAACAATTAGTTTAAATGGAGTTGAGCCGGGAGTATATGTAGCTAATATTGTAAACGGAAACAATACGACTTCACGTAAAATTATTATTGAATAATTATATGTTTTTATATTCTAATAAAAAGATCAACATTTATTCTTGTTGGTCTTTTTTTATGTTAAGATATTTGTAATATTAAATGACCGTACAATATTTAGTACTTTAGTTGGTTTGAAAATTAGAATTAGACACATGTATATTAGAATTTTGTTTTTATTGATTTTATGTTTTGCATCTAATCCTTTAGTTTCTCAAAGTAAATTGAAGAAAAAAAGTGATGCAAAAAAAGGAGATTCTCAAAGAACTGATTCAACTGCATTAAAACGTTCTAAAGAATTAGATAAAGTAGCTACAATAGATATGTATTTGAAGTTTAATAATAATTTAGACACAATTCAAGTAGATACGACGTTATCTATTACCAAAGCGTATAAATTTAATTACCTTCAAAAGGATAATTTTGGTCTCATGCAATTTGCGAATATTGGTCAAACGTATAATTCTTTATACTATAATGCTATCAATAATAGTACGGT
Organism: Winogradskyella sp. 4-2091; assembly: GCF_045765065.1. Taxonomy (NCBI): domain Bacteria; kingdom Pseudomonadati; phylum Bacteroidota; class Flavobacteriia; order Flavobacteriales; family Flavobacteriaceae; genus Winogradskyella; species Winogradskyella sp. 4-2091. The sequence continues at coordinate 139,356 of NZ_JBJKOD010000009.1, forward strand.
TCCAGTGTTTGGAGCTCAAGCACGTCATTACAATTATTACCATCATGATGATATTAACTATTATGAAGTGCCAACGCCATGGACTAGACTTACTTACAAAACAGGGGTAGAGCAAGGACAGTTGTTAGATGCTTTTTTTACGATAAATTTATCAAAACAGTTTAATTTTTCGATGGCTTATAAAGGACTGAGGTCGTTAGGTAATTATCAAAATGCATTAACAAGCTCTGGAAATTTTCGTTTTACTTCAAATTATAAATCAAAAAATAAGAAATATAATGCTAAAGGTTATATAGTATCTCAAGATATTTTAAATCAAGAAAATGGTGGACTAAAGAATATTGATATTGAAAGTTTCACGACTGGAGATGAGGAATTTTTAGACCGATCGGTTTTTGACCCTAATTTTGAAGATGCCGAAAATACCTTAAATGGAAATCGCTACTATTTTGAACAATCTTATAGATTATTGAACGCTAAAGATTCTATTCAAAATCAGGATTTAAAAATTTTCAATAAAATTGCCTTTGAAAAAAAATCTTATCAATACACTCAAACGACTGCAGCAAGTGATTATTTCGGAGCGTTTTTTACAAGTAGTATTAACGATAAGGTTGCTTTGGAAAATTACAGGACTACATTTGGTGCGAAATATAAAAATAAGATATTAGGTGATTTCATGTTTGCATTAAATTATACTGATATCAATTATGGGTATAATAGTATCGTTTTACTGGTTGATGAGAATATCCCAAATAGAGTAAAATCTAGTTTTATAGGAGTAGAGGGAGCATATAAAAAGAAGTATAAAGGATTTAATATTTCTGGATCAGGAGGTGTAAATATATCAGATTCATTTGCCGGTAGTTATTTACAAGGTTCAGTTAAACTACATATTAATGATGATATCGGTTTTACTGGTGGTATATCTATTAATTCAAGTTTACCGAACTATAATTATTTGTTATATCAAAGTGATTACGTCAATTATAACTGGTATAATTTTGATAGTTATAATAATGTAAACACTCAACAATTGCAGTTTGCTATTAATTCTAAAAAACTGTTCAATGCAACTTTAGCAATTTCTAATATAGATAATTATACATATTTTAATTTAGAGGATGACACTGATGATCTTAAAATTATAAAACCTAAACAGTATGATAAACCGCTTCAGTATCTAAATTTAAAGTTACAGAGAGAATTTAAGTTTGGTAATTTCGCTCTAGATAATACTTTGATGTATCAAAATGTTGTAAGCGATGATGATGTTTTAAATGTGCCATCGATAATAACAAGGAATACATTGTATTATTCAAACCAAATTTTCAAAAAATCCATGATGCTACAAACAGGTATAACATTAAATTATTTTACTAAGTATAATATGAATGGTTATGATCCTCTATTAGCTGAGTTTTATACACAGAACGAAACTGAATTAGGAGGCTTTCCTCGTCTAGATTTTTTTGTCAATGCAAAGGTTAGGCAAACACGAATATTTTTTAAAGCAGAACATTTTAATTCTTCTTTTACTGGTTATGATTATTTTTCAGCGCCAAATCACCCATATAGAGACTTCATAATTCGATTTGGTTTAGTTTGGGACTTTTTCCTATAAGATAAAAATACTGTCTTATCTTATAATGTAAAAGTTAAAGAGTAGTAAGTATCATTTATATTCTGTTTAACTATTATTTAGAGATCGGTATGTTATACTGC
>NZ_JBJKOD010000010.1:0-47808 GCF_045765065.1 Winogradskyella sp. 4-2091
CACAGTAGAGTATGACGAGCCAGGTACTGATATCCGTAAAGAATTTAAAGCCCATTTTACCTTGAAACGATAAAGAATAAAGGAGAATAACGATATAAAAAGGCCTAAACATGTAAAATGTTTGGGCCTTTTTTAGTTTACATATTTAATTGTACAGACAATACGTTAAGAAGGACTTATTAATTTAGATAATCAATACAGTTGTATTGTCTACTAACTCATTCTTAAGGGTATGAACATTTTGATGTTGTCTTGGAGTCATTTTTAACTTAGAGTTTCTACTACCAATATAAGTTCTTATTTGAGCTAAATAGATAGGCTTTCATCATAAGCAATAATCTATAAAATAAAAAAAACCAGAGAATTAAAATCCTCTGGCTGTAAATTAATTATGATTTACTTTATTAGATATCAAAACCTAAAGTCAAAATGAAATCTGAGTATTTAGATTGTAATGATGCAGAATCAGTAAGACCTGTATTATAAAGTTGTTGATTAAAATCTCTTTGCGACTGACTGTAAGCAAAATCTAAATTAAAATTTCCAAAGTTGTAACCTAAACCTAAAGAATAGCCATTTAAATCACCATAAAAATCGTTATCTTCATACGGACTTTCTTCGAAATGGTAACCACCTCTAAAACTTACTTGCTTGTATCGATATTCTCCACCAAGTTTATAAGATGCCGAAGTCGTTAATTCATTATTTATCTGATTATTTAGATTTGAGAATAAAATATCAGTTGAAGGCTTAAATTTTGAATTTGTATAATCCTTTACAGAGTAATCAAAACTAATTAATCCAGTTTTACCAAAGACATATGCTAAACTACCAGTAATTTTGCCAGGAGTTTGTAATTTATATTCTTCATAAATATTAATAATGTTGCCAATATAGCTAATTTCAGGATCTGCATTGTTAGAGTCAATACCTTGAGATAATTCATCACTAATTCTGTACCATGTTGGAGAGTTGTATGATAAACCTACTCTTAAATCATTAGTAATTTTAGCAATTGTACCTAATTGAAAAGAAAAACCACTACCTGTAGTGTTTAATAGATTTTCAAAAGCAATATTGTTTACAATAGACCCACTATTATTGTTTGTTTCTCTAAGTCGAGTTAATTTTTCATAGTTAATGAAGTGACTATTCAAATTTAATCCAAAGTATATTTTTTCATTATAATCAGCAGCAAAATTAAAAGCTAATTTTCCATTATAACCAGTTGATGCATAAAGATAATTCTGGTTAAAATTACCTGAAGCGACGTTAGACAAGTAATTAGTTTCATCATTGTTAGTTTCATCATCCAAATTTTCAGGATCTAAAATACCTGACCAATAACCTAAAAATGCTTGTTGAATAGAATATCCATTTTGTAATGTACCGATATCTGCATAAGCATCTTCAATAAATTCTCCAGGAAGGAGTTTCAAGATTCCAAAAGGAATAGTGTTATTGTTTGTAAAGGACAAGAAATAGCTATCTATAGAGGTTGTATTGGTACCACTAGCTACCCATTCGTCATCATAATCTGTAGAACGATCGTATGCAATACTTAACGTAAATTTTCTCCATTTAGAATTAGTATTCGCATTTTTAAATACAAATGCTGCTCCTAACTGATTTAAATCAACATTAGAATTTGATGAACTGTTTAATCCATTAAAATAACTTACATCATTTTTTTTATTAAACAGTCCTAATGATAAGGAGACTTCGCTATTATTAAAAATAGCAGATCCAGCAGGATTAATGTTTACACTAGATAAGTCACCACCTAATGCGCCAAACGCTCCACTCATGGCTCTAAATCTTGCGGTACCTTGGATTTCATCCATAGAATATCGTACAGCATCTGTAATATCTTGAGCTAAAATATAGGACGAGCTTAACAAGCCTATGCTTAACATAAGTAACTTTTTCATAATAATTTTTTTAAAATTTGGAATTAAACTCAAGTCTATCCTCTTCCTCTTCTGCTGCTAGATGAACTACTACTTCTACTGCTACCACTAGACCTAGAACTCGAAGATGATGATCTTACGCTTCCTGATGAGGAACTTCTAGATGATCGAGATGATCTCGTTGTAGTTGATCTTGAGTTACTTCTAGACGGCGTCGTTGTTCTAATTGTTCTGCTAGACGTAGATGATCTTGAAGATCTTGTACTTGGTCTAGTCGTTCTTGTTACATTAGTCGATCTTGACGATGGATTAGCACTTCTTAAACCAGAGCTTCTAGTTGTTGTGGCTGTAGATCTAGTTAATCTTCTAGTAGAATAATTTCTACTAGCTAGCGCTGAATTACTTCTTCTAGACAATGTAGTGTTAGTTCTTCTACTTAAGCTATTATTATATAACAATCCTCTTCTAGAATTATTGTAAGCATATCTATTACGTATTCCGTGATAACCATTAGCAAAACCATAGTTATGATAAGCATACCCAGAAAAGAACCAAGGTGACCCAAAGCCGTAGCCGTAATATCCTCCATAAGCCCAAGTATTATTCCAGCCTATTCCCCAAGGTCTACCCCAATGATTAAATCCGTATCCAAAGCCTCCATTCCACATCCATGGTGAATTGTAGCCATACCAGCCATTATCTATATAATTAATCGTTACAGAATTACTATTTTGTCCCCAACCACCATAAGGTGTTTGTTGTTCTATAGTGTCTTGAGCAGTTTCAACATAATCACTTTCATAAGCATCTATATCCGTAAAAATTTCACTTTCTTCGCTAATAGCATCCATTTCTGCAGAATTCTCAGCAAAGTAATTTTTATAATAATTAGAATTATTCGTTGAAGTTGTTACAACTGGTTCTTCGGTTTCATTTGCATCCGTAGAATAAATACCGTCATTATCGTATCCTGCGTATTGAAATGAACCACAAGAAGTGAGAATAGTAGTTAAACCGAGTACAACAATAAAAGGCATTTTTTTGAGTGTAAAAGTTTTAGTTTGCATATCTTTTTTATTTAATTGTTGAACAATGTAAAAATAGTTAGTTTTGTTGAACTATTTTAATATTTAACATAAGCACAATATCTGTGCCAAAACATAAAAAATGAGTAGAAATCTTACTAGTAGAGCTGAAGATTATTCTAAATGGTATAATGAATTAGTTGTAAAAGCTGATTTAGCTGAAAACTCAGCAGTTAGAGGTTGTATGGTTATTAAACCATATGGTTATGCTATTTGGGAAAAAATGCAAGCAGAGTTAGACAAGATGTTTAAGGAGACCGGACATCAAAATGCCTATTTCCCTTTATTTGTTCCGAAAAGTTTATTTGAAGCAGAAGAAAAAAATGCAGAAGGTTTTGCTAAGGAATGTGCTGTAGTAACACATTATAGATTACAGAACGATCCTGACAATGAAGGTAAGTTAAGAGTAGATCCTGAAGCAAAATTAGAAGAAGAACTTGTAGTAAGACCTACTAGTGAAGCCATAATTTGGAATACATACAAAGGCTGGATACAAAGTTATAGAGATTTACCAATTTTAATCAATCAATGGGCAAATGTAGTGCGTTGGGAAATGCGTACACGTCTATTTTTGCGTACAGCAGAATTTTTATGGCAAGAAGGACATACGGCTCATGCTACAAAAGCAGAAGCATTGGTAGAAGCTGAACAAATGAATGATGTCTACGCCAAATTTGCCGAAGGTTTCATGGCTATTCCTGTAATTAAAGGTGTAAAAACTGAAAGTGAACGTTTCGCAGGTGCAGTAGAAACGTATTGTATTGAAGCTTTAATGCAAGACGGAAAGGCACTTCAAGCAGGTACATCTCACTTTTTAGGTCAAAATTTTGCAAAAGCCTTTGACGTTAAGTTTACGAATAACGAAGGTAAGTTAGATCACGTATGGGCAACATCTTGGGGTGTTTCTACAAGGCTAATGGGAGCATTAATTATGACACATAGTGATGACAAAGGCTTGGTTTTACCTCCAAATTTGGCACCATCTCAAGTCGTTATTGTACCTATATATAAAAGCGATGAGCAATTTGATGCAATCACCGAGAAAGCAGAAAGTATAATAGATGAACTAAAAGCTTTAGGTGTAAGTTGCAAATTTGATAAAAGAACAACGCATAGACCAGGAGCTAAATTTGCTCAGCATGAATTACAAGGTGTGCCATTAAGAATTGCCATTGGACCGAAAGATTTAGAAAATAATACGATTGAGTTAGCAAGACGTGATACATTAACAAAGGAGATTGTTCCAATGGATGGTTTAGCTACTGTTATAAAGAATCTTCTAGAATTAATTCAGAATGAATTATTTAATAAGGCATTGACATATAGAGATGAACATATTACAGAGGTAAATGATTTTGAATCGTTTAAAAAAGTATTAGACACTAAAACTGGGTTCATTTCTGCGCATTGGGATGGAACTGCAGAGTCAGAACAGAAAATTAAGGAGATAACAAAAGCAACTATTCGTTGTATACCTATGAATAATAAAAAGGAGGAAGGTGCCTGTATTTACAGTGGTAAACCATCAACTCAGCGTGTGCTTTTTGCTAAGGCTTATTAATTTTTTTAAAAAAAATTGATTAGGTGTTGCAGAATTTAAAAATAGTTGTATTTTTGCATCCGCAATGGAAACGTTGTAGGTTCATTTAAATCATTTAATAACCAAAATGGCCCGTTCGTCTATCGGCTAGGACGCATGGTTTTCATCCATGTAAGAGGGGTTCGATTCCCCTACGGGCTACAATTTTAATAAGAATAAATATAATGGCAAATCATAAGTCAGCTTTAAAAAGAATTAGAAGTAACGAAAAAAGACGTGTACTTAATAAGTATCACCATAAGACGACTCGTAACGCTATAAAAAAGTTACGTGAAATCACTGATGCTAAAGAAGCTCAAACAATGTTACCATCTGTTATCAGTATGATAGATAAGTTAGCAAAGAAGAATATCATCCATTCTAACAAAGCTGGTAACTTAAAGTCACAATTAACTAAATATGTTGCTGCAATCTAGTTGTAGTTTCTACTAAGATATTGAAAAGTCTTTCCTCAACGGAAAGACTTTTTTGTTTTTACAGAGTCTATATTTTCTTTTTTAATAAATATTAAAAGCGATAATTCATAATATTTGTTAAGCACCTATCTCAGTCTTTATAAGCACTTAGGTTGTACTTGTATCGTAAATAAGTCTAATGGGTTTGCCAAAGAGACTGTGAACCTTGTAAATAAGACTTATAAAGTAGAATTTATTTAGAGCATTGATTTGGATATAGAACTTCTATAAGGGTTTGTTACGGTTCGATATAAGTATTTAGGTTCTGTGAGATATTCAATACTTTAATTACTAATCGTCACTTTTTTAAAATGTCATCAAATTAGTGCTACCTTTGTATAAAATTTAATGTATGCATAAAGCAGGTTTTGTAAATATCATCGGTAATCCTAATGTTGGAAAGTCAACATTAATGAATGCGTTTATAGGCGAAAAATTATCCATAATTACGTCTAAAGCCCAAACGACTAGACATCGTATTTTAGGTATTGTGAATGGCGAAGATTTTCAGGTCGTTTTAAGTGATACACCAGGTATTATTAAACCGGCTTATGAATTACAATCTTCAATGATGGATTTTGTAAAGTCTGCATTTGATGATGCAGATGTACTTATTTATATGGTAGAAATTGGTGAGAAGGAATTAAAGGATGAAGCATTCTTTAATAAAATTAAAAATTCAAAAATTCCTGTTTTATTACTACTGAATAAAATTGATAAATCTAATCAAGAACAACTAGAGGAGCAATCAGAATTATGGCAAAACAAAGTGCCAAATGCTGAATTTTTTCCAATTTCTGCCACAGAAGGTTTTAATGTACAGAACGTATTTAATAGAATTATAGAACTATTACCAGAATCTCCTGCTTTTTATCCTAAGGATCAGTTAACAGATAAGCCAGAACGCTTTTTTGTAAATGAAGCTATTAGAGAAAAAATCTTGATGCATTATAAAAAGGAAATTCCTTATGCAGTTGAAGTAGATACAGAAGAGTTTTTTGAAGAAGAAAATATTATTAGAATGCGATCTGTAATAATGGTAGAGAGAGAAACTCAAAAAGGAATTATTATAGGTCATAAAGGATCTGCTCTAAAAAGAGTAGGAGTAGAAGCTAGAAAAGATTTAGAAAAATTCTTTGGTAAGCAAGTGCATTTAGAACTCTATGTTAAAGTGAATAAAAACTGGAGAAGCAACCAGAATCAGTTGAAGCGTTTTGGGTACAATCAAAAATAGACTTGATTAGTTGTTACTAACGTATTTTTCTTAAAGATTCAATGCTTAGCGATAAGGATTTAAAACTTCATTCATAAAGTTATTCAATTGATGCATTTCAGGCATGCCTTTACTTCTTCCTATTCGTCCTGCAAAGTATAGAATAAACCAAACTAGAATCATTAAAAGTGCTAAGAAAAATTGAATTGAATAATTGCTTTTAAGTGTATAGTTAGTATATGTCCATATACTAAAACCTGTAAATAGGCCTGCCACCACAAAATGTAGAAACATAAATAGTGTCCATACAGTTGGGGTGGGTCCAAAAAGACCGTGAATTACGGACTTATCTTTTTCTTCGATATTAATTTCTAGATGCAATTGAGGTGACCAGAAATGTTGATCTTTCTTCTTGAATTTTATAAATACATGATCGTCAATTCGACTAACAACAAATTTAGATTGTGAAGTTTTTAATTTTTCAAATGCATTTAATAGGATATCATTATTTGTTGGTATGTCATATTTAAATCGCGGTCTTAATACAATATTATTTGATAACGCCATATCATGAAATGACTAAAATTTTATTTTAAGATAAGAAACTCGACACGTCTATTTATAGAGTGTTCTGTTTCTGTACAATTATCTCCACATGGAACTAATGGTTTAGTTTCACCATATCCTACTGATGTTAAACGTTCTCGAGGTATACCATTTTGAACTAAATATTCTAGTGCAGATTTAGCACGTTTATCAGATAAGTCTAGGTTAAACTGAAAGCCTGCTCTAGAATCCGTATGTGCACCAAGTTGTATCTCCATTCTAGGATATTTAACTAATAGTGCAACTAATACATCGAGGGTACTTGCTGCTTGAGGCTTAATATCCCATTTAGCAAAATCGAAATAAATATTTTCTAGTTGAATAAACGTATTACCAAAATCATCATCGGTGACGATATCTTCAGCATCCTTATAAGATTCAATTTCGAGCTCAATGTTAAATTCTATATTTCCCTTATCATTCGTATCAAAATACTCTAATTGAGGTATGTATTTAGGTTGAAAACCTTCAACTGAGTATTGCTGATTAGGTAGAGTTGGTAATTTATATTTACCATCTGCACCTACCACTTGTTCTGCCACTACATTACCGTCTTTATCAAATAAAGTAACGGTTGTGTTTGGTAAAATATCACCTGTAACTTTATCTGTTACCAACCCTTCTATAAAGTAAGTACGTTCTGTATCTATTCTTTTAAAGGTATAGATATTATCTAATCCAGATCTATTAGAGGATAAAAATCCTGTATTTAATGAGTCTACTACTACAAAGGCAAAATCATCTTTTTCACTATTAATAGTTTCTCCTAAATTAAGGGCATCTAAAAACTTATCGTTTCTTACCGAGCTAGAAAACAAATCTAAACCACCAAAGCCATGTTTACCATTTGAGGCAAAGTACAATGTACTGTCTTTAGCAATATATGGATATTGTTCTCGTCTAATAGTATTAATGTTATTTCCCAAATTTACAGGCTCACCAAAAGAATTATCACCTAAAATATCTACATAGAAAATATCAAAAGAACCTAAAGTATTTGGCATATCACTTGAAAAATACAATTTAGTTTCATCCTCGTTTAATGCTGGATGCATTGTAGAATATTCATTACTAGAAAAAGATACAGCTTCAACGTTTTTCCATTCATCATCCACTAATTCAGCTTTAAAAATACTGACAACAGCTATCTTAGTAGAATCTAAATCAATTCTTTTCTTAAGATTTCTTGAGAAATACATTGTTTTTCCGTCTTTGGTAAAAACGGCATTACTCTCATGTTGTTTTACTGTGTTTATTTTTTTACTTAAAGGTAAAATACTATCTAAAGTAATGGTGTCTCCTATAGAAACTTTAGCTTCATATAGATCTAAGTAAGGTTTACCATTCCATTGATAGTTTGGATTCTTAATGTTTTTTGTTGAAGCAAATACAATTTTGTCACCTTTTAGTCCTACACCAAAACTAGACCCACCAACATCTGAAGTAAGATTTACTAATTCGTATTCGTAAGGGATAATTCGTTTTAACAATGATTTAAAACTTTTGGTATTAAAAGGATTGTTCAAGTGATTTGTAGTAATCTCATCCGCTTCGTCATACTTTTTAATGCCTTTTAAAACATCAAAATATTTAAAATAGAATTCATCAGTAAGTTCTGCACTATCCTTTAAATCATAAACTTGTTTATAGGCTTTGTAAGCATTAGCAAACTCTGAATTATAATAATAGCAATCACCAAGTTTCTCTAAATTAGTTGCAGTCTTAGGCAAGTTTGTAAAGATTTCAGCAGCTTCGACATAGGCTCTATTTTCGTATAGCATATCTGCCTTGCTCTTAGATTGTGAGAAAGAAAATACACTAATTGTAAGTGTTGCTAATAGAATATATTGTTTAATCGTTTTCATTTGCTTTTAATTAGAAAAATCTTGGGGATTTATCGTAACCTTTCCCAAGTTTACCAATATTAAATAATAAAAATATTTCGTGAGATCCGGAATTAAAACGACCTAAGTTAGATAAAGTATGGTCATAGGCATATCCTATTCTAACAGCATCAGTCATTGTAAAATTCATCATGCCACTTACCGAATCCTCAAAGCGGTAACCTACGCCAAATTCTACTTTATTGTGAATTAAAACATTTGCGGTTAAATCTACAGATAGACGTGCGCCATCCACATGTTTTGCCATAAATGCATGTTTAAATTTATAATTTTCTCCAAAATCGATAACATACCCACCTGTAAAAAATACATGAATTTTATCTACACCTTCTGTTACAATTCCACTGTCTTCTTGTAAATATTTAGTTTCTAATAAATTTGGAGCCGAAAGCCCTAAATAATAATGTTCTGAGAATAAAAACAACCCTGCTCCAATATTTGGAAAAATATGGTTAATGTTTTCAGCATATGCTGGATCAGGTAGTGGGTCAGAATATACAAAGCCATCAAAATTAGTGCTGAAAAATGTCGCTCCGGCTTTAACGCCAAAGGAAAGTTTTGTAGTCTGACCTACGGGTAGTACATAAGCAATATCTGCATATGCATTGGTTTGTTTAACGACATCTCCAATTTCATCATGTACAAAAGAAATACCTCCTTCTAAACGATCTGTTATGGTTGAATGTGCAAAAAAAGTGGCGGTTGTTGGTCCTCCAATGGATCTAGCCCATTGAGATCTGTATAGTAAACCTAAATTCATTTTAGAACTATCATCTGTAGCGTAAGCAGGATTAATTACACTCATATTATACATGTATTGTGTATACTGAGCATCTTGCTGCGCATGAGAAAATAACCCTAAAACTAGAATTATAATTGTTATGCTATATGTTTTTATTTTACTGATCATTTTAAAGTTTCATAATTATCTATTTAAATAGACTCGTCCTTGTACAGCTTCTGTAATGCCATCATTAAATTCAAGTATATAAAAATAAACACCTACAGGTAGAACGGTATTGTTGTTTTTCCAAGTACCATCCCATTTAGGTGTATTAATATCGCCTTCATAGAGTATATTACCATATCTGTTATAAATACTCAGTTTAAAATTTGGGTAAAGATCATTTAAGAAAAGAATATCAAAAACGTCATTTATATTATCTCCATTTGGTGAAAAACCATCAGGAATTAATAAATCTCCTATACACTCAATAAAACTAATACTTACTTCTAATCTAATATTACTTTCACAACCATTAGTAGATCTAATTGCGCCATAATAAATAACACCCTCTTGTAACTCTGTTGTTGTAGAGTATAACGTTCCGTTTATAGGCTCATCATACCATACTATATTACCTCCTTGTACAACATTGCTAGATAAATCTGCAATGGTTGATTCTTGTTCTGCACAAAATTCGGTTCCATTTTCAATAAGTTCTGGAGTTTCAATTTCTTCCACAAATATTTTAATAGGATTAACAAAGCTTGTGTCTGCATTACAAGTTTGACCAAGTAAGAATAATTGAGATAAAGCTACTTCAGTTTCACCAGGATTCTGTAATAATGATTGTGGTATAGTAAATGAAGCTGTACCATTGACCACTGAAATTACCACTGTATTGGTAGAGGAATTGGCAAGACTTAATTGATATACAATGGCATAATTACCATCAGCTAATTGTGTAGCTCCAGTAATATTAATAATAGCATCTTCTTGGCCTATACACACTACATTATCATCTTGAACTTCCATGGTTAGACCAGTTACATCAGGGAAATCTACGATGTCTACTGTAACTGTAGCTACACTCGTTATATTACATTCTACCGTGATAATTGAGTAGGTATAAACTCCTGTAGCGTCAACGAGAGGATCAAAAACTCCAGTTCCACTTGCCAGAGCTGGAGACCATGTACCACCTGCTACAGGTGCACCTCCCAAGCTGTCAAATAAATCAACTTGGTTGGTATTGTCTATACAAATATTTAGAATGGCATCACTACCAGCACTTGGTATTGTATTTATAGTAACCACCACATCTGCGGTTGCTGGTGGACATGACGACGAACTATTAGAAACGGTATAGGTATATGTTCCTTCTGCATCTAAAGCTGGATCAAAAACACCAGTTCCACTTGACAGTGCTGGCGACCAAGTTCCTCCAGTTTCGGGAGTACCTCCTAAGCTGTCAAATAAATCACTAGGTAAATCATTAATACAAAATTCGATTGCTCCATTTGTTCCTGCATTATTTTCTGTAGAAAAAGTAACATCAACTGTTGCTGAACTTGTGCCACACGATGAAGTGATTGTGTATGTGTAAATACCTTCTGAATCAGAATTAGGATCAAAGATACCTGAGCCGCTTGTTAGTGTTGGAGACCATGTTCCGCCACCTTCAGGCGTGCCTATTAGACTATCAAATAAGTCAACAGATCCTATTGAAATACATAAGTCTAGTATTCCATTATTACCAGCATCTGGTCCTTCTGTAAATGTAACTACTACATCTGCCGTAGCTGTTGGGCAGCTAGATGAACTGCTTGAGATTGTATAAGTGTAGGTGCCTGCTAAATCTACTGCAGGATTAAAGACTCCAGTACCACTCGCGAGTGCTGGAGACCATGTACCACCAACTTGAGGTGTGCCACCTAAACTGTTAAATAAATCTGTTAATGGATCAGTATTACAAAACTCAATAGAGCCATCTGTTCCTGCATCATTTAAAGCAGAGAAATTTACTGTTACAGTAGCTGAACTTGTACCACATGAATTAGTTATTTGGTATGTGTAAGTTCCCTCTAAATCAATAGTTGGATCAAAAACTCCTGTTCCACTTGTAAGTGCAGGCGACCAAGTTCCACCCATTTCAGGAATACCAGAAAGACTATCAAATAAATCTACAGTCGCTGTACTATTACATAAGTTAAGTGTTCCGTTGTTTCCTGCATTTGCTAATTGATCTATTGTTACTGTTATCTCTGCAGTTGCAGTTGGGCAATTAGATGCACTATTAGAAATGGTATATGTGTATGTTCCGGCTGCATCTATTGACGGATCAAAAATGCCAGTTCCACTAACTAGAGCAGGTGTCCATAGTCCTCCTGTATTAGGTGTTCCTCCTAAGCTGTCAAATAAATCAACAGAAGTGTCTGTATTACAAAGTACTATAGATCCATTTGTTCCCGCGTCATTCAATTCTGAGAATGTAACTACAACTTCAGCTGAGTCCATTCCACATGAATTATTTAATGTATAGGTGTAAGTGCCTTCTAAGTCAATGTTTGGATCAAAAATACCTGTGCCACTTGTTAATGCAGGAGTCCAAGTTCCTCCTGTTTCTGGAGTTCCTGCAAGACTATCAAAAAGATCTACTGTTGCTGTACTGTTACATAAGTTTAAAGTTCCGTTATTACCAGCGTTAGGACTTTCAGTAACAGTAACTATGACATTGGCTTCTGCACTTGGACAGTCAGACGCACTATTAAATATCGTATAAGTGTATGTGCCTGAAGCATCGATAGCAGGATTAAAAACTCCTGTGCCACTTGCCAATGTTGGAGACCATGTTCCTCCAACTTGTGGAGTGCCACCTAGGCTATTGAACAAATCTATAGTTGCATCGGATTCACATAATTCTAAAGTACCATTTGTGCCTGCATCATTTAAATCTGAGTAAGAGACTGAAACGTTCGCAGAGCTAGTACCACATGAGTTAGTTAATGTGTATGTATAGACACCTTCAGGATCTATGTTAGGATCAAAAACTCCTGTTCCACTCGTTAATGCTGGCGACCATGTTCCACCAGTTTCAGGTGTTCCCGCCAAACTATCAAATAAATCTAAAGACGTAGTACTATTACACAAGTTTAAAGTTCCGTTGTTACCAGCGTCTGGACCTTGTATCACATTAACAGTTACTTCTGCTGTAACACTAGGGCATAATGAATCAGTATTAGATACAGTATACGTATAAACACCGCCATTATCTAAACTTGGATCAAAAATTCCAGTTCCACTATTAAGTGCAGGCGACCATGTTCCTCCAGAATCTGGTGTACCGCCTAAACTATTAAATAGGTCTATACTAGAATCTGTTGCACACAACTCTATAGTTCCATCTGTTCCTGCATCATTTAAATTAGTAAATGTTACCGTAACATCCGCAGAGCTCATTCCGCATATATTTGAAATGGTATAGGTATACACACCTTCTGGGTCAACATTGGGATCAAAAATACCAGTTCCACTACTAAGTGCAGGAGACCAAGTTCCATCGGTTTGAGTAACACCTGTAAGGCTATTAAATAAGTCTACTGTAGCCGTGTTGTTACACAAATTGAGGGTTCCGTCATTACTACTATTTAATTCTTGAGGAAATATTACTGTAATAGTTGCGCTATCATCAGGACATATTGTGGTACTATTAGATACAGTATAAGAGTAAGTCCCAGCTGAATCTATGGATGGATCAAATATGCCAGTTCCGCTATTAAGAGTAGGAGACCAAATGCCTCCTAAATCTGGCGAACCACCTAAGCTATCAAAAAGATTTATTGCTGCATCATTTGTACAAATTTCTACAATTCCATTAATTCCAGCTTGATTAGCGTCATCAACACTAACGGAAACAGTAGCTGTACTATTTCCGCAGTTAACTGTGGTTATAGTGTAAGTGTAGGTTCCTACTGTATCTAAATTTGGATTAAATATTCCTGTGCCGCTACTAAGCGATGGCGACCAAGCTCCTCCTGTTTGAGGTGTGCCTTCAAGACTATCAAATAAATCTGCATTAAAATCTAAACTACATAAGATTAATGTTCCGTCTAGACCAGCATCTGGCGAAACCTCTATTGATACGTTTACAGTTGCAGTATCGTCAGGACAAAGTCCTGTTCCTGTTGTGGTATAAGTATATATACCTTCTGGGTCAACTAATGGATCAAACAATCCTGAGCCACTATTAAGTGCAGGTGTCCAAACACCGCCTGTAGTAGGTGTACCACCTAAACTATCAAATAAATCAATTAATCCATCTTCAGAACATGCAGTTACGGCACCATCTAGTCCAGCACTAGCAAATGCAGAAACTGATATAGTTACGGTCGCAGAAACATCAGCACAAGGATCAGTTCCAGTAACTGTATACGTATAAGTACCATCTGCATCAATCAATGGGTCAAATAAACTTGAGCCACTATTAAGCACAGGTGACCAAACACCACCTGCATCTGGAGTACCGTTTAAGGTGGTAAATAAATCTACTATTCCTTCGTTGTCACATAGAATTAATGTGGCATTTTGACCAGCATTAGGTTCTTCAATAATTATAACTTCAACTTCAGCTGAAACATCAGGACAAGGCGCAGTACCTGTAATTGTATATGTGTAAATTCCCGGAGCATCAACCGCTGGGTCAAAAACGCCAGTTCCGCTTGAAAGGGCAGGCGACCATGATCCTCCAGTTTCAGGTGAGCCACCTAAATTAGAAAATAGGTCTACGATAGTTAAATCATTGCTACATATTTCTAGGACACCGTTTAATCCGGCATCAGATAATGAATTAATAACCACTGTGACTGTAGCAGAATCTCCAGGGCAAGGTATGGTATCTGGAAAGGTATAAGTATATACTGTAGCAGGATCAATTAAAGGATCAAAAATGCCTGTTCCACTGTTCAAAGCAGGTGACCATGTTCCTCCTGTATCTGGTGTTCCTCCAAGGCTATCGAATAAATCTATAGTGCCAACATTGTCACATATTTCAACACTACCATTTTCTCCAGCATCGCTAAAATCATTTACAGTTACATCAACGGTTGATGTGGCATCTGCACAAGGAGAAGTTCCACTTACCGTATAGGTGTAAATTCCTGAGGGATCAACAGCTGGATCAAAAATACTAGTTCCACTAGCTAAAGCAGGCGACCAAATACCACCAGCCTCTGGTGTACCACCTAAACTTAAAAATAAATCGATAGAACTGTCTATACTACAGAGTAATTCTGAACTGTTTGTACCTGCGTTTGGCGCATCAATAATTGACACTGTTACGGTTGCGGAATCATCAGGACAGCTGTTATTTGAAGGTACAGTATATGTGTAAACTCCAGAAGTATCGAGATTAGGATTATAAACACCCGTGCCACTATTTAATGCAGGTGACCAATTACCACCAGTTTCTGGTGTACCACCTAAAGAAGAAAATAAATCATAAGTTGTGCCTGTTTCGTTTTCACATACATCTAAAATACCATCATTACCAGCATCAGGTCCAGTTTCCAGAAGAACTAATACACTTAATCTTCCGAGACTTTCACAAGGAGGATCCACAGTTGTTGCATAATATGTTTGTCCATTTATTAATGGTGTTGTTGGAGCTAAAGGAAAAGAGGAAAAGAGTGATATGTACCAATTATTGTTACCACTAGCTACTAAATCGCCTACAGTAGGTGTTGAACCAGATGAGATACAAAATTCTTGAATCATGTCTCCAGTAGGTGTAGGATTTAAACCTACATTTACTAGAACGGCAAGCCTTGATGTTCTACAACTTCCGTCAGGAATTGCTTGATCAGCGTAATAAATAGCTTCATCTATTAACACATCAGTATTATTTAACGGTATTCCTCCTGTTGATGATAAATACCATTGTACATCATTTCCTGCAGCGACCAAATCTCCAACAGTAGCTAGAGATGCCGACTCTACACAAAAACCTTGAAAATTGTCACCAATTGGTTGAATATATATTGTAATATCTACACGTTGACGTGCACCACATGTACCAGTGCTATCATCTGCATAATAATCTTCACCATTTATAAGATTGTCCGAATTAGACAGAGGAATTGTTGAAGTCGCAGTATCGTACCAAACAATACCACCACCATTATCTGTAGCAATTAAATCACCTACTAAAACAGATTGGGTATTACATAAAATCTGATTGCTTTCTGTAACCGTAGGACACTGTGCATTAACACTAGTTAAAACACCTGAAATTGAAATAAGAAGAAACGCTAATAGTATAGAATAACTTTTAAAACTGTACTTTTTGGCTTTCATTAAAAAAATTTAAATAATTACTTTTAGTTGAAATCGATGCCATGGATTAAGAACAGCAAGTTCAAAATAAAATCGTTGTCTTGCTAATTTGTAAGATTAAGGGGGAAACAAATATATGTAAATAGCGTTTACATAGCAAAATTAAAATATGACAGTTTTAAAGTATTTTTTTATTTCTTTGGTTAAAAGTGTTAATCTACTTCTATTAATCCTTCATTTGAATTGTATTGTAACAAATGAAGACCTGAATTAGAATAATTTGAGGCATTAGATTTTTTGTATTCAAACCTTAAGTGAGGGTGTTCTGTTACGATATTATTAGCAGTTTCTTCAAATGAAGTATTTTGCGCTAATCTCAGTAAAATATCCAATGTAATATCAAACCCTAATATAGCATGTCTCGATGGTGCTATTTCGAATACATCCTTATAACTACGTTTAAAATCCTTGATATCTTTTTTGTTTTGAGGGTCTAAAACAGAAGGGAAGATAAGTTTTAAAACACGAAATCTCATATCGGAAACTTGGCCTTGTTTTGGTATTAAAGCAGATTCTAATAAGGCTAGTTCAATATTATAATTCGATAATTTGCTCATTAATGCAGTAGTTGAATTTAGAAACACACTGGTTTTATCACTATCTAATATTACATAATTTAGCTTATTAGTACTTAAAGCATTTTCTAATACATTAGGACTAAAATTTCCTGAATTATCAACTTTTAAAAATTTTGCGTTAGGAATAATACTTTGTACTAACACTTTATTCTTAGATTCCTCCTCTTCACTTACTACAATTACTCTAGCATTTTGCAATGCTAAATAATTTAAAGTTTTAATTTTTTGAAACTCATCACTAGGTATTGTTTTGTAGATTTGGCTACTATCATTAGCAACTAAATTAGATTCTATATCAACTACAGCGACATCTTCATTAGAATTAATTTTAGGAAAATGTGATGGATTGTCTAAAAAAGGAACAAGAAGTACATTTTTTTGGTGTGTACTATTGATGTCAAGTTTTGTTTTGGCTATGTTTTTCTTAATTAAAGTAACATCAAAATCTAAATTTAGAGCTTTAGCAGAATCAATAGCAATTTGAGCACCTTGGAAAAAATCAATGTAAAATTGTTGGTCAGGATCTGCGTTAACCATGTTTTGTCTTTCCTCCGGAGAACTAAGCTCTTGGCTAGAAAACGGTGTGTAAAAATATAAACCTGTTGTGGTTTCAGTATTTAAATTTGAAAATAATTGCGCATTTCTATTACTCGTATTTACAAGAATTTCATTGGTAGTATTATCTAAATTAACAGCAGTAGATTGCGTGTTCTGATTCGGGTTTCTAGGCATTTTGATAATGTCACCTTTGTTAACAGCATCTCTCAAGCTAGGGTTTAATGTCATAAGGTCTTCCATAGACATGCCAGCCTTCCTAGATAAACCATAAAGTGTTTCCTGAGGTTGAATAGTGTAATCAATGTAATCACCTTCTGTATTACTAATGTTCGTTTCGGTTACAGTATTTGTTTCTGTTGTATTAGATTCGGTATCAATACTAGTTATACTGTTTGGCTTGTTGGTGTCTATGCGATGACCTGCCATTAACATGTCTACAATATGTGGATTGTTTTCTTCGAGCTCAGCAATCGTCATATTGAAACGTCTTGCTAACTCAAATTTAGTGTCTCCTTTTTGTACTAAATATTCTCCGTCATTAGTTATAACGGAATTTTGGTCAGGTATGATAAGTGTTTGTCCTATTTGCAAAAACTCTGAAAGTTGACTAGAGTTTGCCGCTTCTAATTGTGCTACACTTATACCATTGTTTCTGGCAATTCCCCATAAAGTTTCTCCTTTAACGACAATGTGTTCTCCAGGGCCAGCCTTTGGTGCTTGCTCTGCAATTGTATTATCAACATTTATAATGTGTCCTGCTTGCAGCATCCTAACGATATGAGGATTCTGTTGCTCTAACATGGCTATGCTTACACCAAATCTCCTTGAAAGTCCAGATTTAGTTTCTCCTCGTTGTACTTCGTAATTAGAAATACCATTTGCAGTAACTTCAGTATTTGTTGAGGTCGTGTTATTAGTTGAAGAATTAGGAATTAGTAATGTTCTACCAGCATAAATTACGTCTCTAGAACCAGGATTAAGATCAAAAATAGCATTAACGCTTACTCCATATTGTCTTGAAATCTGATAAACACTTTCTCCTTTTTGTATCGAATGGACAATATTATCTTGTTGAGCAGTTGCCAGTTTAGATCCTAAAATCAAAACTATGATCACCATAAAATATTTCCCCATTCTTATTTGAATTTTAATTACTTAATAGCACTTGAATCAAGTAAACAAGTGCAATTTTGCTTGGTTTTCATCGTGATAAGTATTCAAGAAAAGGGGCGAACTCTTGAGCGATTTAAGCAGTAATTGCCTTACGTTTGATGATAAAAAAAACCATTATATATACAAACATTAAAATTACTAAAAATATAAGTGTTATAGTTTTATTTAAGACTTGTTATCAACAGGATATTAACAATATTTTTTCTGTAATTATCTCGTTTATTTAGATTGATATTTTGTTTTTAATTCTGTCTAGTTAAAAGACCTCTAATAGTTAACAATTAGTAATGCTTATGTACTATCTTTGTCGTCTTAAATAATAAATAATGAGTAGTATAGTAGCTGTAGTTGGTCGTCCTAATGTTGGTAAGTCAACCTTTTTTAATCGTCTTATCAAAAGACGTGAGGCTATAGTTGATGCCGTTAGTGGTGTAACTAGAGATAGACATTACGGAAAAACAGATTGGAACGGAAAAGAATTTTCTCTAATTGATACTGGTGGATATGTTGTTGGTAGTGATGATATATTTGAAGCAGAAATTGATAAGCAAGTAGAGTTGGCTATTGAAGAAGCAGATGCTATTATTTTTATGGTAGATGTTGAGACAGGTGTTACAGGCATGGATGAAGATGTTGCTCAACTTTTAAGAAAAATAAAAAAGCCAGTCTTTCTGGTGGTCAATAAAGTAGATAACAACAAACGATTAGAAGATGCTGTTGAGTTTTATTCACTTGGTTTAGGTGAGTATTTTGCGATAGCAAGTATTAATGGAAGTGGAACAGGAGATTTGCTAGACGCTTTAGTTAAGGCTTTACCAGAAAAAGAAGAGGTTGAGGAAGATGAATTGCCACGCTTTGCCGTTGTTGGCAGACCAAATGCAGGTAAATCTTCTTTTATAAATGCACTAATTGGTGAAGACCGTTATATCGTTACTGATATTGCTGGTACCACAAGAGATGCTATTGATACTAAATATAACCGATTTGGTTTTGAGTTTAACTTAGTAGATACAGCAGGAATAAGACGTAAATCTAAAGTAAAAGAAGATTTAGAATTTTACTCTGTAATGCGAAGTGTAAGAGCTATTGAACATTGTGATGTTTGTTTAGTCGTAGTTGATGCTACTCGTGGTTTTGATGGGCAAGTACAAAATATCTTTTGGTTGGCTGAACGCAATAGAAAAGGAATTGTAATACTTATCAATAAATGGGATTTAGTTGAGAAATCTACAAAAACAGCTAAAGAATTTGAGAAGCATATTAGAAATGAAATAGCACCTTTTACAGATGTGCCTATTGTTTTTATATCAGTATTGAATAAGCAACGTATATTTAAAGCTATTGAAACGGCTGTTGAAGTTTACCAAAATAGAGCAAAACGTATTAAAACGAGTGTGCTAAACGAAACATTATTACCAATTATTGAGCATCAACCACCACCAGCTTATAAAGGTAAATTTGTAAAAATTAAATATATAATGCAGTTGCCAACACCACAACCGCAATTTGCATTTTTCTGTAATTTGCCACAGTATGTGAAAGAACCTTACAAGCGTTTTTTAGAAAATAAATTGCGTGATCAGTTTGATTTTAATGGTGTGCCAGTGAGTGTTTACATGCGAAAAAAATAATTTCACATGAAAATAAAGTTGGTCTACACTATTATATTATTTCTAAGTTATTGTGGGTATTCGCAAAATGTACCTCCAGAAATAAGTATAACAGGTGGTCAAACGTATTGCGCTAATGTATCTGTTCCAATTGTTAGTTCTGCGGTTATTACCGATCAAAACCCAGAAGATACAACGTTATCACAGGTTTTTATTCAGATTTCAGAAGGCTATGAATTGGGACAAGATGTTTTAGAATTATTTGGTAGTCATTCAAATATTACCTCTGGTTGGGATATTGCGCAAGGCCGTTTATCGCTTATTGGTCCTGCTACGTTTGAAGAATTTTCTGCAGCTATTGAAAATGTAATGTTTCAAACAAGTCAAACGATTTTTACTCAGAACAGGCAATTTTCAATCAACTTAGGGAATGCTAATTACTTACCAAGTACAGGTCATTATTATTTTTATGTTGAAGCTACAAGTATAACTTGGACAGAAGCGAGAGACGCAGCTGCTGCTCAAGATTATTTTGGATTACAAGGATATTTAGCAACAATTACAACAGAAGAAGAATCTCAATTGACTGGTGCACAAAGTGCTGGTACAGGATGGATAGGTGGTTCTGATGAAGAAACTGAAGGTGTTTGGAAATGGATGACAGGACCAGAAGCTGGTCAAGTTTTTTGGCAAGGTGTATCTAATGGATTTGCACCTAATGATATGTTTGCATTTTGGAATACCAATGAGCCAAACGACTTTAATGATGAAAATTATGCGCATATCACAGATCCATCAATTGGTGTTTCGGGATCTTGGAACGATCTCGGAAATGAAGGAGATATTAATCCTGGTAGTCCATATCATCCCAAAGGTTATATTGTAGAATTTGGTGGATTGCCAAATGAACCTGAGATTGATTTATCTGCGAGCAGTACTTTAATAATGCCTAGAGTTACGAGCAATCCGGTTTCATACTGTGGTGAAGGTTTTTATAATTTAACTGTAGAAACGTCAACCGATGATGTTTGGTGGTTCGAAAATGAAAATGGAGCAGTTCCAATTAATTCTGGATTAGAATATGATGTTAATCTAAATGGGACCACTACATTTTGGTTATTACCAGCTGTTCAAGGTTGTGCAACTAACACTAGAGTACCTTATACGGTGACAATTTTTACGAATCCAGAAGTTTCAGATGTGGTTATTACTCAATGTGAGGATGATGTCATGGATGGAATTTCAAACTTTAAGTTAAGCGATTATAATGATGTTATTGTCTCTGGTAGTTTAGTAAATATTGAGGTAGATTTTTATGATTCAATTGACTTGTTTAATTCAATAGATGACCAATCCTATACTAACTTGGCTAATAATCAAATTGTGTATGCATTGGCAACAGATACCACAACAGGATGCAGTAAT
Organism: Winogradskyella sp. 4-2091; assembly: GCF_045765065.1. NCBI lineage: Bacteria > Pseudomonadati > Bacteroidota > Flavobacteriia > Flavobacteriales > Flavobacteriaceae > Winogradskyella > Winogradskyella sp. 4-2091. The sequence goes on from NZ_JBJKOD010000010.1 coordinate 21,232, forward strand.
ATTGCCGAAGTGACACTGTCTGTTAATACAACGATAGCAAATATTGCTACTTTAAGTGAGTGCGATAACATCAACGAAACAGGTTTAGTAAACTTTGATTTGAGTTTAGCAAATGCGCAAATTTTAAACAATGAAGCTTCTGATATTTCAATCTTAGGATACTATGAAACTTATAATGATGCTTTAGTTGAAGAGAATGAAATAGCAAGTAATTACACAAATACTGAGGTATATAACCAAACAGTATATGCAAGATTAGAACAAAACGGAAGTTGTTATAGTATTGCGAAAATTAATTTAGTTGTAGAAAGTCTTCCAATTTTGGAGGAAGACAACATTGTATATTATTGTACCAATAGTTATCCTGAAACAATAAGGCTTAATGGAGGCATTGCTGAAGATATTCCAAATAACTATTATTACAATTGGTCAACAGGAGAAACAACAATGTCTATTGAAGTCAATGAGCCTGGAACATACTCTGTAGAAGTGACAAAACCATTAGGTTGCACAAATGAAAGAGTAATTACTGTATTGCCAGCAAATACTGCTGAGGTTGAAAGTATAGAGGTAATTGATTTATCAGAAAACAATACCATTACTGTTTTAGTTTCAGGCGAAGGTGAATATTTATATTCGTTAGATAGCGAGAATGGCATTTATCAAATATCTCCTATTTTTGAAAATGTACCATCAGGTTTACATGACGTTTTTGTAAAAGATATTAAAGCTGATTGCGGTATTGTATCTGCAGAAATTTCTGTTTTAGGATTTCCTAAGTTTTTCACACCAAATGGAGACACTATAAATGATGTATGGCAAATAAAAGGCGTTTCTCTAGAGGATAATGTTATAGAAAGTGTTACTATATTTAATCGCTATGGTAAATTAATTACGGTGTTGAGTTCAAAAAATCCGTTTTGGGATGGTTCTTATAACGGAAAGTTAATGGCAACAGATGATTATTGGTTTGTAGCTGAATTATTAGATGGAAGAGTTAACTCGGGTCATTTTTCTCTAAAAAGATAGATTGAAATAATTAGCTTATAATTTTCATACAATTTTTTATTTTAGTACGTTTAAAGAATCAATCAACAATCTATCAATCAACCAATTATTTAATATGAAGAAACTATTTTTAGTTTTTGCATTTCTATTTTCGTTACTCACATTTTCACAAGAAAAATCATTTGAAATTACTGGCTTACTAAAGGCTGAAGACTCTAATAATCCTATAGAATCGGCTACAGTTTTTTTACAGCGTATCAAAGATAGTACAGTAGTATCATACACAATTTCTGACAAGGATGGGAAATTTAAAATAGAGAGTTCAACTTACGATACTGCTTTAAATTTTTACGTCTCTTATGTAGGCTATGGAACTTATTTTAAAAAAATAGCAATTGATAAAGAGAAAATTGATCTTAAAACAATTTCATTAAAGCTCGAAAACCAGCTTGGCGAAGTATTAATTAAGTCAACTGCACCAATAACGATTAAGAAAGATACTTTAGAGTTTAATGTAAAATCATTTAAAACTAAAAAGGATGCCAATGTAGAAGATCTGTTAAAACAGTTACCAGGTGTTGAGGTAGATGAAGCAGGCAATATAAAAGTGAACGGTAAACCTGTTAATAAAATATTAGTAAATGGTAAGCCGTTTTTTGGTAATGATCCTACAATTACAACCAAGAATTTAACTAAGGATATTATAGAGAAAATTCAGGTTGTAGATACAAAAACAAAGTCAGAGGCTTTTACAGGTGAAGAAGGTGATAAAGAAAATAAAACGATTAATCTTACTATAAAAGAAGAGAATAATAAAGGTGTTTTTGGTCGTGTCTCAGCAGGTGCTGGTACTGATGAACGTTATGAGTTTGCAGGTATGGTAAATCTATTTAACAATGATAGGAGAATTAGTGTACTTGCAGGCGGAAACAATACAAATTCTCCTGGCTTTAGTTTCGGAGAAATTCATAAAATGTTTGGTAGTGGAGGTGGAATCTCATTTAATAGTAACGGATCTTTTTCTTTAGGAGGTCGATCATTTGGTGGAGGACAAGGTATTACATCATCTCAAAATGTTGGTGTTAATTATGCTGACGTCATCGGAGAAAACACAGATATAGCTTCCGATTATTTTTATGCGTCTAGTAATTCTAAAAATGAATCTTCAACACAGCGCGAAACAATTTTATCAGATTCTAGGTTTTTTACAAATTCAGATTCAAATTCAGATAATGATACTTATAATCATTCTATGAATTTAGAATTTGAAATTGAAACAGATTCTACCTTTCAAATTAGTTTTGAACCTTCTTTTGGTTATTCAAAATCACAAACAAGGTATTTAAATAACGAAGAAACTCTAGATGAAGATTTTGTGTTAACCAATCAATCTGATGTTAATTCCTTTGTAGAAAGCTATGCCAAAACTTTTTCTAATGTGTTTTCAGCAACAAAACGAGTAGGTAATAAGGGATCTTATTTTAAGTTCGAATTAGAAACTGATATAAATGATCAGGAAAGTGAAGATTTTTTAAATTCTAATACAGAAGTATTTGGTAGTAACCCAGAAACAATAGATCGAAACCAGTTTACAGAAGGCGATAATTTTAGTTATGGTGTGTCTGCAGAACTGTCTTATAGAATAGCTTTATTGGCTAAAAAACTATTTTTAAATTTTGAATACGAGTATGCAAAAGATATAGATAATAATTTGGAGAGTACGTTTGATTTTAACAATGGAACCCAAGATTTTTCTGATTTTAATACGGACTTAAGTACAGATTTTAAATATTCAGATATTAGAAATGTACCAACCATAGGAGCAAATTATAGAGGAGAGAAGCTATCGCTTTATTTTAAAATGAGCTACAATTTCAGAACCTTAAAAAACGAAGATTTATTAAGACCACAATTTAATGTAGAAAGAGGATTTGAAAACATTGAAGCTAATTACAGAATTAATTATAGGTTTAGCCCTAAGTCTTCAATCTACGCAAATTATAGGTTAAGTAATAGACCACCTGGATTAAGACAATTACAAGCATTTGAAGATGTTTCCAATCCATTGGTTACTGTAATAGGAAATCCAAATTTAGAACCTTCAAATAGACATAGTTTTTATGGAGGTTATAATGGATTTGATTGGCAAAAACGAACAGGATTTTATGCGAATTTTAATGCTAATATTAGTAATAATCAAGTCGTATCTAAAACTATTGTTGATGCCGAAACATTAAAAAGAACAACCACCTATGAAAACGTAGATGGTAATTATAATTATGGCGTAACAGGCAATTACACTAAAGACTTTAAAATAGATACTTTAAGAACCATAAAGTTGGCAATTAGAACGCGTTATAATTTTAATAAGCGTATTAACTTTAATAACGATGTAAAATATTCTAGTGAAGTAAGGACTATTTCGCCAAGACTTGGTATAGATTTTCTTTGGGATAAGGTCATGGAGATAAAACCATATTATCAGCTTAGTTTTACTAATAACGCATATGATATAGAATCTTTTGAAGATAGGGAATTTACAAGTCACAATGCTGGCTTGCGAACGGCAACATTTTTACCTAAAAATTTAGAATGGCGAAATGATATTAATTTCAATTATAACCCAAATGTCGCAGATGGTTTTCAAAAAAGTGCTTGGTTTTGGAATTCAAGTTTAGCGTATAGTATTTTTAAAGAGAAAGTAATCCTAACTGTAAAAGTTTACGATTTATTAAATCAAAATACTAATGCTAGACGAATAGCTACTCAAGATTATATTGAGGATAGTCAAAGTACAGTATTACGTCAGTATTTTATGTTGAGCCTCAGTTATAAGTTTAATAGCCTTGGTAATAAGGGAAATACAAGCGATGGAGATATTATTTTCTTTGATTAGAGTAGTACGTGTTTTACCAGCTTCCACCAGCGCCTCCACCTGAGAAGCCGCCTCCACCTCCAAAGCCGCCTCCAAAACTTCCTCCTCCAGAACTTCCGCCAAAACCACCTCCAAAGCCACCTGTAGATGAACCTCTAGAATAACTTCCGCGACCCATATTACTTAAAATTATGGCTTCGAGAATACTTCTACTGTCACTTCGATTGCCTCCGTTTCCACCGTTTCCGCCACCACGTGATTTAGATATGGCAATAATAAAAATTACGAAAATTATAAAAAGGAAAAATATAACTTCAATTGGAATACCACCAGAACTTTGTGGCTTATTATTTTTATATGCACCACTAAGCACATCAATTATAGCATCAGTACCTTTATTTAATCCACCGTAATAATCTTCTCTTTTAAATTCAGGAATTATAATATTACGAGTTAGTTCACCTACAATACCAGCAGTAAGTCTATCCTCAACACCATAACCAGGAGAAATCCAGATTTTTCTATCCTTTCTAGCTAATAAAATAAAAACGCCATTATCTTCCTCTGCCTGGCCAATTCCCCATTTTTGTCCCCATCTTGGAGTAAGTAAGCCAATGTTTTCGCCTTTTGTTGTTGGTATAATTACAACTATAATTTCTGTAGAGGTGCTATCGTTATAGCGTCGTAACTTTTCAGATAGTGCAGAAAATTCGTATGGTTTTAATACCTTAGTGCTATCAATAACCGAAGGTATAAAATCCGGCTTTTCTGGAACATTGTATTGTGCGTTGGCAGTGTAAAAAACTCCAGCCAATACGCTCAAGAATAATGAAAATACTAAAGTTCTAAATTTTTGCATTAGTTTTTTGAAATTGAATTTTCAAGTTCATTAGTATCACCATGTTCCCAAGGAAAGTGTGTTGATAATTCTTTTCCTGCCTTATTGATTCCGTCAATTAGACCACCAACAAAATTACCTTTTTTGAATTGAGTTGTAATTATGTCTCTTGTAGAATTCCAGAAATCCGCATCCACAACAGTATTTATACCTTTGTCACCATAAATCATAAAAGATTTATCTTCTACAGCAACATAAATGAGTACGCCGTTTTGTTGTTTAGTGTTATCCATTTTTAAATAATGAAAAACTTCTAAAGTATGCTCAAAAATATCTTTTGAGCAATGCTTCTCTATATGCACACGGATTTCGCCAGAAGTATTTTTTTCGGCATTACGTATAGCTTCTACGATTCTCTCTTCATCTTCAGCACTAAGAAAATCTTCAAGTTTAGACATTTTGCATTTAATTATAAATCGAATTCTACTTCAACTGGTTTATCAGCACCTGCTTCAGCATCAAAATAAGGCTTTTCATCAAAATTAAGAAAACCTGCTAAAATGCTATTTGGAAATGTATTTACGTGAATATTATAAGGTTTTATTTTCTCGTTGTATCGCGTTCTAGCAGTTTGTATAGTATTTTCAGTACTTGTTAATTCATCCTGCAATTTCAAAAAATTCTGATTAGTTTTTAAATCAGGATATTTTTCTACAGTAACTAGTAAACGAGATAATGCACTACTTAAACCACCTTGTGCTTGGTTGAATGCTTTTAATTGTTCTGGTGTAATGTTAGAGGGATCAATAGTTGTCTTTGTAGCTTCAGATCTTGCTTTTATTACAGCTTCTAAAGTTCCTCGTTCAAAATCGGCAGCTCCTTGAACTGTTTTTACTAAATTACCAATAAGGTCATTTCGTCGTTGGTAAGAAGTTTGAACATTTCCCCAAGATTCTTTTACATTTTCATTCAATGTAACGGCAGTATTATTAAAATTCTTTCCCCAAGAATAAAATCCAAATGCAATTATTGCGATTACGATCACAGGAATTAGCCATTTTTTCATAATAGTTTAGTTTTAAAGTTGTGTTTTAATTTTAGTTAGTTGTGCTTTTATACTTTCTAGCTTATCAATAATTTCAAATTTATCTAAAGCTTGCTTTTTTTCTTCTTTTAGATGTGTTTTTGCACCTTCAAGCGTAAATCCTCTTTCCTTTACTAAATGATAAATGAACTTAAGATTTTTAATATCTTCAGGTGTAAACTTTCGGTTGCCTTTGGCATTTTTTTTCGGCTTTAAAACGTCAAATTCTTTTTCCCAAAATCTAATTAAGGAAGCGTTAACTTTAAAAGCTTTGGCAACTTCACCAATGCCATAATAACGTTTTTCTGGTAAATCTATGTGCATCTTAATCTAGAGATTGGTTTTCTAATGACGCTTTTTTAAGCAAAATATCATATTCTTCTGCAGATAAATTGCCATAGTAAAAGTTAATTGGGTTAATACGCTCGCCATCTTTAAATACTTCGTAATGTAAATGTGGTGCTTCAGATCGGCCAGTGCTACCAACGTAGCCAATTAAATCGCCTCGTTTTACACGCTGATTAACCTTTACGTTATACTTGTATAAGTGGGCGTACAATGAAATGTATCCATAGCCATGATCTATCCTTATGTGATTACCATAACCTGTAGAGCCATTATCTGCTCGTTTAATTACGCCATCTCCAGAAGCATATATTGGTGTGCCTCTTGGTGCCGTAAAATCCATTCCAAAATGAAATTTTCTAACTTTAGTAAATGGGTCAGTTCTATAACCATAACCAGAAGCCATACGTGTTAAATTCACATTGTTAATGGGTTGTATTGCTGGTATAGCCTCTAAAAATTTCTCTTTATCTTCTGCTAATTTTGCAATTTCATCTAAAGATTTAGATTGCACAACAATGGCTTTTTCTAAAACGTCTAAGCGCTTAAAACTTTCGGAAATTAACTGAGAGTTATTATAACCTTCATATTTTTTGTAGCGGTTAATACCACCAAATCCTGCTCTTCGTTGTTCCGTAGGTATAGGGTTGGCTTCAAAATAAAGTCTGTAGATCGCATTATCGCGTTCTTCAACATTTTCTAAAGCCGCAAAAGCGTCATCTGTTCTTTTGTTTAATAGCTCATATTGCAATTCCATATTTTGCAATTCTCTAGCCATTTGTCGCTCTTTTGGCGACTCAATATATTGACTAGCTATAAAAAATGACAAAAATCCAAAAAGTGCAGCCGCAGTTAAAAATACAGCAACATACTTAAAAGTTGTTCTTTTCTTCCGCTTTATTTTGCGGTAAGAAAGCGTTTCAGAATCATAATAATATTTTACTTTAGCCATGTTTGAATTTATACTATTTTTGCAGCAAATAAGTGTACAAAGCAAGCGTCTTATATTAGCGTAACGACCAAAGATAAAAAAATGTTTTGCAATTACGTAAATTTATTAAAAACAAGCTTTAATTTCAGCATATGAAGTCTCAAGACATACGATCTAAATTTTTAAATTTCTTCGAAAGTAAACAACACCTCATTGTGCCATCTGCACCAATGGTTTTAAAAGATGATCCAACTTTGATGTTTGTAAACTCAGGAATGGCGCCATTTAAAGAATACTTTTTAGGTAATGCAGAGCCAAAGAAAAATAGAATGTCAGATTCGCAAAAATGTTTACGCGTCTCTGGTAAGCACAACGATTTAGAAGAGGTAGGTTATGATACATATCATCACACGTTATTTGAAATGTTGGGTAACTGGAGTTTTGGTGATTATTTTAAAAAAGAAGCTATTGCTTGGGCTTGGGAATTATTGACAGAAGTTTATGGTATAGATAAAGACATTTTATACGTTACGGTTTTTGAAGGTAGTGATGACGATGATAACCTTGATATGGATACGGAAGCTTACGATATTTGGAAACAATATATCGCAGAAGATCGCATACTAAAAGGTAATAAGAAAGACAATTTCTGGGAAATGGGTGACCAAGGACCTTGTGGACCTTGTAGTGAAATTCATGTAGATATTCGATCCGCTGAAGAAAAAGCTAAAGTAGACGGCAAATCGTTAGTGAACATGGACCATCCTCATGTAGTTGAGGTTTGGAATTTGGTCTTTATGCAATACAACCGTAAAGCAAATAAATCTTTAGAGCCATTACCAAATAAGCATATTGATACAGGTATGGGATTTGAACGTCTCTGTATGGTATTACAGAACGTACAATCTAATTATGATACTGATGTATTTACTCCTATAATACGTGAAATTGAAACCATTACAGACAAAAAGTATGGTAAGGATGATGACGCAGATATTGCAATTCGTGTAATTTCTGATCATGTAAGAGCTGTAGCATTTTCTATTGCAGATGGGCAATTGCCTAGCAATACAGGAGCAGGTTATGTAATTAGAAGAATTTTACGAAGAGCAATTAGATACGGATTTACGTTTTTAGATAAGAAGGAACCATTTATATACAGATTAGTAGATGTGTTGAGCAAAAAAATGGGAGATGCTTTTCCAGAAATTCGCTTACAGAAAGCACTAATTGAAAATGTAATAAAAGAAGAGGAAGCTTCTTTTTTAAGAACCTTAGATCAAGGTTTAATATTATTAAATCGTATCGTCGAAGAAACTAAAAGCGATACCGTTTCTGGTGAAAAGGCTTTTGAGTTATATGATACTTATGGATTTCCTATCGACTTAACGGCTCTAATCTTATCTGAAAAGAATTTAAAATTAGACGAAAAAGGCTTTAAGGTTGAATTACAAAAACAAAAAGACAGATCGCGTTCTGCTAGTGAAACCTCTACAGATGATTGGACGGTTTTATTTGAAGATGATGTACAAGAATTTATTGGTTATGATACTGAAGAAGCAAATGTAAAAATTGCGAAGTACCGAAAAGTTACCTCAAAAAAAGATGGCGAAATGTATCAATTGGTCTTTAACTTAACACCATTTTATCCAGAAGGAGGTGGCCAAGTAGGAGACAAAGGCTTTTTAGAAGATAAACATGGTGATGTAGTTTATATTTTAGATACAAAAAAGGAAAATAATGTAGTGTATCATTTAACCAAAGAGTTACCAGATCATTTAAATGAGAGTTTTAAAGCTGTTGTAAGTGATGAACATAGAACATTATCTTCTAGTAACCATACAGCAACACATTTATTACACCAAGCATTACGAACTATTTTAGGAGAGCATGTGGAGCAAAAAGGATCTTTAGTGAAACCTAATGCTTTGCGATTTGATTTTTCTCATTTCTCTAAAGTTACAACAGAACAACTTCAAGAAATAGAAGATTTTGTTAATGCAAGAATTGAAGGAAAACTACCATTAGAAGAAGGTCGAAACGTACCAATGGAAAAAGCTATTGAAGATGGTGCTATGGCTTTATTTGGAGAGAAATATGGAGATACAGTAAGAACTATACGATTTGGGAATTCTATTGAGTTATGTGGAGGAATCCACGTAAAAAACACATCTGATATTTGGTATTTTAAAATTACTTCAGAAAGTGCAGTAGCCTCAGGTATTAGACGTATTGAAGCTATTTCTAATAAAGCTGTAAGAGATTATTTTTCAGAGAATAATTCTTCTTATTTAGAAATAAAAGGTTTGCTTAACAATGCAAAAGAACCTGTGAAAGCTGTAGTGAATCTACAAGAAGAAAATGCAGATTTAAAAAAGCAAATAGAAGGCTTATTAAAAGACAAAGCAAAAAATATTAAAGCAGAACTAAAAAATGAAATTACCGAAATTAATGGTATTCAATTTTTGGCTAAGAAGTTAGATTTAGATGCTGCAGGAATTAAAGATGTTTGTTTTGAATTAGGCAGTCAGTTTGATAATTTGATGCTTTTATTTGGAGCTGAAAATAATGGTAAAGCAATTCTATCTTGTTATATCTCTAAGGAATTAGTGGCAAGTAAAGATTTAAATGCTGGTACAATTGTTAGAGAACTAGGTAAACATATTCAAGGAGGAGGAGGAGGACAGCCTTTCTTCGCAACAGCTGGCGGAAAGAATCCTCAAGGTATTGAAGCTGCTTTGGAGGCAGGAAAAAATTACCTATAAGTTTGTCATTCAGATAGTGATTAAGAATCTATATTAAATGAAATTACAAACAGAAATACCGCTTAAATCACCACAGCATAATCAAATAGATTACAGCTCTAAATTGCTTTTATTTGGTTCATGCTTTTCTGAAAATATAGGTGCTAAGTTTGAGTATTTTAAATTTCAAAATACTGTAAATCCATTCGGTATTTTATTTCATCCTTTGGCGATAGAAAATCTAGTAACGCGTGCCATTAATAAAGATTATTATTCTAAAAATGAATTATATTTTCATAATGAGCAATGGAGTTGCTTGGATGCACATTCAAAATTAAATACAGCTTCAAAAGAGGACTTATTACATTCATTAAATTATCATATTGATAAAACATACGATCAACTCAAAAGTGCAACTCATGTCATAATTACATTAGGAACAGGTTGGGTTTACAGACATATAGCATCAGATAAAATAGTTGCTAATTGCCATAAATTACCTCAAAAACATTTTTTAAAAGAATTACTTTCCGTAGAACAAATTACGGAATCATTAGAAGCAATCGTCAGCTTAATAAAAAGTGTAAATCCTGAAGTTTCGTTTTTGTTTACTGTTTCACCAGTAAGACATATTAAAGATGGCTTTGTAGAGAATACCCAAAGTAAATCGCATTTACTAACTGCAATCCATCAGGTTGTAGAGCCTAGAGAGCAGTTTTATTATTTTCCATCTTATGAAATTATGATGGATGAATTGAGGGATTATCGTTTTTATAAATCAGATATGCTGCATCCCAATACTACAGCTGTGAATTATATTTGGGAAAAATTTACCACAGTTTGGTTATCTAAAGATGCTTTAGAAACACTAGAAAAAGTTAGTTCAATTCAGTCTAGAAAAGCACACCGACCGTTTAATTCAAATTCACAAGCACATCAAGATTTTCTGAACAAGCTTCAAAAGGATATTGAAAACTTAAAATTAGAATATTCCTTTTTTGATTTTAAATAATATCGATTTCAAGTTCATCTAATTGGTTTTTTTAACTGTGCTTTTACGCGGTCAAAAGATTGCTTGCTAGCGCGTTTCCAGCGGTAAATATTATGTTTTTTAGTTATTATAACGTTACGTTTTTCTTCTTTATCTCTAATGGTTTTTACCCAATTAAAACGTTTACTCGTAATAGATATAGTTAACTCGTTATTGCAACCTAAAGCTTCTAGAGCATTTAAAGCAGCGATTGATACATTCTGAATTTTATCGTTAATAGTATACAAGAGAACAGGAACTGAAGATGCTCTACCTTCATGTTCTAATCCTTCCGCTGCCCATAATCTCGTTTTATAATTTCCATGTTTTAAGGTATATTCTAGTTTCTCAACAGCATTGGTATTAACCCAATAATCAATAGTGTTTTCTGATGGCTGAGTCAGCTTCAGTTTAAACAGCATATATGTGATTTGATTTAGCATAGAATTGAAACAATATATTAATTATGTGTAGTTAAAAGTCTCCTTTTGTTACAACTATTATTAATATGCCATGTTGTTTTGGTTTAAAAATATACGCAATTCGTCGTATGGTTTGGCTTTGTCTTTTTATTCAAATTTGTGACATAGAAACCCATAATCAATTTTATAAACATATTAATCATGAAAAAATTACAACACATTATTGTTATTATTAGCTGCCTACTTATTGGCACAACGTATGCTCAAGATTTAGAAGAATTTAAACCTGGTAAAGAAAAGTATGGTTTAGGTAAACTTAAAAAAGGGCCAAAAAAAATATACATAGCGAGTTTTAACGTGAATTTTGAAACTTATAAAGAGGCTGTGTCTTATAAATCTTCAGGAGGATTTAGAAACACGGCAAAAGGAGAAGCTACTGCATCTGCTGCAATTGGGATTAATGGACTACAGGAAGCTGATATTCAAGAAAAAACAAATCAGCTTTACAATGATTTTATTGAAGATTTAAAAGCAAAAGGTTTTGAGATTATAACTGCTGAAATGGCAGGAAAAACAGATACTTATGAAGGTTGGGAAAAGGCTAGTGGACCTTATGTAATAGAATCTGGTCTACCTGGTGTTATGACGTCTGTGCCAGATGGTTATTCGTTTTTTTATAAAGGAGAAACAAAGAAAGGCAAGAAGAAAAAAGGATTTTTAAATGGTTCTTTAGTGCCTCAAAAATTATCTGATGATTTAGATGATGCTGTCGTAGCTAATGTAAATCTCTACTTTATGTATTCTGAAGCTGGTAATGATTTCTTTAAAAATGCAGGTGGAGCTAAAGTGAAAATGTTTACTAACTATAGGTTAATAGGAGATTATGTTGTTGCTGCACCAAAAAAGAAAGGCTTAAGATTAAAAGGTGCACAAACTTCAGAAAGAATTAACTCTATGGTTTCTTTTACTAAAGGTAAAACGGGATTAGGAGCAGAGACGCAATATAACGGAACTTTAAAAAAGGATTTAGAAATCAATGGTGTCATTAAAAAAGAAAAAGTCGTGGCATATTCTAAGCAAACTTCAGAAACAGCAACGTCATTTAAACCTGTGGTTATTGCAGGAGCAAGTTACAGTTCACTTACTAAATGGATTGATGTAGACTCAAAAAAATATGTAGAAGGACTTTATAATGCTGGTAATAAATTTTTAGATTTTCATACGAGTGAATTTCTAAGTAATTATTAAAACCTAGATTGTTTTAGATGATATTCAATGGTATAAAAAGTGTTGAGTCTGTGTTCTGATTTCAATAAGAAATAGTATTTAACACTTTTTAATTAAATTTAGACATGAAAAAAATACAAATCGCATTCCTAACATGCTTTTTATGTTTGATTGGTTTTGCTCAAAATTTAGACAGTTTACTCGTTGTTGCAAAACAAACAGCTAATGATTCGGCAAAAATTAGAATGTATAATAACATTGGATTTAGATATATTTTCAATGACTCAGATAAAGCAATCCAAGTTTTAAAGGAAGGTATACAAATTGCTGAAGATGCTAATTTTAAATATGGTTTAATAGAACTTATCAATACGCAAGGCATCTATATGGATGTTATGGGTAAAAGTGATTCTGCTCAATTTTATTTTGAGAAAGCTTTAAAAATGAGTAAAAAGCATCAGTTCAAAACTATTGAAGCCTTATGTATTAACAATCTTGGCATGTTTAATTGGAATAGAGGCAATTTTGACCAAGCTTTAGATTACTTTTTTCAATCGCTTAAAATCAATGAATCCTTAAATCAAGAAAGTGCAACAGCCAATGCTTTAAATAATATAGGGCTCATTTACCAAGAAATGTATCTTAACGAAAAAGCTTTAGAGTATCACAGAAGAGCTTTACAAGTTAGAGAAAAATATAATTTAGAAAACGATCAGGTAGCATCACTTAACAATATAGGGATAAATTTAAAAGAATTAGGACGTGTAGATGAAGCTATTCTAACCTATAAAAAAGGTATTGAATTAGCACTTCGAAAAAACAATAATTTAGATTATCATAAACTGTTAGATAACTTGGCGAATGCTTACAACATTAATGGCGATACAGATTTAGCGTTACAGACATATTTTCAGGTCATTGAAAAAACGAAAGAAGCCAAAGCAAATGAAAAAGCTTTGCTGTCAACATATAATAATATTGCTACACTATACAATGATGCTAACCGACCAATAAAAGCTTTAAGTCATATTAATGACGGTTTTTTACTGGTAGAAAAATATCCTGAGAGTGAACTTATGTCTGCAGATTTGTATCTAACAGGTGCAGAAAGCTATTACATGCTTAATAATTTTAATAAAGCTAGAGAATTTAAAAGTCAATATATAACCTTGAAGGATTCTATCTTTTCCGAAAAAAATGCAAAGGCCATTGCAGATTTGGAAATTAAATATGAGACTGAAAAAAATCAAAAGCAAATATTAATTCAACGAGCAGAATTAGCAGAACAAGATTTAATTATACAGAAGCGGAATTATCAAATTTATGGTCTAATTGGTTTGGTTTCGATATTCAGTTTTATAGGTTATCTTTTTTATAACCAACAACGTTTAAAAAATCATCAACTTGAAAAGGAAAAGGAGTTGAACAATGCTTTGATTAAAATTGAAACTCAAAATAAATTACAAGAACAACGCCTAAGTATTAGTAGAGATTTACACGATAATATTGGAGCACAATTAACCTTTATAATCTCGTCTATAGATAATATTAAATATGCTTTTAAGCTGCAAGACGAAAAACTAAAGACCAAATTAAGTACAATAAGTGATTTTGCTTCAAGCACTATTTATGAGTTACGAGATACTATTTGGGCTATGAATAAAAACGAGATTACGTTTGAAGATTTACAAGTAAGAATTTCAAATTTTATAGACAAAGCCAACCTTGCTGCTCAAAATATAGATTTTCAATTTAATGTAGATAAAGATGTGAATAATGATGCTGTTTTTTCTTCAGTACAAGGGATGAATATTTATAGAATAACCCAAGAAGCAATTCACAATACTTTAAAATATGCTAAGGCTTCAAAAATTAATGTTGAAATTTACCAAGTAAATAATCATATTAGAGTGTCAATAAAAGATGATGGCATTGGGTTTAATGATACCAATACAGTATTGGGTAATGGTATAAGAAATATGAAAAAACGCGCGCATGAATTAGGTGGAAATTTAAGTGTAGAAACAAAAGAGAATAAAGGAACATCAGTAACCTTATTTTTGTAATAATTACGAATGAAAATAAAAATTGCTATTGTAGATGATAACTCGTTTTTAATAAAAACGGTAGAGGAAAAATTATCTTTTTTTGAAAACTTAGAGGTAAAATTCAAAGCAATGAATGGTGCCATTCTGTTAAGTCAATTAGAAGAAAATTATAATCTAGATTTAATTTTAATGGATATTGAAATGCCAGAAATGAATGGTATTGAGGCAACTGAAAAAGTAAAACAAAAGTATCCTCATATTAAAATTATAATGCTAACGGTTTTTGATAATGACGAAAACATTTTTAATGCCATTAAAGCTGGTGCAGACGGTTATTTACTAAAAGAAATCAATGCAGGCGATTTACATTCTGGTATATTAGAAACCTTAAATGGAGGTGCTGCTATGAATCCTTCAATTGCTTTAAAAACCCTTAAATTATTACGAAATCCATTTGTTCCTAACGATAATAATAAGTTAGTAGAAATTAAACTCACAGAAAGAGAAGTTGATGTATTAGAGCAGCTAAGCAAGGGGTTAAGTTATAAATCTATAGCGAGCAACCTTATGCTATCTACTGGGACAATAAGAAAGCATATTGAAAATATTTACAGAAAACTACAAGTACATAATAAACTCGAAGCTGTTCAGAAAGCGAAACGGAATAATCTTATTTAGTATTTACCCTAACACTATCAGGCACTAAAACCGTGTAATCGCCATTATTTCTTAATACATCTCTCACAATAGAAGATGATATAAAGGATGTTTTAGCTGCAGTTAATAGAAATACAGTTTCAATTTTTGATAGCCTTCTGTTGGTATGCGCAATAGCCTTTTCAAATTCAAAATCCGCAGGATTTCTTAAGCCTCTAAGAATAAATTTTGCATCAATTTTTTCACAAAAATCAATAGTTAAACCAGTGTAAGTAACCACTTTTACTTTAGGTTCGTTCTTAAACGCTTCTTCGATAAACTTTTTCCGTTCTTCAAGAGAAAACATATATTTTTTTTCGGCATTAATACCAATAGCAACAACAACTTCGTCAAATAATTTAATACCACGTTTTATAATATCGAAGTGTCCGTTTGTAATAGGATCAAAAGATCCTGGGAATAATGCTCGTTTCATTGATAGTGTTTTACAACTTATAAAAAGACGTCTTAATTATTTCAAATATAACTATTAATTATTGATAGTTTCTTCAATAGCATTTTCAAATAAAGCTTCCATGCTAATGCCAGCTTTTGCAGCTTGTTGCGGTAAAATACTTTCGTTGGTTAAACCTGGCACTGTATTAACTTCTAGCAAATAAGGTTCATCGTTTTTAAAGATAAATTCACTTCTAGAGAAACCTTTCATTTTTAAAATTTCATAGATGCGTTTAGCTTCAATATTTACTTTATTAGCATAATCATCAGAAATACGAGCAGGTGTGATTTCTTGAGATTTTCCTTCGTATTTAGCTTGGTAATCAAAGAAATCATTTTCAGAAACAATTTCTGTAATTGGTAAAACTAAAGTTTCGCCTTTATAAGAAATAACACCAACAGAGACTTCAACACCATCTAAAAATTGTTCAATAATAATTTCATTATCTTCTTTAAAAGAGTTGTCTATTGCCGCTTGTAATTCTTCCTTTTTATACACTTTAGAAATTCCAAAACTACTACCAGCTTTATTCGCTTTTACAAAACACGGCAAACCTACCTTGGCAATGATAGCATCTTCATTTATTTGGTCTCCAAGGTTAAGCGGAAAACTTTCAGCCGTTTTAATTCCATAAGGTTTCAAAGTCGCTAACAAATCGCGCTTATTATATGTTAATGCAGCTTGGTACATGTTGCAGCTGGTTTGCGGAATGTCTAACAGTTCAAAATACGCTTGCATAAAACCATCTTCGCCTGGCGAACCATGTACAGCGTTAAACACACAATCGAATGTGATTTTTGTGCTATCTACTACAATCGAAAAATCATTTTTATCAACCGAAATTTCTTCATCAAGTTCATTAACAAAAACCCATTTCTCTTTAAAAATATGAATACGAAACGCATTATATTTAGCCTTATCTAAGGTATTGTAAACCACGTTACCACTTTTAAGGGAAATCTTGTATTCGCTAGAATAGCCACCCATAATAATTGCAATATTTTTCTTCATTTTATGTACCCAATAAAATGGGTTTGTTTTAGTTTATATAAGCGATAGCGTAAATGTATAATTTATTTTTAATAATCTAAATGGGTTATTCATACGTATTTTATTTGCGAGACGTTAATATAACGTTAGAATTTCTTAGTTTTGTCCACAATTATATAGCTTATGAGTTTAGTTAAGTTTCTTACCAGTAAAGTGTTTTTTAAACAAATAGCATTGGCCATTGTGGCGCTTGTTGTTTTGTGTTTTATTGTTTTAAAATGGTTAAACATTTCTACCAATCACGGAGAATTTGTAATTGTACCAGATTTAAAAGGTAAATCTTTAGAAACTGTTGGTATAGAATTAAAGGATTTAGATTTAACGCTAAAGATTCAAGATTCAGCTAATTACAATCCAAAATATCCAAAGTATTCTGTTATTGAGCAAAAGCCAGCAGCAGGTTCTCAAGTAAAGGAAAATAGAAAGATTTATTTAATATTAAATCCTTCTGATTATCGTAAAGTTGAAGTGCCAAATATTTTAAAATTTACATTTAGACAAGCTGAACCACAATTAATAGCCTTAGGTTTTAAAGTAGGAGAAATTACGTATAAAGATGCTATTGGAGAAGGTGTAATGTCTATGTCTTATAAAGGCAAACCTCTTAAAGCAGGTACAAAATTACCATTAACATCTAAGATAGACTTGGTGTTAGGAAACGGTAAATTATAAAACAATTCAATGCCAAATGTTCCTGATATTTCAGACGAAGGAGAAAACGAACTTTACGAGCACCATGCTTTTAGAGTAGTCGCTGGTCAGCAGCCACTTCGTATCGATAAATACTTAATGAATTTTATAGAAAACGCGACGCGTAATAAAATTCAAGCTGCAGCAAAAGACGGAAGTATTTTTGTGAACGATGTACCTGTAAAATCTAATTACAAGGTAAAACCAAACGATTACATCACTGTAAAGTTTGAGCATCCACCACACGAAAATCTTTTAATTGCAGAAGATATTCCTATTGATGTGGTTTATGAAGACGACGATTTACTGGTGGTTAACAAACCAGCAGGTATGGTTGTGCACCCAGGACACGGAAATTATTCGGGTACATTGATTAATGGTTTAATTTTTCATTTCGAAAATTTACCTAACAACTCAAGCGAAAGACCAGGTTTGGTGCACAGAATAGATAAAGATACTAGCGGATTGTTAGTGGTTGCCAAAACCGAACAAGCCATGGCACATCTTTCTAATCAGTTTGCGAAAAAGACGAGTGAGCGCGAATATGTTGCACTTGTTTGGGGAAATATTGAAGAGGAAGAAGGCACCATTGAAGGTAATATTGGTCGTCATCCAAAAAATAGATTACAAAACACGGTTTTTCTAGATGACGAAGAAGAACAAGGTAAACCAGCCGTAACACATTTTAAAGTTATAGAACGTTTGGGTTATGTAACCTTAGTAAGTTGTAAGCTCGAAACAGGACGTACACACCAAATCCGTGTACATATGAAACATATTGGTCACACCCTTTTTAATGACGAACGTTATGGAGGCGAACGCATCTTAAAAGGGACCACATTTACAAAATATAAGCAGTTTGTAGAAAACTGTTTTAAGATTTTGCCGAGACAAGCTTTACATGCCAAAACGCTTGGGTTTGTGCATCCAACCACAGGAGAATTCATGAAATTCGAATCTGAAATTCCTCAGGATATCGCGCAATGTATAGAGAAGTGGAGACATTATGCAAAGCACGCTAATGATTAGTGCCAAATTCCTGCGAAAGCAGTTCCGATAGCTATCGGAATCAAAAGTAGATTTAACAAAGACTCAGTAACGTCTAAAACAATATGTTTTGGGCGTTTTATTTTTTTTAACCTTCAAGGGTTTTTAAAACCTTGTAGGAAAAAAATAATCAGGCTGTCCACTATATCTTTTTTTCGTGCCTCAAAAAAGGATGCCGTTTCCATCCTTAACGCGCTTTCCCAAGACTATTGAGAGAAGATGAGAAAACTGCACATCTTGAGCAAGTTTAAAAATACTCACTCACTCACTCAGTTTGTCATGCTGAACTAGTTTCAGCATCTCAAAAGCATCTTCATTAAATTAGATTCTGAAACAAGTTCAGAATGACAAATCATTACTTATCACGTTTAGGTTAATAACCAATTCTTTTAGCTATTCTTACGTTGAACATATTTGTGAATTGGCATAGTTATTTCTAATAGTGATATCAATTTTACTATTAATAAATATTAGAAAATCTTTAAGATACATCGTATTTTTACTACTGAGAAAGAAGAAGTGTTTAACCATAAATTAGAGGTCTGCAGTAGCAGCAAATACATATGAAATTAGTACTATCACCAGCAAAATCTTTAGATTACGAGACTAAATTACCAACCACTAAAACAACGGAAAGTAGTTTTTTAGCGGAATCAGAACGTTTAAATAAAGTATTAAAAAAGAAGTCGGCAAAGAGTTTATCTAAACTAATGCATATTTCAGATAATTTAGGGCAATTAAATTATGAGCGCAACCAAGACTGGGAATTACCATTTACAAAAGACAATGCAAGGCAAGCCATATATGCATTTAGTGGCGACGTGTATAGAGGATTAGATGCCTATACAATTGATACTGATAAATTAGATAAAGTAGAAGATACCGTTAGAATATTATCTGGTTTATATGGTGTTTTAAAACCATTAGATTTAATTCAGCCTTACCGATTAGAAATGGGAACTAAAATGCCAGTTGGTAAAAACAAAAATTTATACGAGTTCTGGAAAAAGAAAGTCACTAAAGCTTTAAACGAAGAGTTAGAAGATGATGAGCTTTTCCTTAACCTGGCAAGTAATGAGTATTTCAAAGCCATAGATACAAAAGCTTTAAAAGTACCAGTCGTTAATGTAGCGTTTAAAGAATTTAAAAACGGACAGTATAAAATCGTAGCCATTTTTGCTAAATTAGCTAGAGGATTAATGACCAGATACATCATTGATACAGATGCTAAAACTTTAGATGATGTAAAAGGATTTAATTTAGAAAACTACGGATTTAGCGAAGAATTATCTTCTGAAAATGAATTGGTATTTACAAGATAGTTACTATATTTAGATACCTAATTCTAATCCATGTATTACTATTTAATTGTAGCGCTTCAGGCGTTTTGTATTTATCATGTCTATAAAAATCATAAACCATATTATTGGTTTTTTCTCATCTTCTTTATTCCTGTTGTAGGTTCAATTATATACATCATAACGCAAGTTTATAATAAGAATGATGCCGATAAAATTCAAAGTGAATTAACGTCTATCATCAATCCAACTAAGAAAACAAAGGACTTAGAAAAGAAGTTAGAATTTTCAGATACGTATACAAACAGAATTGATTTGGCAGATGCTTATTTCGCTAATAACGATATGCCTAATGCTATTGTTAATTATAAGCATACGTTAAAAGATACATCCCAAAATAATTTATACGCACATCAACAACTTATTTTGTGCTATTTTAAATTACAAGATTATGCTGGAGTTTTAGATAGTGTAGAAGTCATAAAATCTAAACCAGAATTTAAAGGGTCTAAACAACAATTTTGTTATGGTTTAGCTTTAAAAGAACTAGGTCAACTAGAAGATGCTGAAGTACAATTAAAACAGATAGATAGACCATATTCTAATTATAATGAGCGTTTAGAATTAGCAAAATTCTATATAGAAAATAATAGAGCTAATGAAGGCAAGGATTTATTGAATGAAATCTCAACAGAATCTAAGCATATGACGAAACCTAATCGTCGTATCTACAGAACTGCAATTGCTGAGGTAGAACGTTTGTTGAAATCTTTATAATTAGCTGTTTACAATTCCATCAAAAATCTCATAAATTAAATTAGACTCATTATCTACATCTTTTCGAGAAGGGTTTAAAATAAATCCATTTTTAGTTAAAAGTCGTTTAGAATTTTCATTTTTGGTATCTGTAAAAGCTTCAATTTTCTGAAGTTTTAATTGATTAAATCCAAAGTCGAGAACCAAATTTAAGGCTTCCGTCATAATTCCTTTATTGTG
Source organism: Winogradskyella sp. 4-2091 (assembly GCF_045765065.1). Classification (NCBI taxonomy): domain Bacteria; kingdom Pseudomonadati; phylum Bacteroidota; class Flavobacteriia; order Flavobacteriales; family Flavobacteriaceae; genus Winogradskyella; species Winogradskyella sp. 4-2091. Next base: position 42,018 of record NZ_JBJKOD010000010.1, read on the forward strand.
AAATTTGGGATTTAAGTCATAACCAACTTCTGCTACTTTTTTGTCTACAGAGAAGTTCCACAAGCAAATAGTACCTATAAGTTCTGATTTGTCTTTTAGCGTAATTCCCCAAACAATCGAAATACTATGCTCTAGATTATTATGCTGTGTTCTTATAAAGTTTAACGCATCTGAATAGTTTTAGTTTGTCTATGCTCAGGTCTTTTAATATACCGATTTACAATTTCGTTGGAACGTAAAAAGAGAATGGTATCAGCATCAGATTCTTTCAGTTTCCTGAGGGAGAGTCGTGCAGAAGTAAGTTCAGTAAAAGGTGTGAAATTCATCTCTTGATGTTATAAGTTGCTCAAATATTGATAGTATTCAAACTTAAAGATATTTCAAATATTTATTACCTTAGTATGAAATACAAAAAATGAGAAAAACGCTTCAGATATCTAATGCAATAGCATTGATTATAACCATATTTATTAATTACCTGTCTAATACAGGTATAATGAATAACACTACTATTGGAGAAGTTTCTAACAGTTATAAATCGCTTTTTACGCCTGCAGGTTATACGTTTTCAATTTGGGGAATTATTTATATTATGTTGGTATGCTTTGTGGTTTATCAAGCGAGAACTTCAAGTTTTAAGACTAAAAACGATGATTTTGTTTTAAAAAAAGGTTGGTGGTTTGTTATGTCTTGCATGTTTAATTCACTATGGGTTTTTGCATGGATTTATGAATTTACAGGCTTATCTTGTCTATTCATCTTTTTATTATTGTTTTCAATTTTAAAAATTATTGTAAATAATAGAATGGAACTCGATGATAAACCATTTCCCATTATTGCCTTCTTATGGTGGCCATTTGTAATTTATGCAGGTTGGGTTACATTAGCTAGTATTGCAAATGTGTCTACGTATTTGGTTAAAATAGATTGGAATGGATTTGGGTTAGAACCTAAATTCTGGGCAATTTCACTAATAGTTATTGCCACAATAATTAACCTTACCGTTATTTGGAAACGTAATATGCGCGAATTTGCTCTAGTTGGTGCCTGGGCATTAGTTGGTATTGGTGTTGCTAATAAAAATGATAATTACTCGATTGCTGTTTTTGCATTTATTGCTGCTGCTGTATTAATGATAAATGCAGCAATGCATGGTCATAAAAACAGAGCGACGAATCCTTTTTTTAAATTTTTAGAATGGAAAAAATCGAGAAATTCATAATAAGAAGGTAATTAGTTATGTCAACAAGAAAATAGGCGTAACTTCGCGCCAAATTAAAGGAGTGACCTAATATAATATAGAGTTTGCTTCATAAACACTATATATGTCATTTAAAGAATTAGGCTTATCTGAGCCGTTATTAAAAGCAATCAGTAAAAAAGGATACGAAACACCATCGCCAATACAAGCAAAAGCCATCCCTTCAGTTTTAGAAGGAAAAGATGTTTTGGCTTCAGCACAAACCGGAACTGGTAAAACTGCAGGTTTTACATTACCATTATTACATCTCTTATCTGAAAATCCAAAGGAAAAATACAGACCAATAAGAGCATTAATTTTAACGCCAACACGTGAGTTAGCAGCTCAGGTATTTGCTAACGTAAAGGAATACAGCGAATTTTTAAATTTAAGAAGTGCTGTAATTTTTGGTGGTGTTAATCAAAAACCGCAAATCGCAACCATAAGAAAAGGTGTTGATGTCTTAGTAGCTACACCAGGACGATTACTAGATTTACAAAATCAAGGTGCATTATCTTTAAAACGTGTTGAAATATTTGTTTTAGACGAAGCAGATAGAATGTTAGATATGGGATTTTTACGTGATATTGAACGCGTAATGAAGTTAATGCCGGACAAGCGACAAAACCTTTTGTTCTCGGCAACATTCTCAAAAGACATTAAAAAATTAGCTTATTCTATTTTAAATAATCCGGTTCAGGTTGAAACAGCACGACAAAATACGGCTGTAGAGGTTATAGACCAAAAAGTATATAGAGTTGCAAAAGGCAAAAAAACAGGCTTAATTATTAAACTAATTTCTGAAGGTAATTGGAACCAAGTTTTGGTTTTTACAAGAACCAAACATGGTGCTAACAAACTTTGTAAAAAGATGATTAGTGCAGGTATATCAGCAGCAGCTATACACGGAAATAAAAGTCAAGGAGCTAGAACAAAAGCCTTAGCAGGTTTTAAAAATGGTTCTGTTAGAGTATTGGTAGCTACAGATATTGCTGCAAGAGGTATAGATATTCCATTATTGCCACATGTTATAAATTTTGAATTACCTAACATTTCTGAAGATTATGTACATAGAATCGGTAGAACAGGTAGAGCAGGAGCAGAAGGCCAAGCATTATCTTTAGTTAGTGCAGATGAAACTAGTTATTTAAAAGGTATTGAAAAGTTGATTGGAGAATCTATTGAAGTAGAAATAGTGGAAGGTTTTGAACCAGACCCAAATGCTTCAACAGCACCAATAAAACCTGGTCAAAACAGAAATCAAAATAAAGGAAGAAGAACTAATAACAGAAACTCTAATTCTAAAGGTTCAGGTAATAACAGAAATTCTAATAGAAATAAAAGTAGAAACCGAAACCGAAATAACGATTCTAGACGTAGTTAAATTCTAATGACAGATAGCTTAAAACATAAAATAATAGAAGTCTGCGATAAGAAAATTGCACAAAAAGGAACTAATGTTGGTGTTTCTTTTTATGCCTTTTTTAAGAACAAAAATGACAATCCAGAATTGTTGATGGAAGCCGCTACGTGGTGGATAAAAACACATGAGCTAGACCATTTTGAAAAAGCCGTTAAGATTAAAACCTTAGTAAATAGCTTGTAACATGTCTATACAACCAAATAACCCATTGCATGGAAAAAAGCTCGCTGATATTGTAACAGAGCTACAAGCGCATTATGGATGGGAATACATGGGTTATCAGATTAATATTAGATGTTTTACGCATGACCCTTCAGTTAAATCCAGTTTAAAATTTTTAAGACGAACGCCTTGGGCTAGAACTAAAGTTGAGCAAATGTATTTAGCGTATTTAAAAAAGAATCCTAACTTAAAGTAAAACTAATTATCATAAAAAAAATCCTCATTGTTAAATGAGGATTTTTTAAAATGTTTAAAAAAGGATTTAATCTTTTTTTAGCGTTGCTTTTTTGTTTTTTTCAATCTGCTTCAATTCTGTCTTTTGAGCAGATTTTTTTTTCATTTCGAAAGCTACAGAAAATTCATCCAAACTTATTGAACCATTTTTATTTGTATCCATTTTAAGAAATTTGTTTTTAACCTCTTCTTCACTAAATTCGTCTTTTTTGTAATTAGCTTTAAGTTCTTTTAAATTTATGGTTTCGTCGGAATTAGTGTCAAGTGCTTTAAAACTTTTTATAGCTCTTTTATTCTGAACTTTTTGTGTTTCAAGTTTCTGTTGAGCATTTGCAAAAGAGAAAGATGTTATAGCTATGAAAAATAATCCTGTTTTTATTGTATTTAAAATCATAATATTAATTTTTTAATTATTCATTAATGAGAGCAATATAAGGTAAAAAGCTTTAAAATTTAGTTAATTTAATAAGTTGCTGAATTATGCCCTTAATTGTCTTAAGCCCTCATACACTATTATACTTACGGCATTCGCTAAATTTAAACTTCTAATAGATTCACTATAAAGTGGAATTTTAAAAAGGTCATTTTTATGAGCTTCAATAATTGTTTTGGGCAAACCAACGGATTCCTTTCCGAAGACTAAGAATAAATCATCTTCAAACGTTATATCCCAATGGCTTTGAGTGCCATGACTAGATAAGAACACCATTTTTGCATTGTCATTCTTTTTGAAAAAATCATCAATATTTTCATAGTAAATAACGTCTAGATGCTTCCAATAATCTAATCCTGCACGTTTAAGTCGTTTATCATCGATTTCAAAACCAAATGGTTTTACTAAATGTAAGGTAGAACCAGACGCTAAAGCCAAACGACCAATGTTACCCGTGTTATTTGGGATTTCGGGTTCAATGAGTACGATGTTTAATGACATTATTAAGTTTAATTAAGAATAAAAAAATGCCTATTCAATTAATAAGAATAGGCATTAAATATAAGTTTTTAATTGTTCAGTTTAAAGTGTGATGACTTAAACAGTAACAGTAGAATCTATTTCTTTAGGATCTGGTCCGTAAGCGTTAGGTCCTTTGTCGCCTTCTGTTGCAAATAAAACGATTAACCATATACCTCCTACTAATGGTATAAGTGCTACTAAGTAAAACCAACCACTTTTTCCTATATCGTGTAATCGTCTTACCGCAACGGCTAAACTAGGAATTATGATACCTAAGATATATATTAGATATAGTCCTGCGAATGCACCTATTTCTGTCAATGCAACTAATCCACCAGCAACAAGTACAATTGCAAAAGCAAAAAGCATATTAAACAAAACAAACATCCAATATTCTTGACGTCTTGCTCTACCTGTAAAATTTGCGTAATTATCTCTTACGACTTTTAAATACCATTCCATAAATTTGATTTTAGTTGGTTAATGTGACTCAAATATAAACTTTAATTTAAAATAGATGTATTGAAGTTTATTATTCTCGATTAACGTTCGGCTTTTTTAAAAGTTTTATGATTAGTATTCGGACTAATAGAATAAATGGAAATCCATGAAAAACAACATCAAACCAATCTTTTACGGTCATGCCATTTGCACCTCCTGCAATCCATCTGATTTTACCAACGATATGAGGTTCAGGAAAGAATGGCGCTAACCCAAGAGTTAGACATAAAAGGATGATTAATTTCCAGTCGTTTAAGAGTTTCATATTATAAAATAGCAGTTACAAAATCATCGATTTTATCGACACCAGAATTAGTTAAGTGTTTTACAAATGCACTACCAATAATGGCGCCTTTGGCGTATTTCGTTGCTTGCGTGAATGTTTCGTTATTAGAAATTCCAAAACCAACAATTTGTGGGTTTTTTAATTTCATGTTGGCTATACGTTGAAAATATTGCGTTTGTACATCTCCAAATCCTGATTGACTACCTGTGACACTTGCAGAACTTACCATATAAATAAATCCGTTTGAAATAGAATCTATATATCTAATACGTTTTTCTGAGGTTTGTGGTGTAATTAAGAAGACGTTGATTAGGCCATATTTTTCGAATATAGATTTGTAGTTATCATGATACACGTCAACTGGTAAATCAGGAATAATAAGTCCATCTATGCTAACCTCTTGACATTTTTTACAAAATTCTTCTACACCATATTGCAACATTGGGTTAAAATAACCCATTATGATTAGGGGCATTGAAACCGTTTTACGAACGTCTTTTAATTGTTCAAAAAGATGTTCGCTAGTCATGCCATTATGCAGTGCTTTTGTAGAACTTGCCTGAATCGTAGGACCATCAGCTAAAGGGTCACTGAATGGTAGTCCTATTTCTATCATATCTACACCAGATTTTTCAAGATTTTCTATGACAGTAACTGTGTCGTTAATGTTTGGGTATCCTGCTGTGAAGTATATGGATAATAGCTTTTTGTCTTCTTCTAGTTTTTGGTTTATTCTGTTCAAAATGTTATAGTTTTATTTAGTTTGTTCATTTTGTCTTGAAACAAAACGAACCAAAAGTTCAAAACGATTTGCAGTTCCATCCTATCGCTCATTATTTCTAAAAATCGTTGCTTCCGACTATGTCGAAATTTGGGACATTAATTTTTGCTGCTTTTTGTTTTGTTCCCAAAATATATTTTAATTTTTGC
>NZ_JBJKOD010000010.1:47903-126074 GCF_045765065.1 Winogradskyella sp. 4-2091
TACTGCTTACTGCTTACTGCTTACTGCTTACTGCTTACTGCTTACTGCTTACTGCTTACTGCTTACTGCTTACTGCTTACTGCTTACTTCGAATTTACAGCTTAAAATAATCAATATAATTCTGTAAATCTTTATCGCCTCGTCCTGATAAATTCAACACTACGATATCATCTGGTTTAAACGTTTTGTGTTCAAAAACAGCTAAAGCATGAGAACTTTCGATGGCAGGAATAATACCTTCTAGTTTACATAAATCCAATCCAGCTTTCATGGCATCATCATCTGTAATGGCTATAAATTCCGCTCGTCCTGTTTTATATAAATTAGCATGCATTGGTCCAACACCAGGATAATCTAATCCTGCTGAAATTGAATAGGGTTCTGTAATTTGTCCATCGTTAGTTTGCATTAATAAGGTTTTACTGCCATGAATAATGCCTTCTTTTCCTAATACAGATGTTGCAGCACTTTCTCCTGAATCAACGCCATGTCCTGCTGCCTCTATTGCAATAATATTTACAGCTTCATTGTCTAAATAATGATAATAAGTTCCGGCTGCATTACTTCCTCCACCAACACAAGCCACCAAATACGTTGGGTCTTCCGTACCTTCTTTTTCTAAAAGCTGACTTTTTATTTCTTCTGAAACAACTGCTTGAAATTTAGCTACCATATCTGGATATGGATGAGGTCCAACCACACTACCAATAATATAATGTGTGTCAACAGGATTATTTATCCAATCTCTAATCGCTTCGTTTGTGGCATCTTTTAAAGTACGACTTCCTGATAATGCCGGAATTACTGTTGCTCCTAACATTTTCATTCTCGCAACATTTGGTGCTTGGCGAGCAATATCAATTTCTCCCATGTAAACAATACACTCAATTCCCATAAGTGCGCAAACTGTTGCTGTTGCCACACCATGCTGACCTGCTCCAGTTTCGGCAATAATTCTGTTTTTGCCGAGACGTTTTGCCATAAGGATTTGACCAATAGTATTATTGATTTTGTGTGCTCCTGTATGGTTGAGGTCCTCACGCTTTAGATAAATTTTGGTGTTGTATTTTTCTGAAAGGCGTTTGGCAAAATAAAGTGGCGAAGGTCTACCAACATAGTCTTTTAATAAAGCATTAAACTCTTCTTGAAATGAAGGTTCTGCCATTATTTTGAGATAATTTTGTCTTAATTCTTCTACGTTGGGATAAAGCATTTCTGGAATGTATGCACCTCCAAATTCTCCGTAGTAGCCTTTTTCGTTAATGTTGTATGTTTTTTTCATAAGCCTTTGTCATTCCTGCGAAGGCAGGAATCTATATATTGTTTAATTTTCATTTTGGATTCCGCATTACGTGCGGAATGACAGTTGAGTAATAAACTTTTCTAATTTTTCAATATTCTTCAATCCAGGTTCTATTTCAAATTTACTATTAACATCGATGGCGTAACAATATTGTGATTCCTTCCTTTGCAAGAATGACAAAACGCTTTCAATTTCATTTAATCCGATGCCTCCACTTAAAAAATAAGGTTTGGTGGAAGGGTAGTGGTTGAGTACATTCCAATTGAACGTGTAACCATTGCCGCCTGGTAATTTACCTTTTGTGTCGAATAAATAATAGTCGCAAGCTTTTTCATAAGGCTGAAGCACATCAAAGTTAAATTCGTCTTTGATGCTGAATACTTTTATGACTTCAACATTATTTATTTGCGCGCAATATTCTGGTGTTTCATTACCATGAAGTTGCACAGCTTGTAAATTGAATTTATTAATTTTCTCTTTTACAGTTTCTAGTTTTTCATCTACAAAGACACCAACTTTTTTAATCGATTTTGGAATATCTGGAATTATTGAATCGAAATTTCTAGCCGATTTATCATAAAATATAAAGCCCAAAAAGTCCGGTTGTAAATTTGCAACAGCTTCTATATTGTCTTTATATTTCATTCCGCAGATTTTAAGCTTCATAATTTTTGTCATTCCTGCGAAGGCAGGAATCTATTAATTTAGTTTTTTATTGTGGATTCCGCATCAAGTGCGGAATGACAGTTTATTTATTTAAGTGTTTTATAAATTCTTTAGCACTCTCTCCAGGATTATCTGTTTTCATAAAATTTTCGCCTATTAAAAAGCCTTTGTATCCAAAAGGTTGTAATTCTTTTATGGCTTCAACCGAACTTATTCCGCTTTCGGATACCTTTACAAATTCGTCAGGCATTGATAGACTCAATTGTTTTGAGGTTTCTAAACTGACATCAAATGTTTTTAAATTTCTGTTATTCACACCTAGCATATCTAATGAAGGCATTATTGATTTCTGTAATTCTTCTTCGTTATGAACTTCTAATAACACATCGAGATTTAGGCGTTTTGCAAATTCTGAAAATTGTTTAATTTCTTCTCTTGTTAAAATAGCCGCTATTAATAAAATAACATCAGCGCCATAAGCTTTGGCTTCTAGAATTTGGTAGGTGTCAATGATGAATTCTTTTCTCAAAAGAGGTAGGTTAATGCTTGCTCTAGCCAAGATTAAATCATCTAAAGAACCACCAAAATACTTTCCGTCAGTTAAAACAGACATACCACAAACTCCTGCATTTTCGTATCCTCTTGCTACATCTTGAACGTTTAAATCTTGATTAATTTCAGATTTAGATGGCGAACGTCTTTTGTGTTCTGCTATGATTCCTGATTGACTGTTTCTTAAGTTTTGAGCTAGTGAAATAGTGTTGCGTTCAAATAGAATGGATTGTTCTAATTGACTTACAGGAATTAGAGATTTTCGTAAATTAACTTCTTTACGTTTGTCTATTACTATTTTGTCTAATATGTTCATATTAATGCCTGTGAAAGCAGATTTATTTTTAATTCATTTTCTTATTTATTCATTTGCCTTGATGCAAACGAATCAAAAATCACAATCAAAATTAGGAATTACTCATAGATTTCTATTGTTTTTTTGAAATCGTGAATGCTGAGCATTTGCTAAAGCGACATTCGCTTTCAGAACTTCGTGCTTGAGGCTGCGCCTCGCATCTTCGTTCTTTCGCTCATTATTTCTGAATTTTGATGTTTCCGACTATGTCGGAATTTGGGACTTTAACTTATATTCATTTTTTTTCTGTCTCAAATAATGTTTCATTTTTGCTAACTGCTAACTGCTAACTGTTAACTACTAACATTTAATTACTTATCTCAATCAACTTATCTAGCGCTTGTTTTCCTTTTCCACTCATTAGTGATTCTTTTGCTAATTCAAACCCTTCTTTGTGTGAAATTTGTTTTGCGGTAGCAATAGCTAAACCTGCATTGGCACAAATAACATTATTTTGGGCTTTTGAGCCATTGCCATTGATGATTTTTGTAAATAATTTAGCGGCTTCTTCAACTGTGTTTCCTCCGAATATTGCAGATTGCTCTACCGTATCTACACCTAATTCATAAGGTTCAAATAATGTTTCGGATGCATTGGTTATGACTTTTGTTTTACCTGTTAATGAAATTTCATCATAACCATCTAACGCATGAACCACAGCATAATTTTTATCGGTTTCTTGATACAAATAACCGTAAAGTCTTAGTAATTCCAGATTAAAAACACCAACCATTTGATTTTTTGGAAATGCAGGATTTACCATTGGTCCTAACATATTGAAAAAGGTTTTTACACCTAATTCTTTTCTAATTGGTGCCACATTTTTCATAGCTGGATGAAATAAAGGTGCGTGTAACACACAAATGCCTGCTTCGTCTATACTTCGTTTTAAAAAATCGATATCATTAGTAAATTTTATACCCAAATGTTCCATGACATTTGATGAACCGCAAGCTGAGGATACGCCATAATTTCCATGTTTAGTAACATGTACTCCTGCACCTGCTGTAACAAAAGAGGACAATGTTGAGATATTAAACGTGTCTTTTCCGTCGCCTCCTGTTCCGCATAAATCTATGGTATCGTAATCGCTTAAATCTACAGGAATACAAAGTTCTAAAAGGGCATCTCTGAATCCTCTGAGTTCGTCTAAAGTGATGCTCCGCATCATGTAAACGGTTAGGAATGATGCGATTTGACTTTGATTGTATTGACCCGCTGATATATTAACCAAGACGTTTTTTGCTTCTTCGCTTGAGATGCTTTCTTGATTTATTAGTCTGTTTAGTAGTTGTTTCATGTTTACTTCTCACTAATGTGGGAATCTGTTTTTAATTGCTTTCTTTTATATAATATTTTTTCTTTCTCTGTTCATTTTGTCTTGAAACAAAACGAACCAAAAATTCAAAACGATTTATAAGGAAATTGCTAAAGCACCATTCGCTTTCAGGATTCCATGCTTAAAGCTTCGCTTTGCAGTTCCATCCTTTCGCTCTTTATTTCTAAAAATCGTTGTTTTCGACTTCGTCGAAATTTGGGACATTAATATTTACTCATTTTTTGTTCTTTCCCAAATTATATTTTATTTTTTGCTAACTGCTAACTGCTAACTGCTAACTGCTAACTGCTAACTGCTAACTGCTAACTGCTAACTGCTAACTGCTAACTATTCATTAACCCAATTCTCTAAAATCTTTTTTCCATCTGGTGTTAACACAGATTCTGGATGATATTGAACACCTTTTACATCGTAAACTTTATGCCTTAATGACATTATTTGTCCGTTTTCATCAAATGACGTGGCCTCTAAGCTTTCGGGTAAATTAGCGTTTACAACCCAAGAGTGATATCTACCAACTTCAAATGTTTTACCTAATCCTTTAAATAATGGTTCGTCATCTACCGAAAGTGAAATCGTGGTTGAAACACCATGATACACATCTTCTAAATTTTCTAATGAACCACCAAAGACTTCGCCAATGGCTTGTTGTCCTAAACACACACCTAAAATACTTTTTGTTGGTGCATATTTGGCTATGATTTGTTTTAATAAACCTGCTTCATCAGGAATTCCTGGTCCTGGTGATAATACAATTTTATCAAAAGCATCAACTTCATCTAGTGTCAATTTATCGTTTCGTTTTACAATAACTTCACAATTTAAGTCTTCTAAATAATGGACCAAATTGTATGTAAAACTGTCGTAGTTGTCTATTACTAATACTTTTTTCATCTCAATGCCTGCTAAAGCAGGTATCTATTAATTAAACTATTTTCTTTTTTGCTTACTGCTAAATATCCTTCGCTAACTCAATCGCATTTGTCAATGCACCAAGCTTATTATATACTTCTTGCAATTCACTTTCGGCATTAGATTTTGCTACTAATCCTGCGCCTGCTTGCCAGAATAATTTGTGATTCTGACTTAAAAATGTTCTAATCATTATAGCATGGTTAAAGTTTCCGCTGAAATCCATAAAACCTATAGCTCCTCCATAATAACCTCTACTAGTTTTTTCATATTTCTCTATAAGTTGCATGGCTTTATGTTTTGGTGCGCCACTCAATGTACCTGCAGGAAATGTATCTGCTACCACTTGCATCGTATCTGTGTTTTTATGAATGGTTCCGGTTACTTTACTCACTAAATGTATCACATGAGAGAAAAACTGTACTTCTCTATAATTTTCTACAGTGACATTGCTTCCGTTTCTACTTAAGTCGTTTCGTGCTAAATCAACTAACATTACATGCTCGCTGTTTTCTTTGTCGTCTTTTATTAATTCCTCGGCAAGCTCTGCATCTTTAAGGTCGTTTCCGCTTCGCTTAAAAGTACCTGCAATTGGGTGAATTTCGGCTTTTCCTTCGCTAACTACTAATTGTGCTTCTGGAGAACTGCCAAAGATTTTAAAGTTGCCATAATCGAAATAAAATAAATATGGCGACGGATTAATACTTCTTAATGCTCGGTAAACATTAAACTCGTCTCCACTAAATTTTTGTGAAAACTGTTTAGATAATACCAATTGAAAAACATCGCCTCGTCCACAATGTTTTTTTGCTAATTCTACATGTTCTTTATATTCATCGTCTGTAAGATTAGAATCAATGTCGCCATTGGTATCAAAATCGTAAGAGGCATATTGTCTGGTTTGAATTAACTGTAATATATCATCAATGTTATTTTCAGTATCAAAGCAATGCGCAAAAATATAGGCTTCGTTTTTATGATGATTAATCGCAATTATATTTTGATAAACGGCATAATATACTTCAGGAATAGCAACCGAATTTTCTTTTTTTGAAATTTCTATATCTTCAAAATATTTAACAGCATCGTAGGATGTATACCCAAAAATACCGTTGTTGATGAATTTAAATTCTTCTTTTGTATCCACTTTAAAACGTTGTGTGAATTTGTGTATTTCTTCAACAACACCAACTGTATCTACGAAATTAGATTTAGAACTACCATCAGGATAAGTTTGGTAAATGGTATCGCCTTCAACTTTTATAGAAGCAATGGGATTGCAACAGATATAGGAGAAGCTATTATCATTGGCATGGTAATCACTACTTTCTAAAAGAATGCTATTCGGGAATTTATCTCTAATCTTAAGATAAATGCTAACGGGTGTAATAGTGTCTGCTAAGATTTTTTTATAATGTGTATATAAACTAAATGTTTTCATAAGTTTTTAAATTAAAAAAGGCTTGTCGTGAATGACAAGCCTTTTTTCTATATAATTACATAACAAGGATGGTTTCACTAACTAACGTTTGAGAAATTCCACCACCAAGTATGATTTGTATTTATTTTCATAATATGGTCAAATATAGAAATGAAAATTCGTAAAGTCAAACATTTAATTAATTTTTTGTTAATTATTAAATGTTGGGTCATTTGATTAATAACTTTATAGCATGAAACATTTCTTATTAATACTTTTAATTTTTGTTTTACCAGTCCAGGATGAAAAATTAGAAGTTTATGATTATGATGGTTTAGAACCGTTAATCAATCAGAATGACGATAAAGTTCATGTTGTTAATTTTTGGGCTACTTGGTGCGGACCATGCATAAAGGAATTGCCATATTTTGAGGCTATAAACGAAAAATATGATGATGACAATGTTGAGGTACTTTTGGTAAGCTTAGATTTTCCGAAAAAATATGACACAGCCTTAAAACCTTATATAGAGAAACATAAATTAAAATCTAGAGTAGTTGCGTTAAATGACACGGATCAAAACAGATGGATACCTGCTATAAATGAAAACTGGTCTGGCGCGCTACCAGCAACTATTATTTATAGAGGTAATAAAAGGCAATTTTATGAAAAATCTTTTACACAAGAGGAATTAGAAACCGAACTTAAACAATTTTTAAAAAACTAGAAATATGAAAACTTTAAAATTATTCTCGGCATTAGTGTTGGTTTTAACGCTGTCAGCATTTACGATTAACACAGAAGACAAAGGATATAATGTTGGAGATGTGGCAACAGATTTTAGCCTGGAAAATATAGATGGAAAAATGGTGTCCTTATCGGATTACAAGGATGCTAAAGGTTTTATAGTAACATTTACGTGTAATACTTGTCCTTATGCTGTTGCTTATGAAGATAGAATTGAAGCTTTAAATAAAAAATATGCATCAAAAGGCTTTCCAGTTATTGCTATAATGCCAAATAACATAGATGTTAAACCTGGAGATAATATGAAGTCGATGCAGCAAAGAGCAAAGGAAAAGGGGTTTACATTTCCATATTTAATGGATAAAGATCAAGAGATTTATCCGCAATATGGAGCAACAAAAACACCACATATTTATTTGTTAGAAAAAACCGATAAAGGCAATGTTGTTAAGTATATTGGAGCAATAGACGATAATTATCAAGATGCGAGTGCTGTAAAAGAGAAGTATGTTGAAAATGCTGTTGATGCTTTACTAAAAGGAGAAGCAATCAAAGTAAACGAGACTAGAGCAATTGGCTGTTCTATTAAGGTTTAATAGCCTTTAGTTTCTTTAATATGAGGAGATTCTGAATTAAATTAGGGATAAAATGTTAAAATATGAATCCGGAGTGTAACACTTCGGATTTTTTTTCGTCTATATCATAAGGAAAAGTTAATTTTACCCAAATTTAATATACACTATGGCAGATTTATCACAAGAAGATTGGATAAAACAATTAGAAGCGGACAATAATTCGGTAATTTTAGATGTTAGAACACAAGACGAAGTTGATGCAGGATTTATTCCAACCGCAAAGCATATAGACATTTATAAAGGTCAAGGATTTATAGATGAGCTAGAGGAGTTAGATAAATCTAAGAATTATTACGTGTATTGCAGATCTGGTGCTAGAAGTGGACAAGCTTGTGGTATAATGGATCAGTTAGGATTTGAAAACGCTTATAACCTAGAAGGAGGTTTTAATGATTGGGATGGTGAGGTAGCGCACTCTGAATAGTTTAATATTATAAATTATGAAAAGAATATTTACAATTTGTTGTTTTTTATTGGCTTTAAGTTTCAGTGTGAGTTGTTTAGATAATAAGCTAGAAAGCAATGAAGTAAAGTTGGTAACTGCTGAAGAAATGCAGTCTATATTAGAATTAGAAGATGTTCAGCTGGTAGATGTACGCACACCAAAGGAATACGAGGAAAGCCATATCGCCAATTCTCAAAATATTGATTTTATGTCGCCAACTTTTGATGTAGATATAACAAAACTTAATAAAGATAAACCGGTTATATTATATTGTAAATCTGGAGGAAGAAGTGCCAAATGCGCTAAAAAAATGAAAGATGCTGGCTTTGAAAAAGTATATGATTTAGAAGGCGGAATTTCTAAATGGAAACATTCCGACAACCTAGAGATAAAAGTAAAATCTTAAATTCTTAGTAACCGAACGAAACGTTCGGTTTTTTTATTGCCATAATTCATTTCCTAAATTCTTAAGGTTTTTATAAATTAGACGACTGTATAACGAAGACAACTAGACTTCTGTTACATTTGTAAATTAACACGTCCTCTATGAACTTTAAAAAAGTATTTCTGCTTTGCTTATTGGCATTTTCAGGTAATTTATTTGCTCAAATATATAATCCTGTAAAGTGGGAAACGAGAACCGAGAAAATATCAGACACTGAATATAATCTTATTTCTACAGCAACAATTGATGCTAATTGGCATTTGTATTCTCAAGTAGTGCCAGAAGGTGGCCCAATTGCCACGGGTTTTTCGTATAAATCCAATTCAGATTATGACATAGTTGGAAAAACTATTGAAGAGGATGGTCATACGATTATGGACCCTGTTTACGAGATGAAAATTAAATTTTTCGAAAATAAAACTGAGTTTAGACAACGCATAAAAGTTTTAAATGAAGAATTGTCAATCGTTGATGGCGAAGTTGAGTTTATGGCATGTGACGATGAAAAATGTATGCCACCAAGTTACGTTGATCTTAAGTTTAATATAAAAGAAGCTGAACTTATTAAAGAACCTTCTGCAACGGAAGTGATTAGTTTTGGTAATCAAGGAAAACAAATTTTTGAACCTGTAAAGTGGTCAACTTCAGTTGAAAAAGTAAATGATTCTGAATTTATTTTAGTTTCTAAAGCGACTATTGATGAGGGTTGGAAATTATATTCTCAAGTTGTACCAGATGGTGGTCCTATACCAACGAGCTTTGAGTACAATAGTGAGAATGGTATTACTCTTATTAAGAAAACTATAGAAGAAAAAGGCAAAGAGGTTATGGATAAAGTCTTCGAAATGAAGATTAAGTTCTTTAAAAACACAGCCGAGTTTAGACAAAATATAAAACTTACAGATTTAAAAACGACCACAGTAATGGCTGAGGTAGGTTTTATGGCTTGCAATGACGAACGTTGCTTGGCACCAACTTATAAAGATCTAGAATTCGATATAACTAAAAGTGTAGCTGTAAAAAAAAACGCTGATAATTTTGAGGCTGAAAAGGAAGAAGAAACAAAAGGTTTATGGTCTATCTTTTTTATAGCCTTCTTATCTGGTTTCGTTGCTTTGTTGACACCATGTGTTTTTCCTATGATACCAATGACGGTTAGCTTCTTTATTAAGCAAAGTCAGTCTAAAGCTAAAGGCATAAGAAATGCTATTATTTATGGATTATCTATTATTGTAATCTATGTGTTATTAGGGACAATTATCACAGCTATTTTTGGTGCAGATGCCTTAAACGCACTAGCTACAAACGTCTGGTTTAATCTTATATTCTTTATATTACTTGTTGTATTTGCAATGTCTTTTCTTGGAGCGTTTGAAATTGTATTACCAAACTCTTGGGCTAATAAAGCAGACAGACAAGCAGATAGAGGAGGACTTGTTGGTATCTTCTTTATGGCATTAGCGTTAGCTATTGTGTCATTCTCTTGTACAGGTCCTATTGTTGGTACAATTTTAGTAGAAGCTGCTTCAAAAGGTGGAATTGCGCCAGTTATTGGTATGCTTGGTTTTTCATCTGCCATTGCATTGCCATTTGCTTTATTTGCAGCTTTTCCAGGTTGGTTAAATTCTCTACCAAAATCTGGTGGTTGGTTAAATACAGTGAAGGTAGTTTTAGGATTTTTAGAATTGGCATTAGCCTTTAAGTTCTTATCACAAGCAGATTTAGTTTTACAATTACACTTACTTGAGCGTGAAGTGTTTATTGCTATTTGGATAGCTGTATTTGGCGCATTAACCTTATACCTATTTGGGAAAATTCAATTGCCTCACGATTCACCTTTAAAACATATTTCTGTAGGAAGATTAATGTTTGGGTTATTAACTTTAACCTTTACTATTTATATGATTCCAGGACTTTGGGGAGCACCTTTAAACTTAATTAGTGCGTTTCCGCCACCATTAGATTATTCGGAGTCGCCTTATGGTGTTGGGAATGCTAAAGGAGGAAGTTCTGCTAGTCACTCAGATTTACCTGATGGTGCACATTTATTAGCGCCTCATGATATTTTAGCATTTAACGATTATGACAAAGGTTTAGCATATGCTAAAGAAATAGGTAAGCCAGTAATGCTCGATTTTACAGGTTGGTCTTGTGTTAATTGCCGTAAGATGGAACAGAATGTTTGGGTAAAACCAGAGATTTTAAATAAATTAAAAAATGATGTCGTTCTTATTTCATTATATGTTGATGAACAAATTGATTTTCCGGAAGGTGAAGCTCCAGATTCTAAATTAAGACCAGGAAAAAAATTAAGAAATAAAGGTCAGAAATGGAGTGAAATGCAAACCATTAAATACAAAACAAATACTCAGCCTTATTATGTCTTAATGGATCATAACGAAGAAAACTTAAATGAACCTGTTGCTTATACACCAGATTATATGGAATATAGTGAATGGTTAACCGAAGGTATTGGGAATTTTAAAAACTAAACTTCAATTTTAGATAAGGTTTGTTGGATCTAGTTCCATCGTTTTAAAAGAACAAAAGTTGTTTTTAACTATTACAGCTGCTATGTATTCCGCACGTGGTTTAAAAGTGTGAAAATTCCATTCTTTTTTTTCTGATTTATCCCAATGTGTTTCTTGCATTTCTGCTATGAAATCGTGGTCTAAAGTCACAGAAAATGAATCTAAAGGAAACGATAAGCCACTTCCTATTGCTTTTATAAAAGCTTCTTTACGTGTCCAACATCTGTAAAAAGCGATATATTGTTCGGGTTTAGAAATTAATTGAAGGTCAGCTATTTCTTTTTTAGAGAAGAAGTTTGAAGCAATTTCAAAGGTATCGAAATCATTTTTTATTTTCTCAATGTCTATTCCAATAGTATGATTGGTTACAAAACCAATAGTAGCAAGATCTCCAGAATGCGATACATTAAAATTTAAATCTGTGTTTTGTTCAAATTTTGGTTTACCAAATTCACCATAACTAAACATTATATCTTGAGCATTTCTATTTAAATATTTTCCAGAGAGTGTGCGTAAAACACCTTTAGAAACAACGTAACATCTTCGGTCTTTATCAAATTTAAATTTGTTTGCGCGCGCTTGTTCATCTTGGGAGAGTAGGTGGAAGTACTTTTTAACAGCCTCATCCTCTATATTAAAATCGAAAGACCAAATGTGTACTGTATTTGGTTCTAAATTAAAAAGTGATTCTGTCAATTTAATCATGGATTTAAATTGCTTTCTAAAAGGTATTATTAATCTGCAATACAAGCTTCAATTTGTTTAGAAACATAAGAAATATCTGGTTCTTTAAAAAGAGTTCTGTGATTACCTTTTGTATAATAAAGTTTTAATTCTCCGTTAGAAATTTCTTTCCAAGAGTCAATGGTAATTTTTTGTAAATCTTTATGTGGCTTTTTAGTAAGAATGAGAGATATATCGCCATTATGAGGTCTAAATTGGTAAGCCAAACATATTTGTCTTAAATTTTCTTGCAATTTCTCTAAATCTCTGGTGTTTTCATTTCCAAAATATTTAGCAATAAAAGGTCTTATATGCCATAATCTGTCTTCAAAATAATGCTTAGTACTTATCAATGGGTTTTTAGTAAATCTAATAGCGAAAGATTTAAGTCGCGCTTTTAATCTTAAGGGTGTGTTTAAAGACCAAGGTGATGCCATGGTATCCATTACTATAATATTTACTTTATGTCCAAGTTTGGAGAACTCAATAGCCATTTCATTTCCTACAGTTACACTAAAGCAATAGACTAAAATATTATAAGTTCCTTTTGTCTGGACAGATTGTATAGCCTTCATATAATCTGAAGTCATTTCCTCAACATTTTTATGCATTTCTCCTCCATAAAGTCCTGACGGTTCTAGTGCATATATTGGACGATCAGTTTTCATGTACTTAGTCAAGAGGTTATAAAATACTACGTGTCCTCCTCCTGAATGTATACAGAATAGAGGTTTTTTATTTCCTTTTTCTCTTAATGGAACTAGAAATTTAAATTGTTCTTTTTCTTCATCAATTTCTTTGTGAGATAATTGTTTGCTAAGCGTTTTTATAGTTTGATGTTCAAACAACTGATTCGCAGATAAAGAGATTCCTAATTTTCTAGCTTTAGCAATTATTTGAATACTCAATATAGAATCGCCTCCAATTTCAAAAAAGTTGTCGTCTGGTAAAACAGGCGAAAAATTTAATACTTCTTCCCAAATATTGATTAATTGCTGTTCAACTTCAGTTAGAGTAGAATTATTTTCAGAGAGTGAAGTTTCAATTGTTGTGTTCTTCTGTTCAATCGGTTTTAAATGCTTTCTATCCACCTTTCCGTTGGGAAGCAATGCGAAATTTGCAATTGAATGAAAAGTAGAAGGTACCATATAATCTGGTAACTGTTTTTTTAAATAGGTCTCAATGTCCTTAAGATTAAAACCTTTTTCTGTTTCAACATAGGCAACAAGACGTTTTGGTTTATCAGAACTATTAGAATCTGAACCATTTGAAACCAACTCTTTTAGTTTTAAAAGAATCAATTGGCGATCTTCATTGGGTAACTGATCTAATTTATTTTCTAAAATATCTTGTCTCATTTTACAGCCTTAATTATTACCATTGAATCTGCCCACCACGTATCTTTTACATCTGTTGGCATATCTAAAGGAATGATATGGACACTAAAGGAACTAAAATACTTTAATAACATATGTTGATGCTCTCTGCTTAAAGAGGCAATTTCATTTGAAAAATAAGTAAAACTTCCGCCTGGTTTTAAGTGTTTAGCTGCATGATGAAAAAAGTGTTCTGCAAATGTAATACTTGCATTAACGTATTGCATATATTCATCTTCGTTGAGTGGATACGTATGAAAAAATATTCCATCAAATAATCCTAAGTCATCAATACAATCTTGCCAGAGACTATGTACCAACCTGATGTTCTTTGCTGTATATTTAGATTTCCACGGCTTAAAATGTTGTTCTATAACCAAATCATTACATTCAATAATGGTGTGAGAGTCTATAGGATGTTCTTGAATCATATCTGCAGAAATTCCTCTGCCAAAACCTACTTCTAAAATATCGCCTCCATCTTCCGCTATTGCTTTTGCCATAGCTTTCATCAGTGGAATTTGCCAATCTTCCATGATTTCTTGAGCCGTTAATTGGGCTTGACCTCTTTCTGATAAACCAACAACTGTTTCGCCTGGAACAAAGTTTTTTGTTTGTTCATTGAGTGCGTTTAATTCGGCTGAAAATTCTTTTAAAGCTCTATTAACTACAGCGTTTCGTTGTGCAGCTTTTGGTGGATTTATAAAATTATCCTCTTTTACAACTAATGTGACTTCAAAATTTTCTGTTCTTTTAATTCTTTTCATAACACTATGACTTATTTCAATTGTTTGAATAAGTACGCTTTATCATTGGTATCTAATACTTCAACAGAGTGAAGCAATTTTTTTATCTCAACTGAATCTAAGTTTTCTATTAATATTTGAGCCAGTTCTGAAGCTTCTACCGCAGTATTGGTGTCTATTGAACTGATATTCTTATTTGTAGTTTCCGCTACGACAACAGCTTTTTTAACCATTTTATTTTCATTAAGAACAGTCTCAATTTCGTTGAGTTCTACCCGATATCCTCTAATTTTTACTTGTTGATCTGCTCTGCCTAAAAATTCAATATTACCATCAGTATTATATTTAACGAGATCACCTGTTTTGTACAATGTAATGTTCTTCTCGTTTTTTCGATAAGCTTTTTCAGTTAAGTCTGGTCTATTTATGTAATAACCGGCTAAACTTGTTCCACTAATATAAAGTTCTCCAGTTACACCAAAAGGTACTGGTTTTAGGTTTGAATTTAATATATGAACATTAGCATTAGCGACACTTTTTCCTATTGGTATTTTGTTGTGTTCTATATCTAATTCTGAAACTTTATGCGCAATACACCAAACGGTAGCTTCTGTTGGGCCATATTCGTTATATAAATCTGTATTAGGTAGTGTTAAAAAATGTTTCCTTGCTACAGCAACGGAACATGCTTCACCAGCAACCATAACGGTTGTTAAGCTATTAAGTTTAGCAGTGTTACTATGTTCTAAAATTAAATGATATAGCGATGGAAGCATTAACGTATGGCTAATTTTATTAGCTTCAATAATTTTGGCAATGCCATCAATATCTTGCTCTAAACGTTGTTCTGAAATTACTAAATTTCCGCCTGTGCAGAGTGTCCAAAAAATACCAGCTTTAGAACTGTCAAAAGAAATGGAAGACATTAAAAGGAAAGCTGTTGGGTTATTATCATAAAATGCTAAGCGTCCTGCTGTAGAATTAATTATGTTTTTTTGTGTAATGGGTACACCTTTAGGATTTCCTGTGCTTCCTGATGTATAGATTACATAAGCCAGGTCAGTGTTTGATGCTAAAGGTAATTTTTTATTAGTATCGTTGATATCTTCAACGGTTTCAATAGTTATTATGTCCGTTTTAAATTCACTGAAAATCGGAGATAAAGATTGTTGTGTAATAATGCAATTTATATCAGCATCTTTTAATATGAAATCAATACGTTGTGAGGGATAATCTGGGTCTATTGGTAAGTAAGCACAACCGGATTTTAAAATGGCAAGTAAGCCAACAATCATATCAGTAGACCGTTTAATAGATAAGCCGACTATTTTATCGTTTACATTCTTCCTCGCAAGTAAACTATGAGCTAAGGCTGTTGCCCGTTTATCTAAATCTTTATAAGATAATTTTTCTGAGCCAAAAGTAACAGCTATAGTGTCTGGGTTTTTCTTAGCAATATCTTCAATAATATGATGTATGCCTGTAAAGTTTTTAAAGATATGATTTGATGAGCTGTTATCTTTAGAGAAATACATCTTCTCATCAGAGGTTAACATTGGTAGCTCAGCAATTGAATTATCTGAATTGCTAATGACTGCTTTTACTAAATTATTAAAATGTGCAGAAAAACGTTCTATTGTAGATTCATCAAATAGGTCTGTAGCATATTCTAGAGTGGTTGCAAGTTGACCATCTTTTTCATTTATAAATAAGGTTAAATCGAATTTTGAAGATTTTAAATGAATGTCATTACGCTTTTTAAAATCAATGTTATAATCATTGCTAGAGGTTTTTTCGTCACTGTTAAAAACAAACATAACCTGAAAAAACGGGTTCATGCTTAATGATCTGCTAGGTAATAATTCATTAACTAAATAGTTAAATGGAATATCATTATTAGAGAATGCATCTAACGTGTTTTTTCTCACTTTAGACAGTAATTCTTTAAATGAATTGTCTTCGTTAAACTGCGTACGCAAAACAATAGTGTCTACAAAGAAGCCTAGCAAATCTTGCAATGATTTATCCTTTCTATTAGTAAAAGGTAGGCCAATTAAAATATCTTTTTGGTTGGTGTATCTATATAAAAGTGTGTAGAAAATAGTTAGAGTTACCACAAAAGGAGTTGTTTCCATTTGTTTTGAAAACGCTAAAAGACCTTCAGAATCTTCTTTAGATAGTAGAGATGAATAATGCGCTCCTTCATACGAAGGTTGTAATGGTCTTTTATAATCCGTAGGTAATTCTAAAACTGGTATTGTGCCAGACAATTTATGTTTCCAATAGTCAACTTGTTTCGTTGGTAATGTTCTATGCTGATCCCAATAAGCATAATCTTGATACTGAATAGGCAGTTCTTTTGGCTGGATGGTTTCGCCTTTTGATAGTTTTGTGTAATACTCAGCTAATGAATTGATGAAATGTCGCATAGACCATTCATCAATAATAATGTGATGTATGTTTATGGACAAGATATGGTTTTCCTCAGTTAGTTTTAGTAGTGAAACTCTAGTAAGTGGTGCAGCATTAAGGTTGAAAGGTAGAATGATTTCTTCCGCTATAAAATCGTTAACTTTTTGCTTAGCCTCATCTAATTGAAAGGTGCTGAAATCTACGGTGTTGATTTTTAATTTAAAATCTGAAGCAATCTTAATTGTTGTTTGCCCATCTTCAATAGGAAAGTAAGATCTAAGACTTTCTTGTTCTTCAATGATTAAATCGAAACTGTTAGATAGGAATTCAAAATTTAATTCTCCTAATATGGTATAAGACTCAGCATGATTATAAAACGAATTGTTAGGATATAATTGTTGCAAAAACCAAAGACGCTGTTGACCTTTAGACAAAGGAATAGCTTCGCCAAGAGGAGCTTTATTTATTTTAAGCAACGTTGGCGTATTTCGCTTTTGTTTTTTCCACTGACTAAGCAGGGAACTTTTGTCTATTTCACTTTTCATTAGGGAAAATTTAGAAAATGAAAACTTAAGACCA
Source organism: Winogradskyella sp. 4-2091 (assembly GCF_045765065.1). Lineage (NCBI taxonomy): Bacteria > Pseudomonadati > Bacteroidota > Flavobacteriia > Flavobacteriales > Flavobacteriaceae > Winogradskyella > Winogradskyella sp. 4-2091. The sequence goes on from NZ_JBJKOD010000010.1 coordinate 65,090, forward strand.
CAAGCCTAAAGCATTAATAATACGTCTTATAAAACTCTTAAACTGATCGTCTAAACCAAATTTGATATCGAAAGTGCGTTCTATTACCCAATATAAGGAAACAATAATTAGAAATATTGAACCATAAAGTAAAATCTTCTTATAGATTTTTGTCTTTCTTAGCAGATACAGAACAGGAAACATCATTGCTATAATTAACAATTGACCGATTTCTACACCAATATTAAAGCCTAATAAAGATAAACCAAGGTTTTCTGATGATAGACCTAAATCGGATAAAACACTTGCAAATCCGAAACCATGAAAAAGCCCAAATACAAATGCAATAATCCAATCTTTACCTTTAAAAATAGGTTTTATATTATGGTATGCAGCTAACCCAATGGATAATGCAATTATAGTTTCAACAAATCTTGATGGTAGCTTCACGATCTCAAGTGAAGCCAAACTCAGCGTAATTGTATGAGCAATAGTAAAAAATGTGATTATTTTTATAACATAAAAGAAGGCATCTTTAAAACTCTCTACTGGTACCCAATTAGAAGATTCTATGCTTACTGAATTACCTGTAACGTTTGTCTCTTTTTTTCTAACTCTACGAACCACTGATGGTAAGATCAATGCTAATAAAAATAGAATATGGTCTAGACCTATCCAAATATGCCAAACCCCTTGTTTTATCATTGCTATTAAACCTTTCCATATGGACGTGTCTGAGAGGTCTAATGTAGCTTCAGTTTCATTTGGTGTAAAACTCAGTGAGATATTTGCTTCTTGATTTATGACACCTGCTGCCCAACTATTTTCTGTAATTAAATAACCTCTATGTGTATCATCCTTTTCATAAACAACGTCATATTTTACATCTAGCAATTGTGGTAATTTTTCCATATTGTCTAGCTTAAAGAAAACCTGAACCATTGTGCCTTGGGAAATATCTAGTAAACCAACATCTTTTAAGATTATGTTGTGCGACCCATATTTAGATGAGAATGCGGCATGTTTTAAGATGTATGCTTTTAGTTGCTCCTCGTATGGTTTAAACTCTTCAGCGGTTACATTATCTCTAAGGTTTAAATTAAAGACTTTGTTTATTTCACGTGTATTAATTTCAAACCGTCCTTCAATACCATTGGTTTCATAAACACTAATAAAGATATAACTTTGATTAGGGAAGTGAGCAGCAATAACCATTGGTATTAACAATAGTAGTATAAAAAGCGATTTTAGTAGTAGTTTTTTCATTTAGTTTAGTTTTAGCAAAAGGGAAATATTTAGAGATTTGTTAAACTATATTGGTACAGATTTTAGCATAAAGTGATACGGGTTTTTTGCATCTTCTGAAATGTTTTCAATTGAGATTTCTTGACCAATTCCGTACTCTTTTGCTAGGTCTAAAAATAAGTCCATAACAACCTGGTCTTCTAGAGCCCAACCCGTAGAGTCAAAAACAGTTCTTTTGTTTTTAGCATAGGCATAAGTTGCTTTATGCTTAACCAAATCAGATAAATCTGGTCCAATTTCAGAATCTAAAAGTTGCTGACATTCCCCTTCAATTTTTGCTTGTTCTAAAAAATCTGGACAAACAAAACTTTGCTTTAATAACTCTAAAGGAAGTTCTACCTTTCCTGGGAAATCAGAACCGATAGCGTTGATATGAATATGGTCATTAGTTTCTAAGTTATTAAACAAGGGACCCGTACCAACATCTATTGATGTTTCTGTACAAACAATATCACTTGTGTTTAAAATATCTTTAATTGACGAAAATTTAATCTCAATGTTAAGATCTAACATTTCTATGCGATTACTAAAAGATGTCATAGTTGAGGTGTCTACATCAAATAATAGTACTTTTTTTATGTTGAATACTCTTGATAAAGCGTGAAGCTGTGTTACAGATTGTGCACCACAACCGATTAAACCTAAAACTGAACTTTGCTCTTTAGCCAACAATTTTGAAGCCACAGCAGATGCTGCACCAGTTCTTAAAGCTGTGAGTAAGACGCCATCTACTAGACCTTTAAGATGGCCAGTTGTTGTGCAGTATGATGAAATAGATGATAAAATAGTAGGTAAATCTAGTTTTTCAGGGTTTCTAGGATGGTAACCTACAACCTTTATAACCACTTCTTCTCCTAATTTATGAACAGGCATCCATTCTACTAATCCAGGATCATTTATATCGTAGTTAAAACCAGAGCGAATTGGGATTTCAGTTTTTTCAGCATCGTATGCTTTAATACTCTCTGTTGTTCTCCTTATTAGTGTGTCCATTAATTTATTGAAACCATAAGTTTCTACTATTAAATTGACATCACTAGCAGATAAAATTAGTGTATTCTTCTTCATGGGTTAGCGAAGTTAAAAAAGGCTTTTTTTTTCAATTTAGTTGATTATTAAGGATATCGAACAATTTCAATCAATACATTCGATAAAGTGGTCAATCCCAAAGATATTAGTGACAATATTGTAATAAATCAGCGTTTTTCGTAATTGATAATTGAACTAAATTAATTTTTATAACTTTATCAAAACAATGTTTTTCATCACATTAGATGTGAAAATATCTTTATTAAAGTATTTACGATAAAATCGAATTAAGGGTTTTAAAATATTTTAAATTAGTTTTTTAGTGCTGTTTTTTGTCAATGATTTACTTCTTCCTCATTAAATCATAATATTTATTTTGGTGCACGACAAAGCCTAATTTGGTTTTGAGTTTTGTATCGCTATTGAATATAATTCTAATAATTATTACATGAGTATACGTAGCTTCAGCGCCTTCGCAACGTTTAGTTTTTCCTGTTGAGAATTTGTATGATGGTAAACATTATATTCAAAAGATTGATGTTTATCAAAAACTTTCATTATTCAATGGAGAGCAATATGAGGTTATTAGAAACTCAAAAGTTTTAACTATAGATATAGATGAATAATCTTCTTTTATATGAATTGTAGAATTAATAAAACCAAGCACTTCATATTTACGTAAACTTACTAAAAGTATATACTTTTAGTAATTGAAGCATGGATTTATTGCTGAATAACTAATTAAAACGCGAATAAAAGGGAATGTAGATGTTTAACGGATTAAAATTCATTACGACTTGATAATCAGTTTATTTATATATTTTTCGTTTAATTAGCTAAGTTTTGTTTTTTTAAAAACAGAATATTGAGATAAAAATTACAAAACAAAATTTTAATAAAACCGATATACAAGTGAATTTTTCTTGGAGCCCAGAACAGATTGATTTTAAGGATAAAATAATTGCATTCGCAAAAGAAAATCTTAATGATGATATTGAAGAACGCGATCAAAATTTAAGTTTTTCAAGAGTACTCTGGAAAAAGTGTGCTGAATTTGGGATTCAAGGTTTGTCAGTGCCAAAGAAGTATGGAGGGAAATTTAAGGACATTGATTTACTAACAGCAACACTTGCTATGGAAGGTTTAGGTTATGGTAGTAATGATAATGGCTTGCCATTTGCTTTAAATGCGCAAATGTGGACTGTGCAATTACCGCTTTTTGAATTTGGCACTGAAGCTCAGCGAGAAAAGTTTTTAAGGTCTATGGTAATTGGTGACAAAATAGGATGCCATGCACTAACGGAACCAGAAGCCGGTTCTGATGTGTTTAATATGAAAACACATGCTAAAAAAGTAGAAGGCGGCTATATTCTAAATGGTCAGAAACGCTTAATCACTTTTGGACCAGAAGCAGATATCGCTTTGGTATTTGCAAATGTTAATCCAAAAATTGGAAAATGGGGAGTAACTGGCTTTATAGTAGAAAAAGGTACCAAAGGATTTACACAAGGTGTAAACAAATCTAAAATGGGATTAAGAACAGTACCCATTGGAGATTTATTTTTCAAAGATTGCTTTATTCCAGAAGAAAATAGATTAGGAAAAGAAGGGTCTGGTTGGGCAATTACCACGTATTCTTTAGAGTATGATCGTTGCAGTATTTTAGCAAGTCAATTAGGTGCTATGGAGCGTCAATTAGAAACCAGTATTAAATTTGTACAAGAAAGAAAACAATTTGGTCAAGCTATAAATACATTTCAATCTGTGTCTAACCGAATAGCAGATATGAAACTACGTTTAGAAACCTCAAGACTTTTACTATATAAGGTTGCTTGGCTTAAAAATGAAGGCGATTCTGCAATGTTAGATGCAGCATTGTTAAAACTACAATTAAGTGAGAGTTTTATAACGTCTAGTTTAGATGCTGTTCGTAACCATGGCGGAAGTGGTTATATAACAGAATATGGTGTAGAAAGAAATCTTAGAGATGCTGTTGGTGGTGTTTTATATGCTGGTACTTCAGATATTCAACGAAACATTATTTCACAATTATTATTTTCTAAATAATGTATAACGAAATGATTTATACAATCCCAAAAATATTAGAAAATGCAGTTTTAGAGCATCCAGATAAGGTGGCTCTTAGATACATGTCTCAATCTATTAGTTATAAAGAATTTTATGAAAAATCAGAATGCTTAGCGATTACTTTGCTCCAGCTTAATGTAAAAAAAGGCGATCGTATAGGTATTTATATGAATCGCTGTATGGAATCATTTATAGCGGTTTACGGTATTACAATGGCAGGAGCCGTATTTGTTCCTTTAGATCCTACTGCGCCAAACGAACGTACGCAATTTTTAATAGACGATTGTAAAATTGAACATCTAGTTACGGTGCCAGCACAATCTAGGGCAATTGTTAAAATAGCTGCAGTTTCAGAAGGTTTACAAACAATAATTGGGCTAGATAAAGATTTAGATGTAAACACAGTATCTTGGTCTAATGTTTATAAATCAGACAGAAATTCTGTTGAGTTTCCTAGAGTTTTAGGTAAAGACTTAGCGTATATAATGTATACTTCAGGTTCTACAGGATTACCAAAAGGTATTATGCATACACACAATAGTTGCTTGGCTTACGCTAAAGGTTCTAAAACGCTTTATGATGTTGCTGCTCTAGATGTTATTGCAAGCCATGCTCCATTGCATTTTGATATTTCAACATTTGCCTATTTTACAGCACCATTGGCTGCATCTACAATCGTTGTTTTGTCTGACGCGCATACCAAAATGCCAGTAAGTTTAGCACAGTTAATAGAACAAGAAAAAATTAGTATTTGGTATTCTGCACCACAAGCATTAATACAATTGTTCCTCAATGGACTAATTGAAGAAAAGGATTTTTCATCGCTACGATGGGTTTTATTTGGAGGCGAAGTATTTCCTAATAAATATATTAAGCAATTATTAGCGCTTTGGCCTCAAGCCAAATTTAGCAATGTTTATGGTCCTGCAGAAGTTAATCAATGTACATATTTTAACATTGACAATACTTATGAGATTAATGAAGATTTACCTCTTGGTACAGTTTGGGAAAATACAGATTACCGAATTTTAGACACTAATGATAAACAGGTAGAAAAAGGAACTTCAGGAGTTTTAGCGATAAGAAGCGAAACCATGATGTTGGGCTATTATAATAACAAACCACTAACAGATAAATCATTTTATCACGAGTCAATCCTATCAGGTTATGATCATGTTTTTTTTAAAACAGGCGACGTCGTCAAAGAAAATGAGATAGGTCAATTACTGTTTATTGGTAGAAATGATAGGCAAGTAAAAATTAGAGGTTATCGTGTAGAATTAGATGAAATTGAAGCTATACTCCTTCAACATATAGATGTGAGAGAAGCAGTGGCATATGTAGAAAAAAATAATAATGAGTCTCGTGATTCGGTTACAGCGGTTGTTTTGTTAAAAAATGAAACAAGTGAGATTGATATCAAAGAATTAAAAATACACTGTTCGCAAAATTTACCAAAATATGCTGTTCCGGAAGAAATTTATATAATGAATGAATTCCCAAGGACAACCTCAGACAAGATAGATAGAAATAAAATTCAAATAAAAATATCAGAAAACCATAATGGATAATACAATTATAAATTACATAAAAAATCAGCTAATTGTAAGTGACGAAGCTATTGATCTTGATGCGGAAGATGATTTGTTAGGAAGCGGATTATTAGATTCATTGAGTATGATGAAGCTGGTTGGGTTTATAGAGCAAGAGTTTAAATTAAAAATTCCTGCTCAAGATATGGTCATAGAAAATTTTATGACGGTTGCCTGTATTACAAATTATTTAAAAAGTAAATCAGATTAAGGTTTAGAACTATAATGAATTCAGAAATTAATTACATAGAGACAAATATAGCATTGACGCAAAGTCAATTAATGCTTTGGGTTGGTCAAAAACTAAATCCAGAGAGTCCTATGTATAATATGGCACATTCTTTTGAGATTTCAGGTAAATTAGATGTGCGAATTTTTAAGCAATCTTTTAATGATTTAATCGCTAATTTAGATGTGTTCAGAATAACATTCAGTGAAGACAAAGGCATTCCATCTCAAAATGTTTTAGCGAATTTTCAATATGATTTAGAAATTGTAGAGTTTTTAAACAGAAGTACATTAGATTTAGAAAAGGAATTACAAAACAGAACTATGCAAGTTTTTGATACTTCTCAACCTCTGTTTAATTCCGTTCTTTATAAGTTAGATACAGCTAAATATGTGTGGTTTTTAAATATGCATCATTTAGTTACAGATGCGACATCGTCTACTGTTTTATTTGATAATTTTTCAAAGCTTTACCAACAACATTTAAATTCTGAAAACGAAAGTTTACCAGAAATTCCACAGTTTAGAGATTATCTAAAATTTGAAGCCATTATTACACATGACAAAGAAAAAGATGATATTAGAAACTACTGGAAAGAAACGGCAAAAAAAGTAACTGCAGCACCTATTTTATATGGTCAAAAGAATAAAGAATCCACATCGTCTTCAACTAGAGTTTCTGTTAGTCTGGGCAAAGATCGTATTGCAAAATTAGAGCAGTTAGTGAGTTTGCCAGAGTTTCGCTGTTGGACAAAAGATCTTACCTATTTCAATATATTTCTAACGGCATTATTTGTCTATATAAAGCGAGTAAGCAATGAAGAAAAATTAGCCATTGGTGCATTGTCTCACAGTAGAGTGACCAATGCATTTAAGAAAACCGCAGGTATGTTTGTGGAATTGTTTCCGCTGGTTGCTGAGTTTTCTACTGATGATACATTTCTAACTTTTTACAATAAAGTACGAAATGAAACTAATAACTATTTACGTAACGCTCAACCAGGAATGGCAACTACAGAAGCAAGTAGCGGCTTTAACGTGGTGCTGAATTATATAAAAGCTAGTTTTTCAGATTTTAATGGTAATTCTGTGACTTCAAAATGGATTCATCCTAATCATTGTGACGCAGCACATCATATGAGATGTACGGTTTATGATATGGATGGAACAGGAGATATAGAGTTGTTGTTTGATTTAAATACAGCAGTATTTAATTCTGAAATGCAAAAAAACACGCCATCACATTTCTTAAAAATATTAGACGCTTTTCTAGAAGATAATTCTCAATTAATAGACGTGCCTTCAATGATTAGCAAGGAAAGTATAAAAGAAGAATTAGACATGGTCGCTTTTAATAATTCTTACCCATCTTTCATAAATAAGATTACTGATGTCATTGAAAATTATTCAGACAAAATAGCTATTAGAGATAAATCGGAAACATACACATATAATGATCTAAACAGGTTGTCTAACGCGCTTTGTTTTACGTTAAAAAATAAAGGAATTAAAGCAGGTGATCGTGTGGGTTTGCATATGTATAGGTCTGCTGATTACGTTATTTCTTTATTAGCTCTTATGAAATCTCATGTAACTTGTGTTCCTATTGCTGCCGATCAGGCCAAAGAGCGCATTAAGACTATATTAGAAGATTCTGAGTGTAAATTGGTAGTGACAACGTCAAGTTTAAAAAAGAATTTAAAAGATTCTGCCATAGAGGTTTTTGATATTTCAGATAAAAGTTGGACGGATAACAAATCCAATACTACGTTTACTCTACAGAAATTTAATCCTAACGAAATAGCCTACATATTATACACATCTGGTTCTACAGGGAAACCTAAAGGCATTAAAATTAAAGAACAAAGTGTCTCTAATTATTTACAGAGTTGTAATAATTTTTGGGGCGCGCAAACAAAGTTTGCATTCTGTACATCGATAAGTTTTGATATAACGTATACGGCAATTTTATTGCCACTGTATCAAGGCGGAGAAATCATTGTTTATAAAGAGGATGAAGAAGGTCCAGATGGTTCGGTATTAAGAATGTTAGAAGATAATAGAGCAGATTCTATTGTGTTAACACCATCACATTTATTATTGTTTATTGGTAAAGGAAATGCTAATTGTAGCTTGAGAAATATTATAGTATTAGGCGAAGATTTTAAAACGGATTTGGCCAATAAAATTAAAGAAGAGTACCACAAGGATACTAGTATTTATAATTTTTATGGTCCAGCAGAAGCTACTATTGCTTGTGTGATTTCAAAATTTAACTCTGAAAAACATAAAGGTGTTTCGGTTCCAATAGGTAAACCTATAGCTAACACAATCGCCTTGGTGTTAGACGACTATCTTAATCCTGTTCCTAAAGGTGTGGTTGGTACGCTTTTTATTGGTGGTCATGGTATTGCAGATGGTTACGTAAAACGTCCTAATCTTACAGCAGAACTATTTATTACAAATCCATTTTTAAATACAGATAGACTTTACAATACTGGCGATTTAGTGAGACTTAATAGTGATAATGAGTTCGAGTTTTTAGGTCGAAAAGATAGTCAGGTAAAACTGAATGGTCATCGTATTGAGCTGAGAGAAATAGAATGTGTTTTAGAACAGATTGATGGCATTATTGAAGCCGTAACACTTGTTATAGAAAAAGATGATGGTGGATTAAATAAGAACGCACAATTGGTTGCCTTTTATAGAGGCGATTATGAACTTGAAGTGTCACAAATTCAAAATTATTTAGTTAGGAAGCTTCCAAGTTACATGATACCATTGCAATTTAAATATCTACATCACTTTCCGCTAACCACAAGCGCTAAAACGGACCGTAAAAAACTTAAAGATGAAAATAATATAGGATTTAAGTCCAATGAAGCCTATATCGCACCAACAAATGAAATAGAAGAAATTGTTGCCAATGTATGGTCAGAGTTATTACATATTGAAAAAATTGGGATCTATGATAACTTTATTGCACTAGGAGGACACTCATTATTAGCTATGAGAATTACAAGTGCTTTAAACGAAATACTAGAAATGGAAAACCCACTTGATAAAATTTTCGTATATCCTACTGTAGCCTCTTATGCAACCTATGTAGAGGAAACCATAATAAGCTTATTAGCCGAATAGAAATGCAACCTAATCAACCAAATAGTATCAAAAATAATTTGTTCAGAGTAACTGCTGTGGTTATTACGTTATGCTATATTTTGGGACCTGCAGAATTACCAATAAGCAAAATTTTACATAACCTATCTCATCATTTACAAGCACCAAGTTATGTGCTTCAACATGATTTTGAAGGCAACCACATCGCTGTCAATAAGCTGCATATTGTAGAAAATAAAAATAGCTTTAGCAGCAATCATCAGCATAATGTTATTGATTTTATAGATGAGGTATTGAATAATTCTTCAAGTGAAGATAAAAACCATCAAGGCGAGTCAATTTTAGATTTAAAAATTAATAAGCACATTACTTTCAATAAATACATTTTGGTATTTCAGAATAACAACGAAAAGGAGCCTTCAATTTATCAAAATAAATCAATGATTTTTAAAAGTAGGTATCTCGATCAACTCTACAAACCACCTATAGTTTAACAGCTTCATTATTTAAGTTTTTCAAATTACCTATGCGATATGGGAAGTGTTTCTATGCTTTAAATAGAAATATTTATTTGATAAAACATTTTACTGATTAAACTTTTAAAAAATAAACTATGAAACAAATTATACTAAGTTTTGTGCTTTTAGCACTGTGCAATACCGTTTTTGCCCATGAAATAAACGGAACGATTACCAACGAAAATAATAAACCAATAGAAGGTGTAAATATTTATAATCAAAATACAGGAGGTTACGCCTATACCAATGTCTCAGGATATTATGAATTAGATGATATTTCAGAAGGCGATGTCATCATCATTAGTGGGTTGGGTTATGAAAAACAAGAACTCATTATTTTAAATAGCCAATTAGACGCTACTATTAATATTGTATTACAAATTTCATCTGTGTCATTAGACCAAGTAGTATTGGTGTCTAAAGCTAATGTTTTGAGCCAGTTTGCTAATGTTGAAATAAAAACAAATCCTATAAAATCTGCACAAGAAATTTTAAGAAAAGTACCAGGCTTAATAATAGGTCAGCATGCAGGTGGAGGAAAAGCAGAGCAAATATTTTTACGAGGATTTGATATAGACCATGGTACAGATATAGCAATTAGTACAGATGGAATACCTGTTAATTTACCTTCGCATGCACATGGACAAGGTTACGCAGATTTGCACTTTGTAATTCCAGAGATTATAGATAATATCGATTTTGGTAAAGGACCATATTATGCAGACAAAGGGAATTTTAATACAGCAGGTTACATTGAATTAAATACTAAGAAATCTATTGAAGACAATCTTATAAAAATAGAAGCAGGAGATTTTAATACCTTAAGATCAGTTAACTTATTTAAAATCTCAGAAAGCGAGCATAGTAGTGCATTTATTGCTTCTGAATTAGTTTTAACCGATGGTGTATTTGATTCACCACAGAATTTTAATCGTTTAAATATTTTAGGACGTTATAATTTTAATAATTACGAAGATGAAGAATTAACATTATCTTTTTCACATTTTCAAAGTCGATGGGATGCTTCAGGGCAAATACCAACCAGAGCTGTGGAACAAGGGATCATTGGACGTTTTGGTGCTATTGATGATACTGAAGGTGGTAATACAAGTAGATCTAACATTTGGGTAAATCATACAAAGCAGTTAGATGAGCACCAACGTATAAAGTCTAAAGCGTTTATATCTAAATACGACTTTGAGTTATACTCTAATTTTACATTCTTTTTAGAAGATCCTATTAATGGAGATCAAATTAAGCAAAAAGAAAACAGAACAATTATTGGTGCAGAAAGTGTTTACAATCGTACATTTCATATAGAAGATCACGACATTCAATTAAGTTTTGATGCAGGTGTTGGTTTTAGATACGATGATGTAAATGATGTAGAATTATCCAGAACAAAAAATCGTAAGGAAACTTTAGAAAGAATTGCCTTTGGTGATATAGATGAATTAAATGGATATACTTTTTTAAGTGGTAATTTTAAATCTAAAAAGTGGACACTAAATCCAGGTCTAAGATTAGATTATTTTAAATTTAATTATGTAAATTTTCTAACTGATGATTATGAAACTTTAGGAGAATCTGATGTTATTGTTAGTCCTAAATTCAATACTATTTTTGCGGCATCAAAAGATTTACAATTATTTGCAAAATTAGGTTACGGTTTTCACTCAAACGATGCTCGTGTAGTTACAGCAAACACAGGAGAGGAAACGCTTCCGCATGCATTCGGTGCAGATCTTGGTGCTATTTTTAAGCCAGCAGACCGTTTGGTGTTAAATACATCACTGTGGTATTTATTGTCTGAGCAAGAATTTGTTTACGTCGGTGATGCAGGTGTTGTTGAACCTAGTGGAGAATCTAAACGTTATGGAATTGATTTTGGTTTCCGTTATCAAATTACAGATTGGTTATTTTTAAATAGTGATGTCAATTATACAATAGCAAGAAGTACTGAAGAATTAGATGGCCAAGATTACATTCCGTTAGCGCCAGATTTTACATCTACAGGTGCATTGACTGTAAACAATTTAAATGGGTTTTCTGGTAGCTTAAGCTATAGATTTGTAGATGATAGACCAGCAAATGAAGATAATTCTATTGTTGCGGATGGTTATTTTGTAACGGATTTTAATATTAACTACAACCTTACAAAAAGCTTAGAAATTGGAGTAGCAGTAGAAAACCTGTTCGATGTAGAATGGAATGAAACGCAGTTTGCTACAGAAACCAGATTATTTAATGAAACGGAATCTGTTGAAGAAATTACATATACACCAGGAACACCGTTTTTCTTAAGAGGTAAAATTTCATTTACTTTTTAATAGAATAAAAAAATGATAATTATAAAAGGGTAGACTTAGTCTATCCTTTTTTTATTTTTTAATCTAGTTTAAGTTGTTTTTATTGCTCTATTACGTATTCTTAAATAAGATCTTTTAAAAAGAATCAAGGTTCAAGAAAAAAATATTTGTTTTAATAAGATAAAGCTTATATTTCGTTTAGATATGAAAAGTAAAATTATAGATAATATAAATATTTGGCTCCTCCTTATTTCATTTATAGTGGCTATATATTTACCCTTTGAACTTTTTTTATTTTCGTATGCATTTCTAGGGCCATTGCATTATTTAACTGAAATCAATTGGTTAGATGATAAAAGATATTTTATAAAGTCTAAGTCTCAAGGTTATAAAATATTCATAGTTTTTGCTATCATTATTGCAATTTATCCACTTATAAAATATCTAGAATTAACAGTTACAGGAAATTTAAAAACTGTAGTTGAGTTTCTGAGTTCTCAGAAAAATGTAATTTTAATCTCAGGTTTTGTTTTTTCCATTAGTCTTATATATTTCACAAAGCTGAAGCACATTTTATTGGCCTTTTGCTTTAGTGTTTTATTCTCAATAATCAGTGATTATTATATACCCAAGATTATAATAATTCTCGCTGTTTTCTTGCCAACATTGTTACATGTTTATGTGTTTACGTTGCTTTTTATGATTTACGGACAGTTAAAAACTAAAAACAAAGCAGGCATAGTTAGTATTATATTTTTAAGTATTGCGCCAATTGTAATTCTTTTTTTAAATGTAAATCCTGAAAATTATGTGATTTCAGATTTTGTAAAAAGCACCTTTACAAGTAGCGGATTTGTATCTGTAAATAATAGTATAGCAAGTTTATTTGGCGATAGTTATAATTACAAATTAATCTCTGTAATTGGTGTGAAAATTCAAATTTTCATAGCATTTGCATATACGTATCATTATTTAAATTGGTTTTCTAAAACGTCAATTATAGGTTGGAAATCAAGTATAACAAGTACAAGGATGAAATACATTGTGTTCTTTTGGATAGCGTCAGTTGGTCTATATCTGTACGACTATGTAACAGGTTTAATAGCCTTGTTTTTTCTTAGTTTACTACATGTGGTTTTGGAGTTTCCTTTGAACCTAACTACGATAAGGGAAATTGTTTTAGCAAGCGTACAAAAGGCTAAAAAACCAAACTAAAAACAGAGCCTTCGCCTTCAATACTTTTTACAATAATTCTGCCTTTATGTAGCAGCATAATCTGCTTACAAAGACTTAAACCTATGCCACTGCCTGTGGTTTTACTTGTAAAGAAAGGAACAAAAATATTTTCTAAGATATCTTGTGGAATACCAGAACCATTATCAAAAACTTTAATTACAATATCTCTATTAGGATTTTGAGAAGCTATAATTTTTATTTCAGGATTTTCAGAATTTTTGCAAGCATCAACAGCGTTTAAAATTAAATTAATCAAAACCTGTTCAATAAGGTGTGTGTCAATATCGAGCGCTAATTTTGGAGACGTGATTTTAAATTCTATTTCAATATGTTTCGCTTTTATGGAAGGTTCCATAAGTCGCTGAATATTATCAAATAAGTCTTTGACTTTTACACTTTGTAAATTAAGATGCGTTACTTTGCTTAAGCTTCGGTACGTTTTAGCAAATTTTAAAAGCCCTTCACTACGATTTTTAATCGTTTTTACGCCAGCATTTAAATCTTCTAATTCTAATGAAGCTTTATCAGGTTGTTCTATGGCAAGTTGTAAATTTTTCTGAAGTGTATCTGCTAAGGAAGAAATTGGTGTAATTGAATTCATGATTTCATGGGTCATTACACTTAGTAGTTTTTTCCAAGATTCAGATTCGTTTTTATTTAATGTATTGTCAATATCTTGAATCACAACAAGCTTAAAAGCATCATCTTCAACTTGAAAAACCGTATCTGAAATAAGTATTTTTATGCTCTCATTTTGAAGCGCTATAGAAATAGAGTCAGGTTCTCTATGGTAAGTTTCAAAAATAGTATTGAAAAGTTCAGGTTTTCTGTTTTCAACAAATCTAATATTTTTAAAAGAGGGTATATCTAAGATGTCGCCAAATGAATCATTGCTCCAAAGAACATCGCCAGATTCTAAATTATAGGCAATAATTCCGATATCTACCATTTCTAAAATCTTTTGCAAGTAAACATACTGCGCTTGATTCTGCGAATTGATTTCTTTTATGGTTCTGTTAATTTCATTAAATCCTGTATACAGAAAACGAATATCTTTTGGACCTCTATCTTCTGGAAACCATCTCGAAAAATCACGATATTTTACGGCTTCAAAAAAATCATCCATGGCCACAAAACGTCGTTTTACAAATGTGTACGTATTTATGAGTAAATAAAGAATAACAAGACCTAAAACAACAGAATATGCTGTCTCGTTTTTGAAAATAGTGTAAGCTAAAGTTAGAATGGAACCAACAATAAGTGCAATTCTAAAAAACAGTTTAAAGATGTATGTTCTATAATTCATACTTCTCTAATCGTCTATACAATGCAGCTCTAGTGATGCCAAGTTCTTTAGCAGATTTAGAAACGTTGCCTTTATTTTTTTCGAGCACAGTTAATATGGCGTTTTTTTCTATATCATCTAGATTTAAACTTTTGGTTTCAAAATTGGAAGTCGTCGTGGAACGTTCAATAGATGAAAACACTAAATCTTCAGGTTTTAAAATAGTGCCATCCGTCATTATTACGGCACGTTCTAAAACATATTGAAGCTCTCTTACATTACCCGGAAAGTCATGCTTTTTTAATTTTGAAATAAAGCCAGTATCAAAAGAAAAAGCACTCTTATTATACTTTTCTGCATATAACGACACAAAATGATGTGCTAATTCTGTAATATCAGTACCACGATCTCTTAAAGGTGGAACTATAATATCAACAGTATTAATTCTATAGATTAAATCTTTTCTAAATTTATTTTCATCAGCCAATACTTTTGGGTCTATATTGGTTGCACAAATTAACCGAATATCTATAGGAACTGGCACGTTAGAGCCCAAAGGCGTGACCTGTCTATTTTGTAAAACGGTTAATAGTCTTACTTGTTGATTTAGCGAAATGTTTCCAATTTCATCTAAAAATAGTGTGCCACCATTGGCAGCTTCAAATCGTCCTTTTCTATCTTCTCTAGCGTCCGTAAATGCACCTTTTTTATAACCAAATAATTCACTTTCAAAAAGTGATGCTGTTAATGCGCCCACATCTACTTTAATAAAAGGTTGATTTTTTCTGTTAGAATTATCATGTAATGCTCTAGCAATTAAATCTTTTCCGGTACCATTTTCGCCGAGAACTAAAACATTAGCATCTGTAGGAGCTACTTTTTTTAGTTTAACAAAAACATCATCCATTACATCGCTGTCTCCAATGATTTCGACAGAATTAGAGCTGAGTTGGTCTTTTTTAGAACTGGTAGATTTTTTTTTGCTTAATATAGTCGTAATGGTGTCTACAATCTTTTCATTTTTCCAAGGCTTCATTAAAAAGTCTGAAGCACCTTCTTTTAATCCGCGTATAGCTAAATCAATATCAGCATAAGCTGTCATTAAAATTACAGAAGTTTCAGGTTTTTGTTTTTTGATTTTGTTTAACCAAAATATGCCTTCATTACCAGTATTAACTAGACCATTAAAATTCATGTCTAATATGATAATGTCATATGTGGTACGTTCAATTTGCGACGTAATATTACTAGGATTCTTTTCTGTTACCACTTCTTTAACCAGTGGTTTTAGTAATAAACGTAGTGCTGTTAAGACATCAACATCATCATCTATAACTAATATTGTAGCGTTTTTTAATACCATCCTTACAATATTACGATTTTATCTTCGGCTTATAAAAATTACAAAACCTAAATTTTTCTTCAGTTAAAAAGTGTGCATTTCCGAACATAAAGTGTATCAAAAACGGACACTTATTAATTTTTAAAATTATTTAAATTATTGATTTTCAGTTGATTGTTGTTTTGGCATCATCTTCACTATATAAAGAGTATAAATCAAAAATTAACAATGGACGTTCCAATACAAAAGAAAAAATTTTCAAATCAAAAGTTAGGACTCATTCTAGGAGTTATAGCAATTATAGCCTTAATAGTATATGTAATTTATCAAACTTCAGGCGGTTCAAAATTAAATGTAAATAAGGAACGAATTTCAATAAATACAGTTACTAATGATGTGTTTCAAGAAAATATTCCTGTAAATGGTATAGTGCTTCCTATCACTACAATCTACTTAGATGCTTTAGAAGGTGGACGTGTTGAAGAGAAGTTTGTTGAAGATGGAGCAATGCTAAAAAAAGGTGAGCCTATTTTGCGTTTATCTAATACAGATTTAGAATTGACTTTAGTTAACCAAGAAACTTCAGTGTATAATCTGTTAACGCAAATGCAAATTTCGCAAAATGCAGCACGCCAAAATACCATTAATAGACAAAATCAATTTACTGATGTTGAAAATAGTTTGATTGAAGCTGAGCGAGTTTACAATTTAAACAAGCGTTTGTATGATAAAGGTGCTATTGGTAGAATGGATTATGAGTCTTCAGAGAATAATTATAAGTATCAAAAAGAACGTATGAAACTAGCAAAACAAGTTTTATCTGAGGATACCATTTCATCGCAATTAGAAGTAAACCAAGCAAAAAACTCGTATGCTAGAACACAAAGTGCTTTAGAATTAATGAGAAAAAAAGTAGGCGATTTGGTGGTACGCGCTCCAATTGATGGACAGTTAACATCGTTAGATGCAGAAATTGGTCAATCTATAACAAAGGGCACACGATTAGGACAAGTAGATGTTACTAGCGCATTTAAGGTAAGAGTAGATATTGATGAGCATTATATATCTCGAATTTATAATGGTCAAACAGGCACATTTACCTTAAATAATAAAACCTACACATTAACCATTAAAAAAGTATTTACTCAAGTAACCAATGGACGTTTTCAGGTTGATATGAAATTTGAAGGTGATGTCCCAGAAGGCATTAGAAGAGGTCAAAACCTACAGATTAGAGTTGCACTTAGCGCAGAAAAAGAAGCTTTGCTGGTTGCTAAAGGAGGGTTTTTTCAGAAAACAGGTGGAAACTGGATTTTTAAAGTCAGTGAAGATGGCACTACTGCGTATAAAGTGTCAATAAGATTAGGCAGCCAAAACACAGAATATTATGAAGTGTTAGAAGGTTTAAATCCAGGAGATAAGGTGGTAACGTCGAGTTATGATTCTTTTGGAGATACAGAAGAATTGATTTTGAAGTAATATTATTCGAATAGTTTGTACCCTTCTGGCGACTTTAGGTGTGTTTTCAAACTTATTAATATATAAATAAAAGCTAACTAAAAACAGATTCCTGCCTTCGTAGGAATAACAAAAAAGAATAAAATGATACAGATTAAAGACTTAGAGAAATTTTATAAAACGGAAGAAGTCCAAACCATTGCATTAAATAAGTTGTCATTTGGTGTAAAGGAAGGCGAGTTTGTAGCCATAATGGGACCATCTGGTTGTGGTAAATCTACTTTACTAAATATACTTGGATTACTCGATGATCCTGATGGTGGAAGTTTTGTGTTCAATGGAACTGAAGTTGCAGGTTATAACGAACGTAAAAGGTCTGAACTTAGAAAGCACAATATTGGTTTTGTTTTTCAAAGTTTTAATCTTATTGATGAGCTTACGGTTTTCGAGAACGTAGAGTTGCCATTGATTTATACAGGTGTAAAACCAGCAGAACGCAAAAAACAAGTAGAAGCGGTTTTAGAAAAAATGCAAATAATGCATCGTAGAAATCACTTTCCACAACAATTATCTGGTGGTCAACAACAACGCGTCGCTGTAGCTAGAGCTGTAGTTAATAAACCAAAATTAATCCTTGCCGATGAGCCAACTGGTAACTTAGATAGCACTAATGGTAATGAAGTTATGGATTTGTTAATAGATCTAAACGAAGCAGGTACAACTATAATTATGGTTACACACAGTGAGCATGATGCCAAATATAGCCATCGTATTATTAGAATGTTAGATGGACAAAAAGTGACAGAAAATGTTTTAGCATAATAAAATTCATCAATCAAGAAACGGACAATCAATCAGTCAATCAATCAGTCAATCAATCAATCAATCAATCAATCAATCAATCAATCAATCAATCAATCAATCAGGTGGAAAGCACTTCAGTATAACACGTAACCAACCAAAAAATCAATCAACGATACTGAAGTGTTGAAACCAAAACAGCCTTCTGGCAGGCAAGTCAATCAAATCAAACAGATGTTGAAATCTATTCAACACAAAGCGAACAGTAATTACTAGAACTTATGCTTAAAAATTATTTCAAAATAGCATTCAGAAACCTTATTAAAAATAAGGTGTATTCATTCATTAATATATTCGGTTTAGCCATTGGTATGGCTGCGACAATATTAATTGGGTTGTGGGTTGCAGATGAGCTTACTTACGATGATCATTTTAGTAATAAAGCAACTATAGCTCAGGTTTTTCAAAGCCAAACAATGAACAATAATATTGGTACAAGTCCTGCAATTCCTAGACCATTAGAGTTTGCGTTACGTCAAGATTATGCTGACAATTTTAAGCATATTGTTATGGCATCTTGGGAGCAACCACGTTATCTAAAATATGGGGAAACCAATATTTATAGAAAAGGAAATGCAATGCAAGAAGGAGCACCAGACCTTTTAGACTTAGAAATTATTGCAGGAGTAAAAAACGGACTTAAAGAGAAGAACGCAATTATGCTGTCAGAATCTGCTGCAAAGTCGCTATTTGGAAACGTAACTGCGCTAGGTAAAATCATTACCGTAAATAATGAGCACGAATTGGAAATAACAGCTATTTACAAGGATATTCCTATTAATAACTCTTTCAATGAAATGGAATATATTATTCCATGGAAACATTATGTGACGACTCAAGAGTGGTTAGAGCGGTCAAAAGAATCTTGGGATAATAATTCATTTCAATTATTTGTTCAGATTAATGAGAATATTACAATGGATGCTGTGACCTCAAAAATTATTAATGTAAAAAAGAAGGCATCGCCAACTACAGCAGAGTTTAATCCTCAGTTATTTCTATTGCCAATGAAAGATTGGTATCTAAGAAGTGATTTTGAAAACGGCTTACAATCAGGAGGACGTATTGAAAACGTATGGCTTTTTGGTATAATTGGTTTGTTTGTTTTGTTACTGGCATGTATCAATTTTGTAAATCTAAGTACAGCGCGCTCTGAAAAAAGAGCTACCGAAGTAGGTATTAGAAAAGCGATTGGTTCGCAACGTGGTCAGCTAATTTTTCAATTTCTAAGCGAGTCTTTTTTAATTGTGATATTATCGTTTATAGTTGCGCTTGGCATTGTGTTGTTGTTTTTAAATGGATTTAACAATTTGGCGAGTAAAGCAATTGTATTTCCTTGGAGCAATTTTCAGTTTTGGCTATTATCAATTGTATTTATAGTGGTTACTGCTTTTTTAGCTGGAAGTTATCCTGCCTTATACTTGTCATCATTTAACCCAGTTACTGTATTAAAAGGCACCTTTAAAGCTGGTCGCTTTGCGTCTTTACCTCGTAAGGTTTTGGTTGTCGCTCAATTTACAATTTCGGCAGCATTAATAATAGGTACGCTTGTGGTTATGAATCAAATTCAATTTAGTAAGGATAGACCAGTTGGTTATAATAAGAATGGATTAATTCAAATTCCCGTAATGAGTAATCAATTCATTGGTAAAAAGGACCTTTTACGCGAGCAGTTTATTGCGTCAGGTGGTGCGATTGAAATGGCTGGCACTAGTGGACCAATGACGGAAGTTTGGTCTAATAGATCTGGATACACTTGGGAAGGTAAACCTGCTGGTTTTCAAGAAGATTTAGCATTTACATCAGTTTCATACGAGTTTGTAGAAACTTTAGGACTAAATGTAACTGAAGGTCGTGGATTTTCTAGGGAGTTTGCAACAGATTCTAATGCTGTAATTCTTAATGAAACGGCTGTAAAATATATGGGAATTAAAAACCCAATTGGAAAATACATCAGAGATTCTGATACCGAAGATCCTAGTCCTCCTTTAAAAATTGTAGGTGTTGTTGAAGACATGATCATACAATCGCCATATAGCGCAGTAAAACAAGCAATGTACGTTTTTGATAGTGATGCTAATGTAGCTTATTATAATGTAAGACTCAACCCTAAAAAAAGCACAAGTCAAAATTTGATATTAATTGAAAATGTATTTAAAAAGAATTTTCCAAACACACCATTCGATTATCAGTTTGTAGATGAAGAGTATGGTGCAAAATTTAAATCTGAAGAACGCATTGCAAGTTTAGCAAGAGTATTTACAGCCTTAGCAATATTTATAAGCTGTTTAGGTTTGTTTGGATTGGCATCTTTTGTAGCAGAACAGCGTACTAAAGAAATTGGCGTAAGGAAAGTTTTGGGAGCATCGATTAGTCAACTTTGGTTATTGCTATCTAAAGACTTTATTACGCTAGTGGTAATCGCACTATTAATCGCTTCTCCAGTGGCCTATTATATTATGGGACAATGGTTGCAGAAGTTCAGTTATAGAACAACGGTAAGTTGGGATGTGTTTGCTATTGCATGTTTTGGAGCACTAATAATTACATTGATAACAGTAAGTTTTCAAGCTATAAAAGCGGCAACGTCTAATCCTGTAAAATCATTGCGTACAGAATAATCATCAATAATCAATCTTTGCTCAATTAATTTGAGTCAAAAAAACGACAATCATGTTTAAGAATTATTTCAAAATAGCCTTCAGAAATCTTTGGAAGAATAGAACGTTTACTTCGTTAAATCTTGTAGGTCTTACTATAGCTTTTGGCATAGCGATATTATTGGCAATGTATGCTGTGTTTCAATTGTCTTATGATCAATTTCATGAGAATAGTGATCAAATTTATCAGGTTTATTCAGAAGATAGCTCTCCAAATGGCATTGAGTCTAATACGTCAAAATCTGAACCTTTTGCAGCAGCACTTCAAGAAGAAACTGCTGGTGTTGAAAGCATTACGCGTTATAATGGTTCTGGAGTATTATTAAGTTATAAAGACAAACAACTTGGTCTTAGCGCTACTTATGCAGATCCAGATTTTTTTAAGATGTTTAGTTTTCCAATCATTAAAGGAGATAAGGAAAATCCAATAACATCTGAAACCTCTGTTGCAATTACGCAACAAGCTGCACAACGAATTTTTGGGGATGAAAGTGCAATAGGACAAACCGTTACTATTCTAAGAGATGAAGAACAAGTACCATTTACAGTTTCTGCAATAATTGAAGATTTTCCAGAAACGAGTACAATGGGATTTGATGTGGTTTTAAATTTTAAAAGTCAAAATAAACATGCTTATGAACGTTCTATTGGGCGTTGGGATGTTGAGAATCATCAGGTTTATTTACAACTCGCTAAAAATGTAACACCAGAGCAGTTTGAGAAAGGTACAAGAGATTTTACCAATTTGCATTATAAAGAGGAAATCGCAAATGCAAAACGAGATGGTGCACAACCAAATAATAATGGTCTATATAGGCAAATAAAATTGTTGCGATTGGGAGACGTGAGATTTGCCAATTTTAATCAAGGTCCAGTAACCGTTAATCGCACAATGCCTTATTTAGTATTAGGAATTGCTATCTTAATTTTATTCATCGCTTGTGTCAATTTTGTTAATATGAGCATTGGTAAAAGCGACCAAAGATTGCGCGAAATTGGCATGCGTAAAACCTTAGGAGCAAATAATAAGCAGTTGTTTTTTCAGTTTTGGGGAGAGAGTATTTTGGTGTTTTTAATCGCCACAGGTTTAGGGATTGTATTGGCCTTTGTTCTGTTACCAAATTTTCAAACTTTATTTAATACAAGAGCATCATTTGCTACTATATTAAATCCGTCAATGCTAATTTTATTAGTGTTGAGTGTTGTTGCTATCACGCTAGTAGCAGGCGGATATCCTGCAATTTTAATGAGTCGTCTAGGTACATTACAAAGTCTAAAGGGTAAACTAGAGATCAATGGAAAAAATCATTTACGCAATGGTCTAATGGTTTTACAATTTAGCATTGCTATATTACTAATCAGTGGCACTTTAGTCTTGTGGGATCAGGTAGAATTTATGAGAACTAAAGATTTAGGTTTCAATAAAACACAAGTCATTGCTTTTCCACTCAATGGAGAACGAAATGACCAACAAGCACTTCAGCTTTTAAGAAATAGTCTTCAAGATAAGGTTAACATTAAAGGTATTACAGCATCAAATAATATTTTAGGTTTAGGTAAAGATGGGTCGCGAACAACAAGTGTTTTGGGCTTTGAGCATCAAGGCAGAGGAGTTGAAACGCACATGCTCGTTGTGGATGCGGATTATATTGAAACTTTAGATTTAGAAGTAGTTGAAGGCAGAGCGTTCCGAAAAAATTTAACGAGTGATAGTCTTTCAGTTATCATAAATGAATCGATGGCAAAGCAATTAAACGAAGAAGAAATTTTAACAGCAAAAATAGATTTAGACGATGCTATCTATAACGTTGTTGGTATTATTAAAGATTTTAATTTTCAAGAGCTCGATCAAAATATTGCTCCTATGACTTTGTTTGCACTTCCTAATTGGAACTTAAGAAATGTATATGTTAAGGTTGCACCTCAAAATTTAGAACAATCTTTTAGTGATGTTAAAGCTGCATGGAAAATCATAGAGCCTAACGCAGAATTTCAAGGATCATTTTTGAATGAAAATATAGACCGTACATTGCGAAGCGAACGCACTATGGCAACGATGATTGGTAGTGGTTCAATCTTAGCTATTATTTTGAGTTGCATAGGTCTATTTGCTATGTCATTGCTCATTGTAGCACAAAGACGTAAAGAAATAGGTGTTCGTAAAATTGTTGGTGCAAGCGTGTCCTCAATTACAGTGCTATTAACTAAAGATTTTTTAAAATTGGTAGGCATTGCTTTTGTCATTGCTACACCAATTGCATGGTGGGCAATGAGTGAGTGGTTGCAGAATTATCCATATCGTATTCAATTAAGCATTTGGATGTTTTTAACGGCTGGTGGAATAGCAGTTGTTATTGCTATGTTAACCATAGCAACTAAAACAATTAAGGCCGCAACCTCAAACCCTGTAGAATCTCTTAGAGCAGAATAATTATCATTAACCTGTGCTGAATTTATTTCAGTATAAAAAACAATCAACTATGATTAAAAATTATATTAAAATAGCACTGAGAAACTTATACAGACATAAGGGATTTACTTTTCTTAATATTATTGGTCTTGCTATTGGAATGACAGCAGGTTTTTTAGTGTTACTCTATGTAAATTTTGAATTGAGTTATGATACTATGCACTCCAAATCAGATTCTATTTATAGAGTTGTTGCAGATATCGATACTCCTTCTGAAAAAATAGAAGCAGGAATGGCAGCTTGGCCCATTGGTCCTAACATAAACAAGGAATTTCCTGAAATCTTAAACTTTACGAGAGTTAATACTGAAGACTTAACATTTGTTAGAGATGGTAAGAAATTTTTAGAGGAAGATGTTATAGCTGTGGATTCTGCTTTTTTTGAAATATTTGATTTTAAATTTATAAAAGGAAATAAAAAGGAATCTTTGAAAGCTCCTAATAGTTTGGTTATTTCCGAGACTATAGCAACTAAGTATTTTGGAACTAATAATCCTATTGGGCAAAATATTATTCTAGAAAATTTTGATAACCCAGCTATAGTAACAGGAGTCATGGAAGCTATTCCAGAAAACTCTCAAATTCAGGCAGATATATTAATTTCTATGATTACATATACGGCTGCTCCAAGTGAACGAGACGAGCAGTGGGGAAATTACGGACCATCAATTTATATCTTAACGGCTAACGGAACCAATGCTAAAAATTTGGAGGCAAAATTTCCTGATTTTCTCGAGAAGAAAACGGGAGATGAAATGCGTGAATCTAAAATGTTTGTGACGTTATTTTTAGAGCCATTCGAAGATGTTTATTTGAGGTCTGATCGCAGTGGTTATGTTTCTGGTGATATGAATAATGTCTATATATTTTCAATAATTGGTGTTTTTATATTGCTAATAGCTAGTATAAACTTCATCAATTTAACAACTGCTCGTTCTGCAGAAAGAGCCAAGGAAGTTGGAATAAGAAAGGTTGTAGGTGCAGAAAAGAATCAATTAGCATTTCAATTCATTGGAGAATCGATTATCATTTGTCTAGTGGCCTTTGTTGTTGCTGTGGGTTTAACCGTTTTAGGGCTTCCTTACTTTAATGAATTGGCGGGCAAAACTGTTAGTTCAGGTGTTTTTTCAGAACCTATTAACATTTTGTATTTATTTATAATAGCAATTATTATTGGGTCTATTGCGGGAATTTATCCAGCTACTGTTTTATCTTCTTTTAAACCTGTAAGCGTATTAAAAGGTAGTTTTTCAACAGGCACTAAAGGAGTGTTTCTTCGCAAGAGTTTGGTGGTACTTCAATTCACTATTTCTATTTCATTAATTATTGGCACTATTGTAATCTATAATCAGATGCAATTTATGAGAAATCAAGAATTAGGTTTTAATAAAGAGCATATTTTATTACTTCCAACAGAGGCTGGTAGTGGTCAAGAGGCATTAAGAAGTAGTATTGCCAAAATATCAAGCGTAAAGGGAACGTCATTAACCTCTAGTGTACCAGGCTCTGGAAATCCTGCGGCATATTCTGAAATTGAAAACAAACAAGGCGATTTGCAGGTTGCGAATTTAGATTTATACTTTGTTAATGAAGATTATATAGAGCAATTAGGTATGACAATGGCTGCAGGAAGAGCATTTTCTAGAGATTTTCCTTCAGACTCAAGTAAAGCAATGATAATAAATGAAAAAGCAGTATCTCTTTTAGGTTACGCAAACGCTCAGGATGCTATTGGTGCTGATTATCAACAATGGGGAAGTAGTGGAGAAATTATTGGTGTTGTAAAGGATTTTAATTTTAGATCTCTTCAAGAAGAAATTAGTCCAATTACTATGCGATTAGATCCTACAGGGACCAATATAATTACTGTTAAAATAGATGGTAATAATGTTTCTCAAACTTTAGCTTCCATTGAGGAGGTGTGGCAAACGATGAAGCCTAATGATCCTTTTCAATATTATTTTTTGGATGAAGTATTTAATAATCAATATGAAGCGGAAGAACAATTTGGAGATTTGTTTCTAAATTTTGCATTATTAGCAATTTTGATTTCTTGCTTAGGCCTTTTGGGTTTAGCAGCATATAGTACTATGCAGCGTAAACGTGAGATCGGAATTCGAAAAATAGTAGGTGCATCCGTAGGAAGTATAATTAATTTACTTTCAAAAGAATTTATAAAATTAGTAGGCATTGCATTCGTTATATCCACGCCAATAGCCTGGATTTTAATGCATAATTGGTTAGAAGATTTTGCGTATAAAATTAATATAGAATGGTGGATGTTCATTGTAGCAGGATTAGGATCAATTATTATTGCCTTAATCACTGTAAGCTTTCAAGCAATGAAAGCCGCAACATCAAATCCAGTGGAATCGCTCAAGGCGGAATAAAATAATAATAAAATCCATCAATCATGATCAGAAATTATTTCAAAATAGCATGGAGGAATATAATGAAGCACAAAGTGTTTTCTCTTATTAATGTTATTGGTCTTACCATAGGTTTAAGTGCGTCTTTTATTATTGGTTTAATGATTTATTACGATTATACGTTTGATGATTTTCATAAAGATGGCGAACGAATATATCGTGTGGTTACTGAATTTACAGACCCAGAAGAAAAATATTATAATGCAGGCATCACACTGGCTTTAAAAGATGCTATTGAAGATAATTCAAATTTTGAAATTGTAAGTGAATTTTACATTGAACGGCCATCAAAAGCGGTTAATATCCAAAACGACATTACCCTAAAATGGCCAGAATTTGTAATTTTTGCGGACCAAAATTATTTAGATATTTTTCAATATAACTTTTTGGCAGGCAATAAAACCGAAGCACTGAAAAATCCCAACCAGGTTGTATTAACACAGACGCGCGCTGAAGAATATTTCCCAAAACTTTTGCCATCCGAAATTGTTGGTAAAACATTAGTATACAACGATTCTATAAATGTAAAGGTCACAGGTGTAGTAGAAAATTATAAACAACGTACAGATATCGTTTTTAAAGAATTTGTATCACATGCGACCTTACTTCAAACTAATAGAAAAAGAGATATTACTAAGCGCTATTGGTTTAATACAAACTCTAATTCGCAATTGTATGTTAAGTTTAAAGAAAAAGCAGATCTCTCAAGTGTACAAAAACTTTTAGACGATTTGGCACTAGAACATACGGATGAAGACGATATTAAATATGGTGAATCTCGCAAATTTAAATTACAACCACTTAGCGATATTCACTTTAATGAGGATTATGGCACTTACGATTGGGAAAAAGCACAAGCCAGTAAACCGTTATTAAGAAACTTGGCACTTGTAGCACTCTTTTTATTAGTATTGGGTTGTATTAATTTTATTAATCTAAATACGGCACAAGCCTCGCAACGCGCTAAAGAAATTGGTATAAGAAAGACCTTGGGTAGCAGCAGAAAACAACTCATAGTGCAGTTTATGGGCGAAGCTTTTATTTTAGTATTAATCTCTGCAGCGTTGTCCTTATTGCTTTCAAAATGGCTAATCGATGTGTTTTCAGATTTTGTTCCAGATGGTTTAAGTTACCAACTTTTTAAATCGCCAATACTAATTTTTGGTGTGGTTATTTTACTAGTGTTGGTTACATTCTTATCTGGATTTTATCCGGCTTTGGTACTTTCAAAATACAATGCGGTTTCTGTGATGAAAAATCAAATTTCTGCTGCCGAACAAAAAGTTGGTTTGCGTAAATTTTTAACCGTATTTCAATTTGCAATTGCACAAGTTTTTATCATTGCCACATTATTGGTTGGTAAGCAAATAAACTATTTGTTAACTAAGGATATGGGTTTTAAAACTGATGCCATTGTTTCGGTATTTCATCCAAGAGCAGAGCAAGAATTTTCTAAGAAGTTACTGTTCGCTGAAAAGCTGAAAATAATTCCGGAAATAAAACAGGTAAGTATAGGCGGAAAAGGACCAGCATCAAATTCAATAAATTCTACAAATGTTACTTACACCAATGGTAAAAATATCGCAAAATCCGAAATGCAATATATTTCTGGTGATTTGAATTATGCTAATTTGTTTGAGCTTCAACTTTTAGATGGACGCCTTTACAGAAACGATACCATTAGAGAATTAGTAATCAATGAAACTTTATTACACAGCTTAGGATTTTCTAATCCAGCAGAAGCTATTGGGAAACTAGTTGAAACAAATAATAAGCGTATTCCCATTGTTGGTGTAATGGCAGATTTTAACCAACGTTCTTTAAAGTCCGAAATAAAACCGATGGCATTAACTGGTGATTGGTACCGACCAGACTTTAGTTTATATCAGGCTGTGCACGTATCGTTTCATAATGAAACTTCCGAACATTTGAAATCGACATTATCAAAAATCGAAAATGCCTACCAGCAGGTCTATAACGAAACAGATGATTATCGTGTGGAATTTATGGACGATACAATTGCTAAATTCTATAATCGCGAACAAAAAATATCTAAACTTCTCAATTGGTCAACTGGTCTATCTATTTTAATAAGCTGTTTGGGACTTCTGGGTCTGGTAATTTACACGACCAATCGTCGTGTTAAAGAAATTGGAGTTCGTAAAGTTTTAGGCGCGTCACTGTTGCAGATTAATACGCTAATATGCAAAGAGTTTTTAATACTTGTTGCTATTGCTTTTTTTATCGCAGCACCAATTGCCTACTATGGAATTAATAATTGGTTGCAAGATTTTTCATATAAAATAGGTATTAGTTTTTGGGTGTTTTTAGCAAGCGGATTCGCTATGATTTTATTTGCATTAATAGTGATTAGTGCAAAAACGTTGCAAGCTGCAAATGCAAATCCTGTTAATTCTTTACGTTCAGAATAACTGTTCGTTTTTGAACAAGATGTGTATCAATATCGAACACATTTATTTCTAAAAAAATTTGTAAATACCTGACAGTCAAATGTTTTTGTTTTTGGCATCATCTTAACTATAGTAATAGTATAAAACATCAATCAATTACATAAATATACTTTTATGATATTTAATTACTTAAAAATAGCATTCAGAACCTTACGAAAAAACAAAGGCTACAGCTTACTGAATATTTTCGGATTAGCTATTGGTATTACATGTGCTAGCTTAATCTTTCTTTGGGTAGAGGATGAGGTTAGCTTTAATTCTCATTTTGATAAACAAGATCAAGTTTTTTATGTGCCAACACATCAAGAATATGAGGGTGAATGGCGAACATTTAATTCTACACCAGGACCATTAGCAGAAGCTATGAAAACTGAAATTCCTGGAGTTGTGAGAGCTACACGTACCAAGCGTATGGAAATTTTATTAGCGGATGGTGATAATTCTATAAATAGTATTGGTCGCTATGTTGATGCAGATTTTATAGATATATTTAGTTTGTCTTTTATAGAAGGCCATGCAAAAGAAGCCTTTAAAAATCCTAATGCAATTGTTATAACTAAAGAAACTGCAGAGGTACTTTATGGTAACAGCAAAAATGTTGTTGGTAAAAATTTAAAGGTTAATGATACAGAAAATTATCTTATAACAGGTGTTATAGAAAATCTGCCAAATAATGTCACGTTTCCATTTAACTGGATTGCGCCTTTTGAGCAATACAGCAGAGGTCAAGATTGGATGAACGAATATGGCGGCTTTTTTGCTGATACTTTTGTTGAATTAGCACCAGAGGCCAATGTTGAAAAAGTAGATGCAAGTGTTAGAAACTTACTCGAACAAAAAACAGGTGATACCGATTCTAAAGCATTTTTGCATACAATAAAGGATTGGCATTTAAGAGATGATTTTGAAAACGCTGAACAAGTTGGTGGTCGTATAGAATCGGTTCGTTTATTTACAATAATCGCTTTAATTATTTTACTGATTGCATGTATTAATTTTATGAATTTATCTACAGCTAGAAGTGAAAAAAGAGCAAATGAAGTAGGTGTAAGAAAAGCAATGGGATCTGGTCGTACGCGGTTAATCTTTCAGTTTATTTCAGAAGCATTGATTCTTGCAGCTATTGCTAGTTTAGTGAGTGTCATTTTGCTAATTATTCTGCTGCCACAGTTTAATCTGCTGATAGAAAAAGATTTAATTTTAGGGCTTTCAAAACCAATACACATTATCTTTTTATTAGGTATTACGCTTATCTGTGGTGTATTGGCTGGTCTTTATCCTGCATTTTATTTATCGTCTTTCAAACCTGTTCAAGTATTAAAAGGAATAAAAGTAACTCAAGGATCAGCTAATTTTATTCGAAAGGGCTTAGTGGTTGGTCAGTTTACGATATCAATCGTATTTATAATTAGTACCATTTTAGTTTATCAGCAAATTCAGCATGTAAAAAATAGAGATTTAGGTTTTGATAAAGATCAATTAGTTTCATTAAATGTAAATGGTACTATGATTGATAAATTTGAAGTTATAAAACAAGATTTAATTAATTCTGGAGCTGTAAAGAGTGTGGGATTAAATAATTCAGGTGTTTTAAATGGAGGAAATAATGGTTCTGGTTTAGAGTGGGCTGGTGGATCAAACACCGAAGATGTGTTAGTGTTCTTTAGGTATATTAATTCAGATTTTATTGAAACTGCAGGTATGACATTACTAGAAGGAAAAGGATTTAGCGACAATGTAGCAATAGATAGCACTAATGTGCTAATAACGGAAGCCTTTGCAAAGTTATTGGGTGAAGGAAGTGCTGTCGGAAAAAAAATTGTTAGAGAAGATACATATACTGTTATTGGTGTTGTGAAAGATTATTTATTTGAAGATATGTACGGACAAAGTGATCCTGTGATGTTTTTTAATTATCATGGTGAAGCGTCGTATATGTATTTAAAAACCGATCCTCAAATGGCAACAGAAGTCATATTATCGAAGGTTGAAGCTGTAATGAAAAAGCACAATCCTGCATTTCCTTTTGAGTATAATTTTGTTGACGATGCCTTTAACGCTAAATTTAAAAGTGAACAGCTTATTGGCAAGTTATCTCAACTGTTTGCTTTATTGGCTATTCTTATTTCTTGTTTAGGACTTTTTGGTCTAGCTGCATATACGGCAGAACAACGTAGTAAAGAAATTGGAGTTAGAAAAGTATTAGGCTCTAGTGTTTCGGGTATTGTAAAGCTATTATCAAAAGATTTTTTAAAACTCGTAGGTGTTTCAATTTTAATAGCTATTCCTATTGCATGGTATGCTATGGATAATTGGCTTCAAGATTTTGCTTATCGCATAGAAATCAATTGGTGGATTTTTGTTATAGCTGGTTTAGTCGCAATATTGATTGCATTAATTACTGTAAGTTTTCAGGCTATAAAAGCTGCATTAGCAAATCCTGTAGATAGTTTAAAAACGGAATAAATTTTAATACGTATATATTATGAAAATTATAAAGAAAATAACATTGTTTAGTTTGCTTTTAATATGTGGAAACCTGTTTTCACAAGCAAAGCATACTGTTGAGTCTTTTAGTAAAGTGATCATTAGTCCTCATATTGAAACCACTTTTGTTCAAGGTGATGAAGAGTCTGTAACTATTTTAGAAAATACAGAATCTAACGGTATAGTAAATATTGAAGTCAATAAAAATACACTGCGAGTATATTTAGATGATGCCAAAGAAACGACAAAACATGAAAGTGTAGAAAAAGATGGAATGAAAATGAAAGTGCCTATTTATAAAGGTAAGGTGTTAACAATTCTTGTAACCTATAAAAATATTGAAACGATGTCTTTAAGAGGTGAACAACGCACATATTGTCAAAGTTTAATAGATGGAAATAAATTTAAATTGTACGTGTATGGCGAATCTCAAATAACATTTAAAGATGTTAATTTTCAGACTTTTAACGCAGATATTTATGGAGAAAGCCAGCTCACAATTAAAAAAGGATTAATAAACTCTCAAAATATTACTGCTTATGGAGCTGGTAATATTAACCTTATTGGTGTAGATAATAAAACTTCTAAATTAAAAGCATATGGTGAGGCTGTGTTTAAAATTCAAGCTTCAAAGCATATCAAATTTACGGCCTATGGAGAGGCAACATTGCGATATAAAGGTAAAGCTGAGGTCAATAAAGGGTTGAGTTTTGGTGATTCTGAAATCACTAAAATTGATTAATATAAAAAAGCAAGAAAATGATAAATACATTGTTAAGTCTTAATGAAGCTACAAGAACGGTAAATTCAGGTAGTAATAAGGTTACGTTGCTCAACAACATAAATTTAGATGTAAAGGAAGGTGAGTTTATTTCGCTAATGGGACCATCAGGTTCGGGTAAGTCTACTTTGTTAAATTGTATAGGTATGTTAGATAGTTTTACAGGTGGAGGTTATACGTTTCTGGGTGAGCCAGTACATGCCATGAAAGATAAAAACAAGTCTAAATTATATAAAGAATATATTGGTTTTGTATTTCAGGCCTATCATCTTATAGACGAATTGAATGTCTATGAAAACATTGAAACGCCTTTATTGTATAAGAATGTAAAATCTTCAGAACGTAAAGCGATGGTAGCAGATATGTTAGATCGTTTTAATATTGTTGGAAAGAAAGACTTATTCCCAATACAATTAAGTGGAGGACAACAACAATTAGTTGGTATTGCCAGAGCCTTAATAGGAAAACCTAAATTAATCTTGGCAGATGAGCCTACAGGTAATCTAAACTCTAAACAAAGTGAGGAAATTATGAATTTGTTTTCTGAATTAAATAAAGAAGGTGTCACTATCATACAGGCCACACATTCAGAATCGAATGCCTCTTATGGCTCACGAATAATTAATCTACTGGACGGTAATATAGTTTCAGAATAATATAAAAATCATGAGAAATAAATATGTGTTAGCAACTATCTTTAATTTGATGGTGTGGTCAATCTTTGCTCAAAATGATGCTACGAAACGTTATTCTTTAGAAGACTGTATTTCTATTGCGTTAGAAAATAATTTAGAATTAAAATCTACAGCACTATTAGAAAATTCTGCGAAGATAAATTACCAGCAATCAAAGGCAAACTTGCTACCAAGTGTTAATGGTAACTTTAATGTTGGTGTCAATGACGGAAGAAGTATAGATCCATTTACAAATGATTTTATAAATCAAGAATTAACATTTTCAAACTTAGGTTTAAGTTTAGATATGACAGTTTTTAATGGCTTTAGGCTATTAAACACTGCTAAGCAAAACAGATTAAATAATCAGGCTTCACAGTTAGAAACGGAAGCTGCGCAACAAGATTTAATTTTAAACGTGACCTTAGCCTACCTTCAAGTTTTAAACGCTCAAGATGTATTAGAGCTTTCTAAAGCTCGCTTAAAAGTTACTAAGCAGCAACTTAAAATTCAAAAGGACTTTTTCGATGATGAATTAGGGAATCCTGCAGATTACGCAGATATTTTAGGTCAAGTGGCTAGTGATGAAACGAGTGTTTTGGTTTCAGAAAGTAGTTTGAACAATGCCAAATTGAGTTTAATTCAATTATTAAATGTTGAGACTGATATTGAAGTTAATTCAGAAACTATGCTCTTAGATTTTGAGGAATATAAGTTATCAGCAGATGAAGTTTATACAGATGCTTTACAAAACCTAGCAACTTTTAAAGCGAAAGAATTACGGATTGATGCTGCAAGAAAAAGTGTTAGTGTCGCCAAATCTCAATTTACGCCAGAGATTTCAATATTTGGAGGTGTTAATACCAATTACTCTAGCGCAGCAGAAACGTTTACGGCTTCAGGAACAAGTATTGTAGCAACAGGCGATTATGTCACTGTAGATGGTCAAGATTTATCAGTTATGGCGGAACAAACTACTTTCGATGCGCAAAATATAGCCTATAGAGATCAATTAGATAATAACCTTAATACTGTAGTTGGTGTTGCTGTAAATGTGCCACTTTTTAATGGTTTTAGAGCAAAGAATAATGTGGCTTTACGAAAAATCGAAGTTAAAGAATCTTTGCTAGAATTAGAGCGAACTCACTTAGACATCAAAAATGCGATAGCACAAGTTCATTTTGATATGAAAGCTGTTTATCAACGTTATCAAAGTATTGAAAAACAAGTTGAAGCCTACCAAGAATCTTATCGAATTAATGAAATAAGATTTAAAAATGGTGTTTCTAATTTTTTAAACTATATATCTAGTAAAAACAACTTAGATAATGCCTTAGTCAACAGGGCAAATGCAAAGTATGAGTATTTATTAAGGACAAAAGTATTAGACTATTACAGAGGTTTGGTTAACTAGTGCTAATATGTTGAATTTGAGATTGTACCTTATGAAGTTAAGTTTTTCACAAATACAGAGGAAAACCGTCACATCATTCTTTATTCTCTTTATTAAACAATAGTTTTGCAACTTATTTAAATTGAAATTAAAAATTTATGAGTCAAGTAAAAGAAAACGATACTGTAAAAGTACATTATACAGGAAAATTAAAAAGCGGACAAATCTTTGATAGTTCTTTAGAGCGTGAGCCTTTAGAGTTTACTTTAGGACAAGGTATGTTAATTCCTGGTTTTGAAAAAGCAGTTATCGATATGAAAGTGAATGATAAGAAAACTGTAGATATTCCTATGGAAGAAGCCTATGGAGATATTATAAAAGAATTATTTCATAAGGTTGAGAAAGCGCAATTACCACCAGAAATGGAGCCTGCAGTAGGTTTAGGTTTAGCGTCTAGAGATGCACAAGGTAATGAGCATCAATTTAGAATAGTTGAAGTAAATGATGACCACGTTATTGTTGATGGAAATCATCCTTTGGCTGGCCAAGAATTAGTTTTTGAATTAGAGTTAGTAGAGATTAAATAATTAGTTTTTACATAAAAATAGAAAAACCTGTGAAACTTAATTCACAGGTTTTTTGCATTTGAAAATTTGCTATTAATCAAATAAGGGTAAAATTATTTTTTAATATTGGCATCACACCAATCGTTGTATGCTTTTTCTAATTGTTCTACTACTTCGGGATGTTGAGCCGAAAGATCGTTTCGTTCGCCAGGATCTGATTCTACATCAAATAATTTAAGTGATAAATCGTCTTTTATAGGTGCAATGTATTGTTCAGATGGTTCGCTTTTCCAGTGATTCTCCTTTGTGTTTGTTAGCTTCCATTTACCTAGTCTAGCAGCCCAAGTTTTTTGCCACTTCCAAACGAGTAATCGGTCGTTACTTTTAGATTCAAATAAATCAATGCCATCTAAATTTTGATCTGTTAGAGTAATGCCTGCCGCATTGGTTAGTGTAGGTAAAATATCTGCAGCAGAAACATACTGCTTTTCAATTTTGCCTGCATCTACATGTCCTGGCCAACTAACTGCCATTGGTACACGTATTCCGCCTTCCCAAAGTGAATATTTTCCTCCAGTTAGTGGTGCATTGTTTGCACCTGTAAGTGGAGAGCCGCCATTGTCTGATATAAATACAATTAATGTATTTTTATCGAGTTCAGTTTCATGCAGTACATCTAATACACGACCAATATTGTCATCTAAGCAATTCAGGTTTGCCAAATAATACTTTCTTAAGTCATCCGTATTTATTGCTCCAACTCTAGAGTACTTATCATAATAGGCAGAATAACTTCCTGGTTCGTGGTGGCTGTATTCTAGTTTGTTGTCTGGATCGTAATTAGGAATTTCTTCAACACTGTATTTGTCTAAATATTTTTTCGGTACCTCATGGATTAGGTGATGAACAGCACTATAAGACAAGGTTAAGAAGAAAGGCTTGTCATGCTCTTGCTTAAGGTAATTGATTGATTCGTTGGTCAAAATATCTGTGAGATAACCATCTTCATAACTTTTTTCGCCCATATTGTGCATCAAAGGTCCTAAGGCAGCACTTGTTCCATAAGGGTCTGGTGTTCGGTCTTGTATGCTTTTTGAGTTGGCCCAATAATCATGAGCATGTGCTGAAAAACCTAAGAATTCATCATAACCATGGTTAAGTGGGTATTCTCTAACATCGTTTTTATGAAAGTTTCTACCTAAATCATTTTTTCCTATTCTGGCGGTTTTGTAGCCAGCGTCTTTTAAATATTCTGGAAGTGTTTTTACATCATCTGGTAAACCAGGTCCCCAACTTGCAGGAATATCCCAACGAAATTGATTTTTACCAGTAATGATTCCGGCTCTAGATGGACTGCAAACTGGTGCAGTAACATAGGCTTGAGAATATACAGTCCCAGATTTTCCTAATCGCGCAATATTTGGTGTTGAGACTGTAGTGTCAAAATTATCGAAAGGTGCAAAATCTGCATAACCTTGATCGTCTACGACAATTAAAAGAATGTTTGGTTGTTTGTTTTGTGCAGAGTCTTCTGAGGAAGTTTCGTTTTTCTTTTTATCGGAATTGCATGAAAATAATACTGCAAAGACCATTAAAAATAAGAGCTGTTTCATTTTAATTGGTTTATTTTTCGTCTACTATAGTGACTTTTATTTCTTTTTCTTCTAGTTTTTTTCGATTCGTTTCAGAAATTCCACGGTCTGTAATAATCTCATCAACTTGAGAGAGATCACATATTCTAGCGAAACTCTTTTTCCCAAATTTAGATGAATCGGCAAGTACAATTACTTTTTGAGCTGCGTCTAGCATTTTTTTATTCAGTTCGGCTTCTTCTAAGTTTGTTGTGGAAAGTCCGTATTCTAAATCAATGCCATCAACGCCAATGAAAAATTTACTGCAAGAGACATTTTTTAAAATGTATTCTGCATAATTTCCAATTACTGATGCTGAACTGTGTCTTATGTAGCCACCGAGTTGAAGAATTTCAATATTGCTATCATGTATGAGGTGTAAGACAACATGTACGGAAGATGTAATAACCGTTAGTTTGTTTTTAGCCTTAATATATTTAGAGAGCGCTTGCACAGTTGTGCCCGAAGCAATCATTATGGAGTCGTTCTCAACAATACGAGACGCAGCTAATTGTGCGATGCCATTTTTTTCTTCTACCGAGATTTTTTCTTTATCTAAAACGGTTCGTTCGTTAATATATGGATTGTCTAAGGATGCGCCTCCATGAGTTCTGTATAGTAAACCTTTTTGTTCTAATAGTTTTAAATCTTTTCGTATCGTTACGGCTGAAACATTAAGAATCTCGCATAAATCAAGGACTTCTAAATGCTTTTCTTTGGCGAGTCTATCTAATATATCTTGGTGTCGCTTCATGCAATATTGGCTTTTTACGATTAAACTAGCTAATTTTTTAAATAAAACACAAATATAGTAAAACGAAAGAAAATGAAGTATTTTATTTACGTATTTCTTATTTTTAATGAAAATTTAATTTCGTTTTGTTTCATTTTGTATAATATTTTATATATTTGAAACATAATTGAAACATAATTGAAATAAATGAAGCATATTTTGTTTAAAAGAGAAACCTTAATTGATCAGTTAAAAGCCAATATCAATTGGGATGTTATAATAATTGGCGGTGGAGCAACAGGCTTAGGTGTGGCTTTAGATTGTGTAACTAGAGGTTATAAAACCTTGTTATTAGAGCAGGTAGATTTTGCTAAAGGCACGTCTAGTAGAAGTACTAAGTTAGTGCATGGTGGTGTGCGATATTTGGCGCAAGGTAATATTGATTTAGTGAGAGAAGCTTTATATGAAAGAGGTTTGATGTTGCAGAATGCTTCACATTTAGTAAGCAATCAATCGTTTATTATTCCTAATTATAAATGGTGGGATAATTTTTTCTATACTGTAGGTTTAAAAGTTTATGATTTCTTAGCAGGAAAATTAAGTTTCGGTAAATCGGTTAGAATAAAGAAAAACGAAACTATATCAAGGTTGTCTACGTTAAAAACAGATAGCCTAAAAGGAGGTGTTGTATATCATGATGGTCAGTTTGACGATTCAAGATTAGCAGTAAATATAGCGCAAAGCTGCATCGAATATGGAGGGACTGTACTTAATCATTTCAAGGTAAAAAATCTTCAAAAAAATGAGCTTGGAAAGGTTAGTGGTGTTATTGCAATAGATACTGAAACCAATACGGAATATGCTTTAAATGCAAAAGTAGTTGTTAATGCAACAGGTGTTTTTTCTGATGAGGTATTACAAATGGATAATAAGGATGCGGAAAACAGTATTCGTCCTAGTCAAGGAATTCACTTAGTTTTTGATAAATCGTTTTTACCAGGAAATGATGCTATTATGATACCTAAAACAGATGACGGTCGTGTATTATTTTTAGTACCTTGGCATAATAGAGTTGTGGTTGGTACAACAGATACCTTGTTAGATAGTCATAGCTTAGAGCCAAAGCCATTAGATAAAGAGATTGATTTTGTTTTAGAAACTGCAAACAGGTATTTGAACAAAAAAGCAAATAAAGAAGACGTATTAAGCATATTTGCAGGACTAAGACCTTTGGCTGAGCCTAAAGATAAATCTGAGAAAACAAAGGAGATTTCGCGAAGTCATAAAATAATAGTTTCAGATTCTGAATTGGTTTCTATTACAGGCGGAAAATGGACCACTTACAGAAGAATGGCTCAAGATACTGTGAATAAAATAATTGATTTGAATAAGTTGCCAAAGGCAAATTGTAAAACTCAAGGTTTAAAAATTCATGGGTCAAGTGGTTCTGTAGATAGAACAAATCATCTTTATATTTACGGCACTGACCAGAAAGGAATTGAAGAGTTGATAAAAGAAAATCCATCGTTTGGTGACAAATTGCATGAACGATTAGAATTTACAAAAGCTGAAGTTATCTGGGCAGTTAGGCATGAAATGGCAAGAAGCATTGAAGATGTCTTGGCGAGACGTGTCCGTGTTTTATTCTTAGATGCAAAAGCGGCTATAGAAATGGCACCAATGGTAGGAGAGCTATTAAGGTCAGAATTAAATGAAACGAATGATTGGAAATCTGCACAGATTTCAGAATTTATTGAAATAGCAGACCAATATATTTTAAAATAAACTAATTTTTACCGAACCTCTACTTCGGTAATTAAATTTATAAACAACAAACTATGGGAAAATATATTTTATCCTTAGATCAAGGTACTACAAGTTCTAGGGCTATTGTTTTCGATAAAAGAGGCAATATAATTTGCAGTGCGCAAAAAGAATTTACGCAGTACTTTCCAAAATCAGGTTGGGTAGAGCACGACCCTAAAGAAATATGGTCTACACAAGCTGGTGTCGCTGCAGAAGCCATTGCAAATAAAGGATTGGATGCAGAAAACATAGCTGCGATTGGTATTACTAATCAACGAGAAACAGTTGTTGTTTGGGATAAAAATTCAGGAAATCCTATTTATAATGCTATCGTTTGGCAAGATAAGAGAACAGCAGATTTTTGCGATCAGTTAAAGAAAGAAGGCAAGGCTCAAATGATTAAGGAAAAAACAGGATTAGTTATTGATTCTTATTTTTCTGGCACTAAGGTAAAATGGATTTTAGACAATGTTGAAGGTGCCAGAGCAAAAGCTGAAGCTGGAGATTTAATTTTAGGAACCATTGATAGTTGGTTGGTCTGGAATTTTACCAAAGGAAAACAGCATGTTACTGATGTTACAAACGCGTCGCGTACTTTAATGTTTAACATCAACACAATGGAATGGGATGATGAGTTATTAGAATTATTAACCATTCCAAAAAGTATGCTACCAGAGGTTAAAGCTTCAAGTGAAATTTATGGCCATACAACTTCAACATTTTATGACACAAAAATTCCGATCTCTGGTATAGCAGGAGATCAGCAATCTGCATTATTTGGACAAATGTGTACCAAACCTGGTATGGTTAAAAATACTTACGGAACTGGTTGTTTTATGTTAATGAATATTGGAGAAAAACCAATTGTTTCTAAAAACAATTTACTTACAACAGTAGCATGGAAAATAAATGGAACAACAACTTACGCTCTTGAGGGTAGTGTTTTTATTGCAGGTGCTGTGGTACAGTGGTTGCGAGATAGTTTAAAGATTATTAGGAATTCTGCTGATGTTGAAGCATTAGCGTCTTCTGTAAAAGATACAGATGGTGTTTATTTTGTACCAGCTTTTGCTGGTCTTGGAGCACCACACTGGAATCAGCATGCAAAAGGCACTATGTTTGGATTAACGAGAGGAAGTACAGATGCACATATTGCAAGGGCTTCTTTAGAGTCAATCGCATTTCAGACAATGGATATTTTAAAGGCTATGGAAGCAGATTCGGGTTTGTCTATAAAGGAACTTCGAGTAGATGGAGGCGCAACAATCAATAATATGTTGATGCAATTTCAGTCTGACGTTTTAAAAACTGTAACTGTGCGACCAAAAGTGGTTGAAACCACAGCAATGGGAGCGGCATTTTTAGCAGGCTTAGCTGTCGGTTATTGGGATAATCCTGAAGAAATACAAGATATATGGCAGACAGATAAAACATTTAATCCTAAAGAAGAAAGAGCAGAAATAGAAGCCAATATAAAAGGTTGGTATAGAGCAATTGAAGCATTAGAGTATTGGACAAATAATAACTAATTAAAACTGAATTTATGACACCATTTATAGCAGAGATTATTGGTACAGCGATATTAATTTTACTGGGAGGAGGCGTAGTTGCAAATGTAGTTTTAAATAAAACCATCGGAAATAATAGTGGTTGGATTGTGATAACAACAGGTTGGGCACTTGCAGTTTATGTGGCAGTTGTAATAGCTGGTCCTTATAGTGGTGCGCACATCAATCCGGCTGTAACGGTTGCTGTGGCCATTGCAGGTAAGTTTCCTTGGGCAGATGTGCCAATGTACATTTTAGGACAAATGATTGGTGCAATGATAGGTGCAACTTTGGTTTGGGTAATGTATAAAAATCATTTTGATGCCACTGATGATGCAGATGGTAAAAAAGCAGTTTTTTGCACTGCTCCTGCAATCAGAAATACGTTTTCTAATTTCTTTAGTGAAATGTTAGGCACCTTTGTGCTATTGTTTACCATATTCTTTTTTACTGATGCAAATATCAGTGATTCTGGTACGGTTATAGGTTTAGGTTCGTTAGGTGCATTACCCGTTGCATTTTTAGTTTGGTCTATAGGCTTGTCGTTAGGAGGAACAACAGGTTATGCTATAAATCCTGCGAGGGATTTAGGACCTAGAATTATGCATGCTATTTTACCTATTAAAAACAAGGCAAAAAGTGATTGGTCTTATGCTTGGATTCCGGTTTTAGCACCTATAGTGGGTGGAGCACTTGCAGCTTTGTTGATGCTTGTATTATTATAGAATTATATAGTTTTTTTGTTATAGTTAGAAGTGTCAACTCGTTTTGGGTTGGCATTTTGTTTGTTCGTAATCTAAAAACTATATTTACATAAATAGAATTTTTAAATAGGCAAATGAAATCTTTTCAGTTTATTATTTTATGTTTTTTGTGTTTCATGTCTTTTGGGCAAGAGTTACCTCCTGTTGAGACATTTTCTACTTCAGATTATAATGGAGAAAACCAAAACTGGATGATCACACAAAATACCAATAAGTATATTTATGTCGCTAATAATTTAGGATTATTAGAATATAATGGATCAGATTGGACGCCTTATCGATCTCCAAATCATACGATTTTAAGAGCTGTGAAAGCCATAGATAATAGAATTTATTCTGGCTGTTATGAGGAGTTTGGTTATTGGGAACGTCATGAGTATGGCCACTTAGTATATCAGTCGCTAATACCAAAATTGGGTGATAAAATTCTAAGCGATGATCAAATTTGGGATATTTTAGATTATGAAGATTGGGTGTTGTTTCAAGCAGGTCATGCTCTTTATTTCTATGATAAAGTCTCTGAAGAATTTAAAACTATAAATTCTGAAAATATTATTTACAAGGTTTTTAATGTTAATAATAGAATCTATTATCATGTTGCAAATGAAGGTATATATGTTTTAGAGGAAGGAGAGCCTAAGTTAATTTTAAATGATAAAATAGTCATAGAAGATCGTGTAATCGATATTTTTTATAAGAACGAAAAGCTGATTATTCTTACTAGAAATTCTGGATTTTTTCAATTTGTAGATAAAGAGTTTGAAGCTTGGGATGTTTCATCAAATAAAAGACTAAAAGAACTCAATATCTTTAGTAGCATACAATTAAGAGATCAAAGTTTTGTGCTAGGTACTATTTCTAATGGATTAGTAAAAGTTAGTCAAGATGGCGAAATAGATTATGAAATAAATCAAAGGAAAGGATTAGCAAATAATACTGTGTTAACTCTTTTTGAAGATTATGAAAATAATGTGTGGACAGGATTAGATAACGGTATAAACTGTATTAATGTGAACTCGTCTATAAAAACATTTATAGATTATAACGGAAGTATAGGGACGGTTTACACAACTTTGATATTTAATAATCAGCTCTATGTTGGCACAAATCAAGGATTGTTCTTTAGAT
The DNA here is from genome assembly GCF_045765065.1 of Winogradskyella sp. 4-2091. Taxonomy (NCBI): domain Bacteria; kingdom Pseudomonadati; phylum Bacteroidota; class Flavobacteriia; order Flavobacteriales; family Flavobacteriaceae; genus Winogradskyella; species Winogradskyella sp. 4-2091. The sequence goes on from NZ_JBJKOD010000010.1 coordinate 106,979, forward strand.
CTTTAGAGTCTAAAAATCAAGATTTTAAATTTGTAAAAGGAACTGCAGGGCAAGTTTGGAGTTTATTTAATGATGAAAATGAGAATCTGTTTTGTGGTCATCATTTAGGTACATTTCTAATAAATGAAGATAAAGCGACAAGTATAAGCTCAATTTTAGGTGCTTGGAATTTTAAAACTGTACCAAATCGAAATAATCTTTTGCTTCAAGGTAATTACGATGGGTTGTATGTGCTTCAAAAAGAAGGAAGCACTTGGAAGCTAAGGAACAAGATTGATGGCTTTAAAAACTCATCTCGATTTTTTGAAATTAATGATCATAATCAAATACTTGTCAATCATGAGTACAAAGGTGTTTTTAATATTCAATTAGATAGCACTTTGCATAAGGTAATAGATATAAAACACCAATCTGAGTTAGAGCTAGGAAAAAATTCAGGTTTAATATCATATAAAAACAATATTCTCTACACATCGGAAGATGGTGTGTTTGATTACATCAAGAAAGAAGGAAAATTTAAAAAGAATTTAGATTTATCAGAAAAATTTTCGCCGTATAAATCAGTGAAAATGGTTGTAGATCAAAAAGGAAAGTTATGGCTGTTCTCAGAAGATAATATAAGTTTTGTGAGTTATGATAATCTTACTAATAAACCAGAGGTAACGACGATTTCAATTCCAAATAATTTAAGAAAAGGTGTGTTGGGTTTTGAAAACATTCAGCATATTGAAAAAGAAAATTATGTGTTAGGAACTTCTAATGGTTACCTAACTATGGACTTATCACAAATAAAAAATAAAAGAGAATATCATATTTATCTTAATGCGGTTACGATTTCGTCTCTTAATGATGAAACTAAAGATTTACCACTAGCACTTAACGGCGATTTTAATTACGATTACGGCACGCTACACTTTAATTTTTCTGTGCCAGAATATGATAAATTCCTAGAAGTAAATTATCAGTATAGATTAGAAGGGAAAATGGAAAAGTGGAGTTCTTGGTCAGAGTCTCCTAATATTCAATTTGAAAACTTAACCTTTGGCGATTATAAATTAGAAGTAAGGGGAAAAGTTGGAAACCAACAAACTGAAAATAGTGTTAGTTATGCATTCACAATTAATAGACCTTGGTATTTATCTAATGTCGCCATATTTGTTTATTTATTATTGCTCCTGGTTATTGGTTTATTAATTCATAAAGCTTATAAGTTTTATTACGAACGTATTTTAAGGCTTGAGCACATTAAGAGTGAACGTGCTTTTATGCAGATTAAAAATGAAAAGTTAAATCAAGATATTGAAGGTAAAAATAGAGAGTTGGCTATTTCTACCATGAGTATCATTAAAAAAAATGAATTACTCCGTAAGATAAAGAAAGAACTAAAAGTTACTAAGGATAAAGAAGACATAAGTAGTGCAATTAAACTTATAGATACCAATTTAAATAATAATAAAGATTGGAAATTCTTTAAACAAGCCTTTAACAATGCAGATAAAGATTTTATGGATAAAATTAAGGCTGCGCATCCAGATCTTACACCAAATGATCTAAGGTTTTGCGCCTATTTAAGGTTGAATTTATCCTCAAAAGAAATGGCGCCATTATTGAATATATCTACAAAAAGTGTCGAGACTAAACGTTATAGGTTACGCAAAAGATTACAATTACATCATGATGAGAGCCTTGTTAACTATATCTTAAAATTCTAGCACCTTGACAATAGCAATATTTACCTAGACTTTACCACGACAAACGTCTATTCACGTTGAAAATCAATATTTTATTGCAAATTTCGTAATTCTAGTTATCTCAATGTTTATAGGAAGTTAAAGCAATTTCACAGAACTAAAAGTTGTTAAATTTTGCGATGTTCGTTTTTTATCGAGGTGTAAATTATCATATTAACATATTCTTAAGATTAAATTTACAATATCTTAAAATTTGAAGATCTGAATAGGGTTTCAGTATTTTCTAATTTTGGTAACTAAATAATTAATCAAAACAATATTTATGAAATTAAAATTTCAAAGATCAAGAATTGAAATATTCTTTTTTGTCTTTTTATTGTGTAGTTCTTTTGCTCTATTTGCGCAGACTACTGTAAAAGGAAAAGTGGTTTCTGAATCAGATAATATGCCGTTACCTGGCGCATCTGTTATAGAAAAAGGAACAAGTAGAGGAACTCAAACAGATTTTGATGGAAGATTTACTTTAGAGGTATCTAGTGATGATTCTGTAATATCTATATCTTATGTTGGTTTTAAAACACAAGAGGTAAAGGTTACCGATGGCGAAATGACAATTATGCTACAAGATGATTCTTCATTGACAGAAGTGGTAGTCGTTGGTTATGGTACACAAAAGAAAAGCGATATTGTAAATGCAGTAGCAACAACTAATTTGGAAAAAGCTATATTATCACCAACATCAGATGTTAATGAGATGTTACGTGGTAGAATTGCTGGTTTACAAGTTGATGTTGGAGGAGGTACTCTAAGACCAGGTGGAACTTCAGATATTATTTTTAGAGGACAAGGTTCTATTGAAGGTGCTGTGAGTGCAATTTATGTTGTAGATGGTATCATTAGAGATGGTGGTATTGAAGATATAGACTCAGATGATATTGAATCTATTGAGTTTTTAAAAGATGCATCAGCGCAAGCAATTTATGGATCTAGAGGTGCAAACGGTGTTGTTTTAATTACAACAAAACGTGGTAAAGCAGGTAAAATTAGTGTGAGTTATCATGGTTATTTATCTACAAAATCTATTGAAAGAAATTTTGATGTTTATAATGGACAAGAATTTGCGCAACTGAGAAGAGAGGCTGTAAGGTCTACGAGAGCTGATGATAGTTACGCTGATGATGAGCTTGATAATGTATTCTCTGACATAGAACTAGAGAATATTGCGAACAATAATTTCGTTGATTGGGAAGACGAGTTAATGAGAAATGGTTTTGTAAACAGCCAAGCCATTAGTGTAAGTGGTGGTACAGATATGACTAAAGTATTTGGAAGTATCAATTACTTTAAAGAAAATGGAATAATCCCAACATCGAGTTACACCAGAAAAACGTTACGATTAAATGTAGATCAAAAAATCAGTGATAAATTCTCTGTTAATTTTGATTTAAATATATTAAACGATGATGTAGAAAGAGCTGCTAATGTAAATGTTATTACCACATCGCCTTTAGGAAATGCTTATAATGCTGATGGAAGTATAACGCGTTTTCCAAGTGGAGAAGAAGGTTCTGCTGTAAATCCATTATGGAATTTACGTCAACAAGACCATGATGAGAAAGGAAATGATTTTGTAATAAATGTAACGCCAAGGTGGCAAATTACCAAAGATTTACAATATCAGTTAAAAGCGAATTTAACACGAAGAAACTCAGAAAGAGGACAGTATCAGTCTTCATTAAGTTCTGCAGGAGACGATGTAAGAGGTATTGCTAGAATTGATAATCAATTAAGAGAATCTTATTTAATTGAAAATATCTTAACTTATGACAAGGCGTTTGGAGACGATCATAAATTCAATTTAACATTGGTACAATCTTCTCAAGAAAATGAATATTCTAGAACTTACACGGAAGGTCAAGGATTCTCAAATGAAGATTTAGGATACAATGGTATAGCTAGTGCAATTGGTAATGTTCTTGTAGAGCGCGATGGTAATACATTTAGATATTTGGGCTATATGGCTAGAGCACGTTATTCGTTATACGACAAATACAGCTTTGAAGGAACAATAAGAGCAGATGGTGCTTCTTTAAATGGAGAAGGGAATAAATGGAGTTATAATCCTGCAGGTTCTTTTGCTTGGAAAATTCACAGAGAAGGCTTTATGGAAGATGCGGATGCCGTACAAGAATTAAAATTTAGAGCAAGTTATGGTTCGTTAGTCAATGATTTAGGACGTGCTTACACATCATTATTCACAGCAGATGCACAACCGTATATATTTGATAGTGAAACAGGATCAGGATTTTCGCCATCAACTATTTTGCCAAATCCAGATTTAAAATTCGAAAGAATTACTACGTTAAACCTTGGATTAGATTTTTCATTATTTGAAAGATTGTTAGTGGGTAACATTAACTGGTATGATGCAAGAACAAATGATTTATTATTAAGAAGAGGTGTGCCATCTACAACAGGTTATACATCAACCTTCTTTAATGCAGGTGAGATGCAAAACACAGGTTTTGAACTTAGTTTAACTGCAAACATTATTAATACAGACGATTTTAAATGGGCTGTATCTACAAACTGGTCTAACAACAAAAACGAGATTTTAGAACTTTATAATGATGGAAATGGCGATGCTATATCAGAAGATAATACGTACAATTATTACGTAGGTCAGCCAGTAGGTGTAATCTATCAATATGAGTTTGACGGTATTTGGCAAGAAGGCGAAGATTTTGCTGGTTCTGCTCAAGCAAATCCAGATTCAGCATTACCACAACCAGATTTAAGAGCTGGTGATATAAAAATTAAGGATGTTAATGGCGTAGATGATGAAGGAAATATAATTCCTGGTCCTGATGGAAAAATAACACAAGAAGATCGTGTATTTATTGATCCAAATCCAGACTTCTTTGGGTCGTTATCTACTACGGTAGAGTATAAAGGTTTTGATTTACTTTTAGATTTCTATGCTGTAGAAGGTGCTACAAAAGTTAATCCTTTTTTAAATACGTATAATAATGGTGGTACATTAAGAGGTGATATTAATGGTGTAAAAGTAGATTACTATACACCAGAGAATCCTTCAAATTCATTTCCTAGACCAAATGCAGATTCTGCACCATTGTATTTAAATGCCTTAGCAGTGAAAGATGCATCTTATATTAGACTAAGAACTGTGAGTCTTGGATACACGTTATCAGATAAGGTTACTGATAAGTTAAATTTTGATCAAATAAGATTTTATGTAACAGCAACTAATGTTTTTACTGATACAGATTATATAGGTTATAGTCCTGAGGTTAATATTAGAAGTACATTTTCTAATGCAGATACAGGTTATCCAGATGCGAGTTCATTCACTTTTGGAGTAAGAGTTAAGTTTTAATTAAAAAAATAATAAGATTATGAAAACGAAGTTTTTTTATACAAAATTAAAGGGTAGCATTTTGCTAACCATGGCTATTTTCTTTGTTGTAACTTCATGTGAAGATTATTTAGATGAACAGCCAAGTACACTAATTGATTCAGATTATATTTTCACTACAGAGGAAGGATTAAAGTCTGGTGTAGTGAGTTTATATAAATTTGAGCGCGACCGTTATGATGCAAGTACAGAAGATTATATGGGAGCTGTTTTAATGTCTTCTAGAAGTGATTTAGCTTTTTCTAGATCTGGTTATACAGGTTTAATGGGAAGATACCAAAGGGGTATTTCTCCAGTAGATCAAGGTTCAAATTTTGCTTCATCTTTATTTTGGAAGCATTTCTACAACATGACCAATAAGGCAACAGCAATTATAAATGCTGCAGATGAAATAGATGGTATTGATGAAGATGCTAGAAAAAAAGTTTTAGCTGAAGCCAAGTATTTTAGAGCACATTCTTATTTCTATTTGTATAGAATGTATAATAATATTTTTGTGACAACAGAAACTGTAACTGTAGAAAATGCATTCGATGTTGTAAACGATAGATCTACTGACGAAGAGATATTTGCTCTTATTAATAGTGATCTAGATTATGCTATTGAAAATTTAGAATGGGTAGATACTTTTGGCCGTGTAACTAAAGGGACTGCAAAACATGTTAAAGCTAAAGTAGCGATGTGGCAAGGTGATTGGACAGAAGCGAAGAATCAAGCATTAGACGTAATAGAAGGGCCAGATTCTCCACACAGCTTAGTCGCTAGTACTGCAGATGTATTTGAAGGTGATAGAAATAACTCAGAATCTTTATTTGTAATTCAATCGCAAGATGATTTGCTTGGTGGTGGTGGAACAACCATGATGAATGCAAACTATGTAGCTCAGTTCTTTCAAATTTCTGGTGTTGATTATAACAACGAACAAGGCGGAAGAGGTTTTGCTAGAATTCTACCAAATTTATATTTGCTAAATCTTTTGGCAGAAGATCCTAACGATACAAGAGATGATGATACGTATTTTAGATTAAAATTCTATTACACGTCAGGAGATAGAATTGGTGAAGAGGTAGATAATTATGCGCCAATAACAGATTTAAATAATCCAAGTAGCAACTATACATCTTACTATCAAAGAATGCATCCATGTTGTATAAAATTTGCTCAAGAAGACGGCAATGAAGCGTCATATTTAATAAGAGGTAATATCACAGTTTATAGATTAGCAGAAACTTACTTAATCGCTGCAGAAGCAATCATGAGGTCTTCTGGAGATCCTTTGCCATATATAAACGCTGTAAGAGAAAGAGCAGGAGCAGCACCAGTAACGAGTGTTACACAACAAACTATTTTAGATGAACGTGCACGTGAATTAGCTTTTGAAGGGCAACGTTGGTTTACTTTAAAAAGAATGGGACAAGATGTTATTGATGCTCAAATTACAAATTACGCTGGAGATGGAGAGTATTTTCCAGCAAATTTAGGGGTTAAAGACCCAAGGACAAATTGGCAACCACATTTCATAAATTGGCCAATTGCACAGAGAGATCTAGATTTATTAGGGCCAGATTACCCTCAAAACCTAGGTTATAATTAATTGTTTATTATTAGTTTGAAAATTGGGCAAGAGTTCTTGCCCATTTTTTTAATTTTTTAATAAAAATTTATTTTTTTAATTAAATAATATTCGGAATGAAATATGTTATTATACTCTGTATATGTGTCTTAATGTTGTCATGTAAAACCTCTACTACAGAAACAGAAATTGTGTTTGCGGATAATCCTGTAATAGCACATAGAGGTGCTTGGAAGGCAAATGGTTTACCTAAAAATTCCATAGCAGCACTAAATGAGGCAATACGTCTAAAGTGCACAGGCTCTGAGTTTGATGTGCGTATGACCGCAGATGAAGTACTTATAGTAACTCATGATGCTGATTATGGTGGTTTACATATAGAATCTTCAACATATGAAACATTGGCGCAACATAAATTACCAAATGGAGAATCGTTACCAACCTTAAAGGCGTTTATTAAAGCAGGTATGGTTAATAATTCTTCAACAGGTTTAGTATGTGAAATTAAACCTTCTAAAATAGAAGGTCGCAATACTTTAATGGCAGAAAAAGCTGTAGCATTAGTAAAAGAACTTAAGGCAGAAGCTTATATATCTTATTACATTAGTTTTAGTTATGAGGTTATAAAGCACATTAGACAAATAGATCCTAATTCTAAGGTTTTATATTTAGATGGTTCAAAAACTCCAGAAACACTAAAACTGGATAATATTACAGGCTTAGATTATTTTGTTTATAAATTAAAAGATAAACCAGAATGGATTGATGAGGCTAGAAAATTAGATCTAATTCTTAATTCATGGACAGCAAATAAGCAAGAAGATATAGATTGGTTATTGTCTCATAATTTTGACTACATTACAACAGATGAACCTGAACTCGCTTTTGATAGGTTGAAGCTGCATAAATAATTAAATTATAATTGATGTAGGTTACAATAATGATTTAAATCATTTTAGGTCTTTTAATCTTTGGTTAAATTTATAAAAACCGATGATGATGAGACAGATACTCCTATTAACAGATTTTTCAAATAATTCAATTAATGCAATACGTTATGCTTTAAACCTATTTAAAGATGAGGTATGCGATTTTCATGTGCTACATGTAGAAAGCTCTAAAGTTTATGTAAGCGATGATTTGGTAATGGGAGGAGGTCAAAGTATTTATGACTCCATTCTGAAAAAATCGAAGGAAAAACTATACGTTTTAGTTGATGATTTTAAATCAGAATTTTTAAACAATAATTTTACATTTCATCAAGTAGTTGATTATGATGATTTAACGGAGTCTATAAATCAACTAAACTCTATCACACCATTTGACTTATTAATTATGGGAAGTAATGGTGTTTCTAGTGCAAAAGAAGTGCTTTTTGGTAGTAATACAATTAATGTAATAAGAAATGTTAAATGCCCTACGTTAGTTGTTCCTGAGGGATTCTTATATTCTAAACCGTCCGAAGTATTAATTCCTTTAGATGTTGATGATACATTAAATAGTAAGGCATTTAATCAATTAATTCAATTTATAGAGCATTTTGGTGATAAATTACATTTACTTAGAATAAGTGCAGCTGATGAAATTGCTCTAGAACGAGAACAAGATATAGAGACAATTAATACGGTATTCAATGCAATAAATTATTTATATAACTCAATTGAAAATGTACCTATGGAATATGCCGTAGCAAGTTATATTCAAACACATCCTATTAACTTAATGGCCTTAATGGTTCAGAAAGAAAATTTTATTGAACGCTTTTTTAAAGGGTCTTCTACAACTAAGATAAGTTCTAAATTAAGAGTTCCATTATTGGTATTTCATTCTTAAATATTACATATTTATTTATAAAGCATTTGATGGTTCAATTATTTTGTAGTTTCAGTGGCGTCAATTAATTTTTGATTTTCTAATACCGCGATTACTAAATTTACGTATTCATTAACAGTTTTTTCGATAGATCTAGGATCAGTAATACTGACATAACCTTTCCAAACAATGCTATGTTCTTTATTAGGACATATGCAAAACATAGTGGTCTCTGCATTGTATATTTGGTATTCATTATAATCATTGGGATTATAAAATTGATCTTGATACTTTAAATAATCTTCACTAAAATTTATATTAGTTTCGTGATGTTTTTTATAATTCTGTCTGTAAACTATTTTGTCTTCAACACCAATTACTTTCGAAAATAGAATCGTATCGAACCCTGCTTCAATTAAATCTAATTCTAAATTCATAAACTGAATTTTTGTCATCATTTCTGTTCTAAATTGAGGATCTAGAAATTCTAAACTTGAAACGGATTCTATATGGCGTAATTCTAATTGATTTTTTATTTGATTTTCAAATTTTTCTCTTGCTTCAATATTAGAAGTTAATCCAATTATAAAAATTTTCTTTGGCGAGTAGTTCTCGATATCAGGGTTTTTCCATTGTTCTGTAAGCTGTGTTGAATTACAACTAAAAATTATAGATAAAATTATTGTAAGAAATAGCCGTTTCATGTGGTTTTATTTTTAAGTTTTATCAAGTAAATAATTTCTTTTATCTTCTTTTTTTATGACTTTAAAAGTTTTGAAGACTCGCTTTTTTAATTGTACGTAAAACTTTTTAAATTCTTTTAATTCTATTATTAAGCCATAATGCGATTTTCTGTAAGCCTTTTCCTCTTCTGTTTGATTGATCCCGTCTAACATGATTTTAAGATCATTTTCGTGTACTTTAATCGCTTCAATTAATAGATCATTCTGTTTTTGAGACTTATTTAATACCTCGATAATTTCCTTGCTGTCGGAAAATTTATTTGGCTCAATAAGCTGTTTTATAAAGGTTAGAACTAAATCTTCATAAAAAAAATGTTCATCTTTTAAAAAAAGTAATTCTGATAACCACTCTTTCGATTCTAAATGCATTTGTTCTGCACTCAACCATTCTAAATATTTTGTTTGTATTTGTGTTGTTTTCATGTCTAACTAATTTATAAGTTAATGGCAAAATATATTTAACACTTGCCTTTTGCTTGTCGTTGTTTAATGTAATTAAATCACTTTTTTAAGTTGCTTTTATTATTTTTTAAATATTTCAAAGATTTATTTTAGAATACCAACTTTATAAAGCGCATTAATAATTTAGTTGATAAATAGAATTAGAAAGTCTTAAGAACCTTTGAGAAAAAAATATAACTAAATTATTTCCGCATTAACTGTTAATCTTTTTCCTATTGTTTTACTACATAAACATTGAGATTGTTGTTGCTTATGGTAATATTAGTATCTTGTTTTGAAAAACTTGGAGTCGCCATCTCTATATCAAAACTATTCTCATATTTCTTACATTCAATGCTGGCATTATGTAGTCTTCTTCAAAGAAGTCATTGTTAAAAAAGTCATCATTGCTCAGATTTTTTTTAATGGTCATTGTTCTATTTTGAGAACTTACGTACTCTATTGTTAGGGTTAATTAGTGCCATTATTATATTAAACTGAATATTTTATCTATTAAATGTAGCAGCTTAAATCTAATTATAAAATGATATAAGTCAGTTGGTATAGGTTATTTATAAGCTGTCACTTTATCTGCGTTATATAATTTGATGAATTAACGTTTAAATAGTTAATGAAATAGGTTTAATTATGAAAGCAAATTAAAATAACATAATGATTTGATAATTTTAATTTTTTAAGTTGTGCATAGCCAAAATAGGTACCTTTAAATGATAAGAAATTTCTTTTACCATTGGACTACTGAAAATACTTCCAAAAAAGGAATGTTTCTTATTTATAAATGCCACCATATCACTACCTCTGCTTTTTACAAACACATTTATTGAAGATTGAATTGAGTTAGAAGTTAAAGTGTGAAATTTATAACTGATACCTTCTAAAATTTCTTTTAGTAAATTTATGTTTTCCTCCTGTTCTTTGTCTAATTTTTCTTCTTTTGTGATATGTAAAATAGCAATATTAGCGTTGCTTTTTTGTGCAATATTATAGAGATGTATAAGTTCTCTTTGTTTAAAATTAGTTCTGTAATTTGAAGGGAAGACAATCTCTTTAGGTAATTTAATTTCTGCATCTGCTGGCACAACTAGAATTGGGCAATTACGTACTTTTTCCATAACGTAAATTGCAGTACTACCAAATGCAGTTGCTCTAGAATGTGTTTTCCCTTTGGTACCCATTACTACCATTTCTATATCTTTTTTATCTACTATGGACTTTATACCATCTATAACATTACTGAATTGAGAAATAACTTTAAAGTTATGTTTAGGGTTCGCTGAATCGTTCATTGTAATCATATCAAAAACGGAAGCTAAACCGTTTTCAGAATTGAGCTTAGCTGTTTCATATAGTTCGCTTCCTGGCTTTAAGTTTAATAAGCTATCTAAGATATTCCCTGTTGCCCATAAAACATTTAGAATATAGAAATCGCAATATTCATTTTTATATAGCTCCCTAGCATAATTAATAGCTTTAATTGAGTTTTTAGAAAAATCTGTCGGTAATAAAATTTTATGTCTCATGATTAACTAAATTAAATCCGTTCAATTAAAATTAATGACAATTTTGATGATATGGAATGATAATAATCAGCTATAACACATGACGCTATTTCTCATAGAAACATGGTACTACCAGAAAAGGAATGATAGGATGAAACCCTATGTTTTTTATCACTGGTTCATTAATTATATTTTCAATAAAACTGTGTTGATAATTAATCATTGTAAGTATATCAATGCTAAGTTCTTCAGTAGCTGCTTTTAAAGCGTGCTCTTTTTTAGAAAAACCTGTCATCCAATGAAATCGGTGTCTGTGATTTTCTAAATATGCTTTTAACATGGCTAAATTATAGTTTTGTTTATCTGTAAGATTCTTTTCATTTATGTGAATAACACTAATTTTAGATTTATGCAGATTGGCGAGTTGAATTAAGTGTTCTAGTTCTTCTCCATAAAACCTATTAAAATCCGTTGAGAAGGCAATTTTCCTTGGTACTACATAATCAAATTCATTTGGTATTATTAGAATAGGACAATTCTTTAATTTATTAATAACATTAACAGTATTGCTGCCAATAAATAATTCTGTAGCTCCTGTAGCACCTTTTGTACCCATTATTATAAGATCTATAAGATGAGCTTGTGTTTCTTTTTTTATTGCAACTAATAAAGGGTCTTTACTAATAATTGTTTTAAACTCGTGCTTAGGGTTTTTAAATTCGGCTTTGAGTTGAACTTTTAAATCTTTTAATTGTTTTTCTGACTCCTCTTTTAATTTTTTCAAATAATTTGCTGTTACATAGGTCCTAGAGTGAGAAACTGAGAAAGCCCATGAGTTTAAGAGGTAAAACGTACATGACTCATTTTTGTATAACTTCATCGCATATGTAGCTGCATTATATGCGTTTTTTGAAAAATCTGTGGGTATTAAAATGTTAGTTTTCATGTGATTTATTTTTATTCTACGAAAATCAACTAGTGTTTTCCACTCTATTTTTTCAAAATGATAAATTAATTTATAGCAGGTATTACCAAAAAGGGCACGTTTAAATGAAACCCAATTTTATTAAGTGTGGATCTAAAAAATAAGTTCTCAAAAAATGAATGCTTATTATTAACCATAGCCAATAAGTTGATTTTCTCTTTCATTTGAAATTTATTAATTGCATCTGTAACATTCATCTGCAAATAGTTATGAAATAAATAAGAGATACCTTTAAAAAATGACTCTAACTTTAATTGACTGTTTATTTGCTTAAATGTGAGGTCGTTTCCCGTTGACACATGCAAGGCATTTATTCTAGAGTTATGCTCTATAGCAATTTGTTTTAATATGTTTATTTTGAAATTGCTGTAATCTACATCTAGGTCTGTGGGAAAGAGAATTTCTATTGGTTTCTCATATTTGAAATTGGCAGGAATTGCCAAAACAGGACACTTTATTTCATTAAAAACATGTACAGTGTTGGAGCCAAATAATACTTCTTGCGCTCCAGTAGCACCCTTCGTTCCCATTACTATTAAATCGGTTTTGTTCTCTATTAAAAATTCTTTTAAACCAGATACTAATGTGTTAAAACGAGGCACTGTATTAAACTTATGCTTAGGGTTCTCTTTAAAGGTTATAGAAATTCTTGACTTTAATTCATTTAGGTTGTTTATAGCGGCATCTCTTATGGCATCTCCTAAACCAAATTGAGCAGGATAACCTAAAACATATTCTACATTGTATATAATTGGAGTATAAGTATTTAATAAATGAAAAGTACAGGTTTTATCTTTAAATAATTGAATAGCATACTTTATTGCATTCCAAGAGTTGTCGGAAAAATCGGTGGGTAGAAGTATATTTTTCATAAGTTCTAAAATTTATTGATTAGTAGTCACATAGTATTTGTTTTGGTTGATTTGAATATTATCTTTTAATTACGTGTTGTGTTTTGCAAAGCTAATAGTGGAATGTCCAAGCCCAAGCTTACTTTGTCTATGGTAGATGGAAATAGCATATCTTCCAAAAAAGAATGCTGAGTATTTACCATGGTAATCATATCAATATTATTGGTTTCTATATATAATTTTATAGCGTCATCTACCTTTTTACTGTTTATAATTTTAAAGTTTACTTTATTAACTATTAAGGCGTCTTTTACAAAATCTTTATGGTCTTGTTGTCTTATGGATAATTTATTGCTTGTTGAGATGTAAATAATATCAATTAGGCTTCTGTACGATTTTGATAAAATTGATAACAATTTTAATTCTCTTCGCTTATACGGTATAAGAAAATCTGTAGGAAATAAAAAGTTTTTTGGTTGTGTGTTTTTGTAGTTTGAAGGTATTGCTAAAACTGGACAGTCTACATATTTTAAAACTTGAAAAGTATGACTTCCAAATATAATGTGCCGCTCGTTAGATTTTCCTTTTGTTCCCATTACTATCAAATCAATATTTTTATGTTCTGCAATCTCATTAGCTTCTTCTACAAGAGAGTTGTTTGCAGAAATGCTGTGATACGTATATCTTGGATTAGGTGTTAATTCTTCAACTTCTTGTAGTAATTTCTTTAAGTTATTTTCAGAAGCGGTTTTTACCTTTAGTAATACATCGTCAAAAACAGCACGTGAGACTAACTCATCATGATCATAAAATTCATTTCTATAAGCGTGCATAAAATAGAATTGCACTTTTTGATACTTAAAAAACTCTAAGGCATACTTAATAGCATTGATAGAATTTTTAGAAAAATCGGTAGGTAGAAGAATGGATAACATAATTACCTGGTTTTAGAATGGATTATAAAAATAATGTCAAAAAATATTAAAAACTATGATAAATGTCAGGCGGTGTAGAAGTTGTAATTAGGAGTAACTTGTATTAATAAAGAGAGACAGTTTAGGAACAAAAAATTTTAAAACTATAGATTTAAGTCTAAAAAAAAATTAAACTACGAACCAACCAAAAAAAATCTATATACTTTAAAATTAACCAAAAAAACCTCAAGTTAAGCTGTTTAAAACTGTCTCTCTTAGATTAATAGCAAGCCATTGTTAAATGGTACTATAATATTACATCTTAAAATACCATATAACTATGACTTTTATCATCTTTAGAATAAAACTATACTATAAGTAGTATTGAGTAAGTAAATACCTAATAACAAGAGGATGGTATAGATAAGTTGTACTAATTTAATATTTGCTACTGCTAAAAATGAAATGGTACGCTTTGGAAAAGAAAATAAAGCCAAACCCATAAAAAGTGCTGTCCAGCCTATCAGAGTAATTATTAATTTGTAACTAAGTTCCCAAATATTATGAAATATAATATTTAACAAACCAATTACAATGGCGATAAATGCTGTTAGGATTAAGAATTTTTGATCATTTAAGTCATCAAAAACTTGTTTAATTCGTTTTGGGTTAACACTCAATATAAAAAAGAATATTAGGAGGTACCAACCCCAAAATTTTGCAAAAAATAGTGAATAGTCCATATCTCATAATTTTGTGTAATTCTATTAACTTGTTTCATGTAAAACCAAAAAAGGTACATCTACATGGTAACTGATCTTTTCTACTTTAGAGTGAAAGAGTATTTGTTGAAAATAATTTAGATTTTTTGCTACCATACAAATTAAATTTATTGCTCTGTTTTCTACAAAACACTCTATGGCATCTTCAACTTTTTTGTTTTTTAAATAGTGAAAGGAGTAAGGGTTGGGCGTAAAATAGTCTTCTAAGAGTTCTTTGTTTTCTATCTGCTCCGCATTAAGATCGTCTTCTTTATCACTAATATGTAGAATTCTTAAATTGGTTTTAAATCGCTCTACAATGTCTGCCATGGGTTTTAAAACCTGAAGATTATTAGATAAAGAAAAATCAGTAGGAAAAGCAACTTCTTTTGGAGTTACATATTCTGCGTTTTCAGGTATGGCCAATACATTACATTTAACCTTGGTTATCACATCTGCAGTATTTGTACCTAAAATAATTCTATCTAATTCTGAAGCGCCTTTGGTGCCCATCACTATGCAGTCAATGTGTTTTTCATTTACAGTTTTTCTAATTGATTCAATAAATGAACCATGATCAGTAAGTGTAAAGAATTTATATTTGTTTTGGTTAGAGGTTAATTTTGTTGTTCTATGCAACAGACTTCGCAACTTCTGTTTAGATGATGAAGTGTAAACTTTATCAATTATGGTTTCATTAAGCAGTAATGAAGCATCAGTAAATGCTAGACTATCTAATCTGTCTACATGCAACAAATAAAAATTGCATTCTGTTTTTTCAAAAAAACGGATAGCGTATTTAATAGCATTCCATGAGTTTTCAGAAAAATCTGTTGGGAGTAGTATATTTTTCATTCAGCATTAACTTTACTTTTACAAAGCTAAAAGTAAGATGCTACACTGAAAATGATATATATCATTTTTAGGCTAATAGATTAAATTTAGCCAATTCTTTTTAATTCTTCTATATCTAAAATTTTAATATTTCTGCCTTCAATTTTAATTATACCCTCGCGCTTAAAGCTAGTTAGTGTTCTTATTAATGTTTCTGTAGCGATACCAGCTACACTTGCTAGATCACTTCTAGAAATTTTTATAGGATCCTCTGGTTTACGATTTATTTTTTCAGCGAACTTTAAAATAGTATTTGCAGTTTTTTTTGACACTGAACTATACGCCATTTCTAACAATTGATTTTTCATGTTAGAAATGTTGTCAGATAAGAGCTGAATAAGTTCAATAGCTATTTTAGGATTATCATTAAGTATGTCATTAAATTGCTTAGCAGAGATGCCTGTTAATTCCACATCATGTATGGACGTTGCAGTTTCTTTATGTGGCTTGTTATCAGTGAATGTTGTGTAGCCAAATAAATCATCTTCTTTATAAATAGTGGTCACTAATTCCTTGCCTTGTTCATCAATTTGATGACATTTTACTGTGCCTTTATTAATGAGGTAAATATAGTTAGCGTGATCTTGTTCTCTATATATTACCGTGTTTTTAGGATAAGTAAATGTGTTGCCGTTATCGTCAAAATAGTTTTTTAAAGCATTTAAAGTTTTAATCTCATCTTCGTTATGAGTTTCAATATTGGCACTGCGCTCACGTTCTTCTTTTAAAATAGCTGCTTTTGCAATTCTACTTTCAATAGCGCTAGTTAATTCATCTTCACCAAAAGGTTTAGTAATGTAATCATCAGCTCCTAAATCCATACCTTTTCGTACATCTTGTCGTTCTGTTTTTGCAGATAAAAATATAAAGGGTATGTACTTTGTAGCTTGGTTTTTTGAGATGGCTTGTAAAACACCATATCCATCTAATTCTGGCATCATTATATCACAAACTATAATATCTGGTAAAACTTCTTTGGCTTTTTCTACACCGATTTTTCCATTAGGAGCAGTGTCAACGTTATAGCCAGATAATTCTAGCAGCTCTGCGGTGTTTTCTCTTAAAATTACGTCGTCTTCTATTAACAATATGTGTTTCATTATTCTGCTTTATTTGGTAATTCTATTGTAAAAATGGTCCCTTTTTCTGGTTCACTTTCAAAATATATTTTTCCTTTTAAATTTTCTAAATGATCTTTTACAATATTTAAACCAATACCTGTGCCTTGAGTTAATAATGCATTTTCAGCCCTAAAGTAACGATTAAAAATATTTTTTTGATCTTTTTCAGGGATTCCAATGCCGTTGTCCTCAACTTTAAAAATGGTTTTTACGTCATCTTGCGAAATCTTAATGTCTATTATTGTATTCTCAGAAGAGTATTTTATAGCGTTATGTACTATATTAGAAAGTGCTAATTCTATAATTTTTTCATCTTGGTGAAGTAGATAAGTATCAATATTTTCAGGGTAATTAATTTGCTGCCCTTCTTTAAGAAGCATATTGGCATTATAAATAACTTCATTAATAACCTTACTTACTTTAAATGTGCTGGGAGAATATTTAATTCTTCCTTGCTCTAAGCGTTCAACAGATAAAAAGTCATTTAAAATATTGTTTAAGTAGTGTACTTTATCAGAAATAGTTTTAATATGCTTGTTTCGTTTGCCTTGTTGCTCTGTTAATGTATATTTTTCTAAGAGCATTGTTGAGGTTAAAATGCCACTCAAAGGTGTTTTAAACTCGTGAGATACTAATGATAAAAATTTAGTTTTCAATTCGTTTAGTTCTTGTTCTTTAGCAAGTGCATTTTTTAATTCTATGGTTCTTTTTTCTACAGTACTTTCTAGCTTTTCAGTATAATTTTTTCGTTCAGTAATATCTAAAATTACGGCTACGAATACTTTCTTGTTACCAAGTATAGATAATTGTAAATGTATTTCTACAGGATACGTTGTACCATCTTTACGTTTATGAATGGTTTCAAAAATTAATTTTTCTTCAACTTCTTCTATTAAAGGGTTTACTCTTTTAGTAAATTTTTCTTTCGTAAATTCTGGCTTAATATCTATAGGTGTAAGTTGCTTTAATTCCTTTAAATTGTAACCGATATTGTTTAAGGCACCTCGATTTACGTTAATGAAATTATAACTTTCACAATCAAAAATGTAAATTTCATTTAATGACTCATTAAATATATTAGCCCAATGTGTAAGCTCTTGCTCTGCTTTTTTTCTTTCAGTAATATCCTTAACTAAAGCGAGTATGTATTGCTTGTTATCAATGGTTAAAGGATTTAGTCCTACTTCTACCGGAAATGTAATACCTTCTTTTTTAAGACCGTATAAATCGCGACCAATAGCCATTTGTCTTTTACTCGTATTTTTAACATATCCATTAAAATGGCCATCGTGAGAGCCATGATAATTTTTAGGAATTAAGATCTCTAATTTTTGGCCTTCAAGTTCACCATCTTCATAACCAAAAATAACATCAGTTGATGTATTTGTTTTAATGATGATTTGATTTTTGTCAACCAGTATCACACCTTCAGCAAGTGCTTCAGCTAGTGTATTAAAAGTATTTTGGTTATGTTGAAACATATCTGATTGTTGATATTTAAAAGAAGTTAAAGGTAGTTAATCTTTTAAAAAATTATAGATTAATGGCTAACCCTTTTTTATGCAATAAACTGATTTATATCATTATTTAAATAATTGGTTATGATTAAATTAGACTAATTATTAAATATTAAGGCCATGTTTAGAGCACTAAATGAAAAAGAGTCCATCGCGTTACTAATGCTAAATTACGTAGGTAATCTATCTTATATCTACAGAGATAAACCTTTTGTTGTGCCCATTACTTATTTTTATGATATGGAAAACAGTGTAATAATAGGTTACTCTGCAGAAGGGCATAAAATTAATGCCATGCGAAAAAATACATATGTTTCCTTAAGTGTAACAGATATAGACTCTATAAATGATTGGAAATCGGTATTAGCTCATGGTATCTACCAAGAACTTACGGGTAGTGCCGCTAAAGCCAAACTCCATCAATTTTCGTTGGGTGTAAAAGATTTAATAATAAATAAAGAGTTTAGAAAATTAGATTTTATAAGTGAATTTTCAAGTAAAATAGAAGTAGATAAATTACCCATTGTATTTCAAATTAAGGTAGATGATATTACAGGTAGAATGCGAATGCATCAGTAATAAATAGAATAATTATAAAATTAAAAACCTCAACTAATTATAAATTAAATAGTTGAGGTTTTAGGTTGTGGAGTCGGAGAGTGATTAAGCTAGTAAACACACGGGTATACAGCTATTCAACATAATTGTCAAATACATTCATAAATTATTTCGAAATGCTATAAGACACTATTAAATAAGGGTTTCAATAATATAGCATATTGGCTGGGAATGGAAATGGAATAAAAGTAACTATTCAATCTATTTAGTAAAATATAT